>NZ_JAHXNQ010000023.1:0-88290 GCF_023148575.1 Pseudomonas sp. EYE_354
GGGATATCAGCCATTTTTTGATGCACCGATACAACTGGATTCGACCGCACCAATTTAATGGTGGGCTGCCACCGGCTCAGGCCGAAAAAAAACTTAACGTCGTGTCCGGGATTAGTTGACCACTACACCCCGAGCCTAACGACTTCAATGTGGAGGTTCGTCAAAAAGGCTTGGCCTGGTTGGCCAAGCATAATATCCATCTGAATAGTGCCCCTCCTAAAGCTTCAAAATTACCTAGGTATTGGGCGCACTCCAACCTCCAATTGTGGAAGGCGTATTCGGGTACGTGCGCCTATCTGGCTATTTACTTTGAGTGGAGTACTGGGGCGAGTTCAACAGACCATTTCATTGCGAAGTCGACTCGGGCGGGGGACGCCTATGAGTGGGATAACTACCGTCTTTCCTGCTTGGGCGCGAATCGGAGCAAGGGCGCGCATAGTGTGCTGGACCCTATCGGACTCACACCGAATACATTTTTCCTGAACTTGGCGAAGGGAAATATTCGAGTCAATCCTGCGCTGGCTACGTTGCACAAGAAACACGCTCGCAGAACGATGACTCGCCTGAAGCTAAATGCACCTGAACTCAAGGCCGCCAGGGCACGACACTATCAGGAGTATACGGAGCACAAACACCAGAAGACCTTCAAGAAGCTATCACCCTTTGTTTGGTATGAAGCGAATCGACAAGGGTTGTTATAACCCCCTCCCAACAATGCAGGGGTGTCATTGATGTTTGTGCCACGTTCCTTAATTAATGTGTCTTCCAGGTAATCTGCTCTTCGCCGTCCGCACTGATCCGAATCCAGGTGTCGGCACTTTCCTCGCCTTCTTCCTCGACCCACGTCCCCGGCGCGCAGCGCACTTCCACGTTCAGCGCGGCAAATGCGGCGCGGGCGCAGGCGATGTCGTCGTCCCACGGCGTCTGGTCGCTCTCCAGGTACAGGCTGTTCCATTTGCCGACGGCTTTGGGCAGCCAGGTCACGGGCACGTTGCCGGCCTTGCACTTGTAGGTCTGGCCCTTCTGTACCCAGTCGGTGCACGAGCCGAGCGCTTGGGCCAGCCAGGCGGCGATGGCCTTGTAGTCGACGTCAGCGTCCTTCAGGTAAATCTCGATATCGGGTTGGCGCATGGATGTTCCTCGTTGCGGGATTCGAAAATCCATTCGCGGATGCTTAAAAGTCGCTTATTGAAGCACGAAATAGTCGTAGCGCATCGATACGGTGACCTGCAGCGGCTCAGCGGCTTCGATCACCTCGGCGCGCCGTTCGGCGCTGGCGCGCCAGCCGTGCGGTGTCATCGCCAATAGGTTGGCACGGTCCTGAGGCTCGGCCAGGCTCAATGTGAACGTCAGGGTTTCGCTGTGGGCCAGGCTCATGCCTTCGGGGACCAGGGCCAGGTGCTTGTCGTCGGTGTATTCGCGCACCTCGTCGTACAGGCGTTCGCGCAGTTCCATCAGATGGCCGCTGGTGGGGCCGACCTTCATCAAGCCGCCGCCAGGGCTGAGCAGGCGCTTGGCCTCCAGCCAGTCCAACGGACTGAAGACGCTGGCCAGGAACTGGCAGCTGGCATCGGCCAACGGTACGCGGGCCATGCTGGCGATCAACCAGGTCAGCGCCGGCTTGCGCTTGCAGGCGCGCTTGACCGCTTCCTTGGAGATGTCCAGCGCGTAGCCGTCGGCGTGGGGCAGGGCGTCGGCTATTTGGGCAGTGTAGTAACCCTCGCCACAACCGATGTCGACCCAGCGCTGCGGCGCGCGCTCGGCCGCCAGTTCTGCCAGGCGTCTGGCCACGGGGGCGTAGTGCCCGGCGTTGAGGAAGTCGCGGCGCGCCTCGACCATGGCCAGGTTGTCACCCGGATCGCGGCTGTTCTTGTGCTGCACCGGCAACAGGTTCAGGTAACCCTGGCGCGCGCGGTCGAAGCGGTGCCCGGCCGGGCACGCCACGCCATTGTCCACCGCATTGAGCGGAGCGCTGCAAATGGGGCACGCGAGCATCAGGCGAGCAACTTGATCAGGGTTTGGTAGTAGATGTCGGTCAGCACGTCGAGGTCGCTGGCGAGGATGCGCTCGTTGACCTGATGGATCGTTGCGTTGACCGGGCCCAGTTCGACCACCTGGGTGCCGAGGGTGGCGATGAAACGACCGTCCGAAGTGCCGCCGCTGGTGGACGCTTGGGTCTCGCGACCGGTGATCGCCTTGATGCTGGCGGACACGGCATCGAGCAGCGCGCCGGGTTCGGTGAGGAACGGCAGGCCCGACAGCGCCCATTCCACGTGCCAGTCCAGGCCGTGTTTGTCGAGAATCGCCGCGACCCGCTGTTGCAGGCCTTCGACGGTGGATTCGGTGGAGAAACGGAAATTGAACACCGCGGTCAGGTCACCGGGAATCACGTTGGTGGCGCCAGTGCCGGCATTGAGATTGGAGATCTGGAAACTGGTCGGTGGGAAGAACGTGTTGCCGTCGTCCCAATGTTCGGCAGCCAGTTCGGCCAGGGCGGGGGCTGCCAGATGGATCGGGTTCTTCGCCAGGTGCGGGTAGGCCACGTGGCCCTGTACACCGCGCACGGTCAGCGTGGCGCCGAGGGAGCCGCGACGGCCGTTCTTGACCACGTCACCCACCAGCGTGGTGCTCGACGGTTCGCCGACGATGCACCAGTCCAGACGCTCTTTGCGTGCGGCCAGGCGTTCGATCACGGCTTTGGTGCCGTGGTGCGCCGGGCCTTCTTCATCGCTGGTGATCAGGAAGGCGACCGAACCCTTGTGGTCCGGGTAGTCGGCAACGAAACGCTCCGACGCCACCAGCATGGCGGCCAGGCTGCCTTTCATATCGGCGGCGCCGCGCCCGCAGAGCATGCCGTTTTCGTCGATCAGCGCGTCGAACGGGTCGTTCTGCCAGGCCTGCACCGGGCCGGTCGGCACCACGTCGGTGTGGCCGGCAAAGCACAGCACCGGGCCTTCATGCTTGCCGTGGGTGGCCCAGAAGTTGTCCACGTCTTCGATGCGCATCGGCTCCAGCGCAAAACCAGCGTCGCCCAGGCGCTGCATCATCAGCTTCTGGCAATCGGCATCGATCGGCGTGACCGAGGGGCGACGGATCAAGTCGATGGCAAGTTGAAGGGTCGGCGAAAGGTCGGCATGGGCCGTCATGGGGGAAACTCCACAGCTTTATAGATGAGCAGGCAAGGCGCACAAAACGGCCGTTATCTTATAGCAAAACGGCGACCAGAGGCCGCCGTTTAGTGCATTGCGCAAGTTTTTACACAGTGCTTGCAGGCTCCACCGCCACTGCCGGTTTAGGCAACGACGAGAGGAACGCCATGACCAGCGCCGCCACGTACGGGAGCGATTGCACCAGCAGCATCACCACCCAGAAGCGCATGTCATTGCTCGGCAGGCCCTGCACCAGGTAGATCCCCAGCGCCGCGCCCCACAACAGCAGCATGATGAACATTTCTTCGCGGGCTTCGGAAATGGCCACCCAGAAGCCGTGGTTGTCGGCGTTTTTCGGTGTACGGAAGAACGGAATGCTGCTGGTGAAGAAGCCATACAGCACCGCTTTGGCGATGGTGTGGGACAGCGCCAGGCCGGCCAGGGCCGCGCAGAACGCGTCCTTGAGGTTGACGCCTACCGCACGGCGGTACAGGAAGATGATCTTGCCCACCTTGAACACGAACAACGCCAACGGCGGAATCGCGAAAATCAGCAGCGGCGGGTCGACCCGGGTTGGCACGATGATCATCGCCGCCGACCACAACAGTGCGCCGACGGTGAAGAAGATATTCATGCCGTCCGCCACCCACGGCAACCAGCCCGCGAGGAAGTGGTAACGCTGACCACGGGTCAGCTCTGTGTCCTTGCCGCGCAGCAGGCTGGCCGTGTGACGCTTGATGATCTGGATCGCGCCATAGGCCCAACGGAAACGCTGCTTCTTGAAGTCGATAAAGGTATCCGGCATCAAGCCCTTGCCGTAGCTGTCGTGGTAATACGCGGCCGACAGACCTTTCTCGAACACGCGCAGGCCCAGTTCCGCGTCTTCACAGATACACCAGTCGGCCCAGCCCAGCTCTTCAAGCACCGAGCGGCGGGTCATGGTCATGGTGCCGTGCTGGATGATCGCGTCGCGGTCGTTACGGGTGACCATGCCGATATGGAAGAAGCCTTTGTATTCCGCGTAGCAGAGCTTCTTGAAGGTGCTTTCGTTCTGGTCGCGGTAGTCCTGGGGCGACTGCACCACGGCGATTTTCGGGTCGGCGAAGTGCGGCACCATGTGCTTGAGCCAGTTCGGCGACACGCAGTAGTCCGAGTCGATCACGGCGATCACTTCAGCATCCTTGGCCGTATGCGGAAGCAGGTAGTTCAGCGCGCCGCCCTTGAAACCGGCCAGGGGCGCGACGTGGAAGAACTTGAAGCGCGGACCCAGGGTTTCGCAGTAGTCACGCACCGGTTCCCATACCGCCGGGTCTTTGGTGTTGTTGTCGATGATCAGGACTTCGTAGTCCGGGTAATCCAGGGCAGCCAGGGCGTCGAGGGTCTGTTTGACCATCTCGGGTGGCTCGTTGTAGCAGGGCACGTGGATCGACACTTTCGGGCGGTAGTCCGAATCCCCTTCGACCGGCAGGAATTCACGTCGACGCTTGTGGGTCCACACGGCTTCGGCCAGTTCGTGGGCTTCGGTCAGCAACACGATGAACACACCCAGGGCGCCGAGGGCCAGGAGCACGCCCACGGTCACGCTGAACCAGGTGCTGTATTGCTGGCTGTAGTCGTAGCCGATCCACACCAGCACCGAACCGCACAAGAACGCGATAAAGGTCAGGAAGGTACGGCCACGTTGGCGCAGGGATGAGCCGTCGATCATCAACAGGGTCAGCGACAGCAACGCAAGCACGACCGATCCGATCGCCAGCACGCGCCATTGCGGGATCGCCACCACCGGGCCTTCAAAATTGAATTTCTGCTGGCGCGCGGCGTTGAACACGCCCCAATAAGCGCCGGCCGAGCCTTCGTCGCTGACTTTCCACGGCTGATCGAAGGCCTCGATCACGAAGTAGTTGTAGCCTTGGCGATTGAGCTTATTGACCAAGGTACGCAGGTAAATGGCCTGGTCGGCAGGGGAGGTTTCGTTGCCACCGCGCATGCGTCCGTTGCTCGGCCAGCCCACTTCCGACAGCAGTAATTGCTTTTTCGGGAACAGTTTTTTCAGGTCCCTGGCGCGATCGAGTACGTACTGGCCGGCCTTGTCCATGGGAATGAATTCCCAGAACGGCAGGATGTGCGCGGCAATCAGGTCGACGTGCTTGGCCAACTGTGGGTTTTTTTCCCAAATGTGCCATTGCTCAGAGGTGGTCACCGGCACTTTTACGGCGGCGCGCACCCGGTCCAGCAGCACGATCAGTGCCTCTGGGGTGATCTCTTCACGGAACAGCGCTTCGTTACCCACCACCACTCGCACGACACTGCGCGAGTTGTTGGCAATTTCGATAGCGCGTTGGATCTCGCGTTCGTTGCGTTCCAGGTCGGGGCTGATCCAGATGCCCAGGGTCACGCGCAGGCCGAACTCTTCGGCCAGCTTGGGGATATCGCCCAAGGTGCCGTCGACCGAATAGGTACGGATGTTGTCCGTCAGCTTGCTCATGATGGCAAGGTCCTGACGCATCTGTTCGTCGCTGGGGTATTGGTTTTTCTGTGGGTACTGGCCTTGCTGGAACGGCGAGTAGGAAAAACCGGATATCTGCTCAGGCCAGTTGGGAGCGGTGACCGGGCGGTTGATCAGCGCCCAGAAGCCGGTGAACAGCGCGGCAATTGCCAGCACCACCACCAGGTTGAGTCCAAATTTACGCGATGCCATGGTTATGTCGGGTTCCAAAAGGTGTGGAACGAAAAGAGGTGCCGGCCTGCGCCGAACGGCGCGCATCCTACACCGGCCTTTCCCCGAGCGTACAGCGGACAGAGAAAAGCCGGACGTTAGTCAGCGAAAGGCCATCTAAGTTCTTTACTTGTAGCTTGTCGCTTCGAACTTGTCGCTGCGTAGTCCATAATGCGCGCCGGTTTTTGGGGTAATGGTCATGAGTACAGAAGATCCGCGGTTTGCAGGCGTCGCCCGTTTGTATGGCATTGAAGGCCTGGAACGCTTGAAAGCGGCCCATGTGGCGATCGTCGGCGTCGGCGGCGTAGGTTCCTGGGCAGCCGAAGCCATGGCCCGTTGCGGGGTGGGTGAGATTTCGCTGTTTGACCTGGATGACGTCTGTGTCAGCAACAGCAACCGCCAGTTGCATGCCCTGGACAGCACCGTGGGCAAGCCCAAGGTCGAGGTGATGGCCGAGCGCCTGCGCGGCATCAACCCGGACTGCACGGTGCATGCGGTGGCGGATTTCGTCACCCGCGACACCATGGCTGAGTACATCACCCCCAATATCGATTGCGTGATCGATTGCATCGACGCGGTTAACGCCAAGGCCGCGCTGATTGCCTGGTGCAAGCGCCGCAAGATCCAGATCATCACCACCGGTGGCGCCGGCGGGCAGATTGATCCGACGTTGATCCAGGTGTGTGACCTGAACCGCACCTTCAACGATCCCTTGGCCTCGAAAGTGCGCTCAACCCTGCGCCGTGACTACGGGTTCTCGCGCACGGTGACCCGCCATTACAGCGTGCCGTGCGTGTTTTCCACCGAGCAACTGCGCTATCCCAAGCCGGACGGCAGTATCTGTCTGCAGAAGAGTTTTGTTGGCGACGGGGTGAAGCTGGACTGCGCCGGGGGCTTTGGCGCGGTGATGATGGTCACTGCCACCTTCGGCATGGTGGCGGCCACCAAGGCGGTGGACAAGATTGTCGCCGGGGTGCGCCGGCCTTCAGAGCGGGTCAAGCCCGCCTGAGTGTCAGTGTGGCGAGTGGCTGAGTTCGCGCATGCGCTGCAGGACGGCATTCAAGCCGTTGCTGCGCGACGGCGACAGCTGGCGTGAAAGCCCGAGTTGATTGAACCAGTCAGGCAAGTCGACCGCCTGCAACTCGGGCGCCGACAATCCGTTGACCCGCGCCAGCAGCAAGGCCACCAAGCCCCGAATCATCCGCGCCTCGCTGCTGGCGGCAAACTGCCAATGACCCTGTTCCAGGCGCCCGACCAACCACACCAGACTTTCGCAGCCCTGCACCAGGTTGGCATCGACCTTGTCGTCATCCGCCAATACCGGAAGCCGTTCGCCCCATTGCATCAGCAAGCGGGCGCGTTGTTCCCAACTGCCGACGGCCTGGAAGGTTTCCAGTGCCGCGATTGCGTCGACCGGCAGGCTCATCGCAGCATGTCCAGGGCTTGGTCCAGTGCCTCGAAAAAACGTTCCAGGTCGTCGGAATCGTTGTAGAGCGCCAGGGACACACGGATCGCCCCCGACAACTGCAGCGCCTTGAGCAGCGGCATCGCGCAGTGGTGCCCGGCACGTACGGCAATGCCTTGTTCGGTCAGCAGGTGCGCGAGGTCGGCGTTATGCACGCCCTCAACCACGAAGCTGACCAATGCCGCCTGCGGTGCGCCCAGCACGCGCACGCCGTTGCGCGCTTTCAAACCGCGTAACAGGTAGTCGTGCAGCGCGGCTTCATGGGCGATGACGGCCTGCTGATCCAGTGAGCTCAGGTAATCGAGGCTCGCGCCTAAGCCGATCACGCTGGCAATCGGCGGCGTGCCGGCTTCAAAGCCCAATGGCGCGGGGCGAAAGCTTGCGCTGTGGTAGTCCGCCTGCTGCACCATTTCGCCGCCGAACTGCCAGTGACGCAGGTGGTGCAGGCCGTCGTTGCGCCCGTAGAGCACGCCGACGCCATCCGGGCCGTAGAGCTTGTGACTGGAAAATACATAGAAATCGCAGCCCAGGGCCTGTACGTCGTGGCGGCCATGGACGATGCCTTGGGCGCCATCGATCACACTCAGGGCACCGTAGGCTTTGGCCAGGGCCAACAGTGCTTCAAGCGGTTGCCAGGTGCCGAGCACGTTGGACAACTGGCTCACCGCCAGCAGGCGCGTGCGCGGCCCGATCAACGCGGTGGCGGCGTTTAAGTCAATCACACCGTCATCATCCAGAGGCAATACCACCAGCGTGAGTGCGCGGCGCTTGGCCAGTTGCTGCCAGGGCAGCAGGTTGGCGTGGTGTTCCAGGGCGCTGATAACAATTTCATCGCCCGCATTGAATAAGTGCTCAAGGCCATAGGCCAAGAGGTTCAGCGCAGAGGTCGCGCCGTGGGTGAAAACGATTTGCCCGGTGTCGCCTGCATTGAGCCACTGCGCGACCTTGCTGCGGCTGTCCTCGAACGCCTGGGTCGCGTGAGCCCCCGGCAAATGCTGGGCGCGGTGCACATTGGCTGCGCCATTGGCGTAGTAATGGCTGATGGCATCCAACAAGGCTTGGGGTTTTTGCGTGGTGGCGGCGCTGTCCAGATAGGTCTGGTCTTGCCGTTGCAGGGTGGCGATGGCCGGAAAATCGGCGCGCCAGGGGGAGGGCACAAGCATGGTGTTCAAAACTCGTATAAGCGAGCCGCCCCCCGCAGGGCGCGGCTCGCTAGTGGCATCGAGTGGCTGCTTAGTTGTGAGCGTGCAGCGCTTCGTTCAGTTCGATGGCCGATTTGTGGGTTTTGCACTCCACGGCACCGGTCTCGGAGTTACGACGGAACAACAGGTCCGGCTGGCCGGCCAGCTCACGCGCCTTGACCACTTTGACCAGTTGGTTCTGCTCGTCGAGCAGGGCAACTTTGGTGCCGGCCGTGACGTACAGGCCCGACTCCACGGTATTGCGGTCGCCCAACGGGATGCCGATACCGGCGTTGGCGCCGATCAGGCAGCCTTCGCCCACCTTGATCACGATGTTGCCGCCGCCCGACAGGGTGCCCATGGTGGAGCAACCGCCGCCCAGGTCCGACCCCTTGCCAACGAACACGCCTGCCGAGACACGGCCTTCGATCATGCCCGGGCCTTCGGTGCCGGCGTTGAAGTTGACGAAACCTTCGTGCATCACGGTGGTGCCTTCGCCCACGTATGCGCCCAGGCGCAGACGCGCGGCGTCAGCGATACGCACGCCGGCCGGGACCACGTAGTCGGTCATTTTCGGGAATTTGTCCACCGAGAACACTTCCAGCAACTCGCCACGCAGGCGTGCTTCCAGTTGGCGCTCGGCCAATTCGCCGATGTCGATCGCGCCCTGGCTGGTCCAGGCCACGTTCGGCAGTTGCGGGAACACACCGGCCAGGTTCAGGCCGTGGGGCTTGACCAGACGATGGGACAGCAGATGCAGCTTGAGGTAGGCCTCTGGGGTGGAGGTCAGTGCGGCGTCTTCGGCCAGCAAGGTGGCGACCAGCGGCGTGTGGCTTTCGGCCAGACGGCTCAGCAAAGCAGCCTGGGCGGTGTCGACGCCTTTGAGGGCGTCAGCCAGTTGCAGGGCCTGGGTCACGGTGAAGGTGATGGCCTGGTTGCCCTCGGTGTAACCAAGGATCGGCGCAATGGCGGCGACGATTTCAGCCGACGGGTTAAGCAACGGTTGTGCGTAAAACACTTCCAGCCAAGCACCTTGGCGGTTCTGAGTGCCGACGCCGAAGCCCAGGCTGAACAGGGAATTGGACATGCTGTTACCTCTAAAAATATGGAAGGCTGGCCTACTTGAGGGCCGCCGAATAACTTTCTGGCTTGAAGCCAATCAGGGTTCTGTCACCGAGATCGAGCACCGGGCGCTTGATCATCGAGGGTTGTGCGAGCATCAATTCAATGGCTTTCGACTGATCGAGATCGGCTTTGCGTTCGTCTTCGAGTTTGCGAAAGGTGGTGCCCGCACGGTTCAAAACCACCTGCCAACCGTGCTCATTGCACCATTGGGTCAAGTGTTCGCGGTCGATACCGGCCGTTTTGTAGTCGTGGAACTCATAGCTCACAGCGTGTTCATCGAGCCAGGTGCGCGCCTTTTTCATGGTGTCGCAGGCTTTGATGCCGAAAAGGTGCAAGGTTTTGCTTGAAGCGGTCAAGGAATTGCCCCCTTTTGGACGTATGAAAATGAAAGGTTACGGATTATGCCATGACCAGCGGGTTTGGGTGCCGTTCGTCCCGCGTCATGCGACGTTTGTGCAAAAGCCAGCGCGCAGCATAGATGGGTAACATAGCCGGGTAATATGGCACTTCAACGGCCAGTTGTTGCCTGATGTGTGTTGTTGCGAGTCGATTGTCCGGGAAACCCGCTTTATGCAAACCGCTTACACCGTTCTTATCCTGCTGATGCTGGTCAGCGTTTCGCGCCTGGTCGGGCGTGTCATCCCGCTGCCGTTGCCCCTGGTGCAGATTGCCGCCGGCGCACTGTTGGCCTGGCCCTCGCTTGGCTTGCACGTGGCGCTGGACCCGGAGCTGTTCCTCTTTCTGTTCCTGCCGCCCTTGCTGTTCTCCGACGGTTGGCGCATGCCCAAGCGTGAGTTGTGGCGTCTGCGCGGGCCGATCTTGACGCTGGCGGTGGGGTTGGTGCTGTTTACCGTAGTCGGCGCCGGTTATTTCATCCATTGGCTATTGCCAGCGATCCCCTTGCCGGTGGCCTTCGCCCTGGCGGCTGTGTTGTCGCCGACGGATGCCGTGGCGGTGTCAGCCATTTCCCAGAATCGCCTGCCAAAGCCGTTGATGCATATGCTTCAAGGCGAAGCATTGATGAATGATGCCTCGGGCCTGGTGACCTTCAAGTTCGCCCTGGCAGCGGCGTTGACCGGTGTGTTTTCCCTGGCGGATGCCAGCCTGACGTTCGTGTTGGTTGCCGTGGGCGGCCTGGCCGTCGGGGTGGCGCTGAGCTGGCTGGTCGGCCGGCTGCGTGCCTGGATGATCGCCCGCGGTTGGGACGACCCGGCGACACACGTGGTGTTCATGTTGCTGTTGCCGTTTGCCGCCTATGTGCTGGCCGAGCGTCTGGGCGCATCGGGCATTCTGTCGGCGGTGGCCGCCGGCATGATGCAGAGCTGGCTCGACCTGCTGCCACGCCAGACCAGCACCCGCCTGCTCAACCGCAGCGTCTGGTCGTTGCTGGAGTTTGCGTTCAACGGCCTGATCTTCCTGCTGTTGGGCTTGCAGCTGCCGGACATCATCAAGGCCGTGGCCAGCCATGAGCCGACGCTGTGGCCGACCCTGATGTATCGCTGCCTGGATGTGGTCGCAATCTTCCTGGTACTGGTGGTACTGCGTTTTATCTGGGTGCAGAGCATCTGGCGGCTGTCGGGCCTGTTGCGGCGCCTGCGTGGGAAAAGTGAGCTGACGCTTGTGCCGACTGCCCGTTCCTGCTGGCTGTTGACCGTCGGCGGTGTGCGCGGTGCGGTGACGTTGGCCGGTGTCATGTCGGTGCCATTGCTGTTGGCGCCGGGCCAGGCTTTCCCCGAGCGTGATCTGCTGATCTTTATCGCGGCCGGGGTGATCCTGTTGTCACTGGTGGCGGCCTGCATTGCCTTGCCGTTGCTGTTGCGCGGTATCGAACAGAGCCCCGATGAAAAACGCCACAACGAAGTGCGCGAGGCTTGGAAAAAGACCGCCGTGGCGGCGATCCATGCCCTTGAAGCTGAAGAGCCTGCCGGAAGTGAAGCCCCGGACGCCGCCCAGGCCGCACTGGCCGCCGAGCTCAAGGCGCGGTTGATGTCGGAATATCGCCATCAGTTGGACGTATTCAACGACTCGGCCGAAGCCCAGGCGCTGGCGCAGCAGATGGACCTGCTTGAGCGTAAATTGCGCCTCAAGGCCCTGCGTGCCCAGCGCCTGGAGTTGTACAGCCTCAGCCGTCATCACCAGATCGGTGATGACGTGTTGCGCGAAGTGTTGGCGGATCTGGATATGAGTGAGGCGAATCTGGGCGTGATGAAATAGCGGCCAGCCGGCGTTGTACTGCGTCAGCGGGTCAGTCTGTACAGTTTACGTGCGATAGCTTTGTCGCCGTCAGAAAGCCAGTTGTTGGCATCGACACCTTTGCCGTCGTGGGTGATGTAGCCGGGGTACGCGTAATGCATGACGGATTTACTGTCATAGGTTGTGACCCCCAGATGATCACCAACCGGCAGTTCCAGAATCTGGCTATAGACGAGTGCTTTGGGAAAATTGTCGCTGGCATAAGCCTTGTAGACAGCCTCTTTTTTCCAGTTGATGGTGTGCTCGGGGTTCTGGTGTTCATGCAGCAGTCCCAGGGCATGTCCGAACTCGTGCAAAACCGTTGCGCGGAATGTCTTCGAGTCATCGTTGCGGTCCAAATGCATCGTGGGCTCGCTCAGGGGGACGTTGTCCGCGTCGGTGCCAATCACGGACCAGTCTCCTTTCAGGCCTTCGTCATCTGAAATGCGGATATCACCCTCTCTGCCGCTGACGATGCGAAATTGCAGGGCCGGAGTGTTGTGGGCCCACTCCCGGATGGCATCCACCACCAGGGCGGAGCTTTTTTGATCTCGCAGGTCCAAGGCAACCGTAATGACGCCGGGCGGCCAGAGCCTGCGGGTGTCGGCCAGTCCTCTTTTTGCCCGTGAGGCGCCGGCAGGGGCTGGCGGTTCGTTGTCGGCGGGGGACGGGGTGGACGGGGGGGTGCCCGAGTTTTGGGATGTCACACGCATAGGGTCTACTCTTTGGGAGGAATACGCCGAGTAGTGGCAAGCGCGGGACATTGGGTTCCCTGTGCTATCGCACTGGGCGCCCGCACTGCAATGCACAGTGCGGGTTTTTCAGGGATTACGACTTGCGCTGAATAAATGCACGAATCCGCTCAGCCGCTTCCACGCACTCGGCCAACGGTGCAACCAATGCCAGGCGGACTCGGCCGGCGCCAGGGTTGAAGCCCTCCACTTCCCGCGACAGGTACGAGCCGGGCACTACGGTCACGTGTTCTTCCACGAACAGGTCACGGCAGAAGGCGGCGTCGTCGCCATTCACATTCGGCCACAGGTAAAAGCCACCGTCGGGGTGCTGCACATCCAGCACCGGCTTGAGGATCGCCAGCACCGCGTCGAACTTCTCGCGATACAGGTCGCGGTTCGCCAGTACGTGGGCTTCGTCCTGCCAGGCCGCGATGCTGGCGAGCTGGGTTTGCACCGGCATCGCGCAGCCGTGGTAAGTGCGGTACAGCAGGAAGGCCTTGAGGATATCGGCGTCGCCGGCCACAAAACCGGAGCGCAGGCCGGGCAGGTTGGAGCGCTTGGACAGGCTGTGGAATACCACGCAGCGCTTGAAGTCCTGGCGACCCAGCTCGACGCAGGCGCTCAGCAAGCCGGGCGGCGGGGTTTGTTCATCGAAGTACAGCTCGCTGTAGCACTCGTCGGCAGCAATCACGAAGTCATATTCATCGGCCAGGGCGATGAGTTTTTTCAGGGTGTCGACCGGGATCAATGCGCCGGTCGGGTTGCCGGGGGAGCACAGGAACAGGATCTGGCAGCGTTTCCAGATGTCCGGGGTGACGGCATCAAAGTCCGGGTTGAAGCCGTTCTCATCCAGGCACGGCAGGTAATGCGGTTTGGCCCCTGCCAGGAACGCCGCACCTTCGTAGATCTGGTAGAACGGGTTCGGGCTGACCACCAGAGCGTCGTCGCCACGGTTGACCACGGTCTGAGTGAAGGCGAACAGCGCTTCACGGGTGCCGTTGACCGGCAGGATATTGCGCGCCGGGTCCAGCCAGCCCTTGGGCACGTTGAAGCGACGTTCGCACCAGGCTCCAATGGCCTCGCGCAGCGCCGGGATGCCCAGGGTGGTGGGGTACACCGCCATTTGGTCGAGGTTGCTGCTCAGCGCTTCGGCCACGAACGTCGGCGACGTATGCTTGGGCTCGCCGATGGACAGGGCAATCGCTCGCTTGTCCGGGTTTGGCGTGACGCTGCCCAGCAGGGCGCGCAGTTTCTCGAACGGGTAGGGCTGCAGCTGGTTCAGGGCGTTGTTCATCGGTGGATCTCGTGCAAGGCGTTAAAAACTGGAAAGGGAGCGGTGGGCCGCTCCTGATATCAAATCGTCAGGCGAGTTAGCTCGACACCGGGTTCCTGGGTCACGCTCAACTGCTGCACGATCGCCGCCTGTAAGCGCAGGCACAGCTCCGGATCGGACAGTGGCTGGTTGTTGGCGTCGGTGATGAAGAACACGTCTTCCACGCGCTCGCCGAGCGTCGCAATCTTGGCGTTCTGCAGCGACAGGTCGAACTCCAGGAAGATCCCCCCTATGCGCGCCAGCAGGCCGGGTCGGTCCGGCGCACTCAGCTCCAGGACGGTCACCGGGCGCTGTGCATCGTTGGAGATGGTCACCTGTGGCGCAAAGGCAAAGTGCTTGAGTTGGCGCGGCACCCGACGCTGGATGATCGTCGGGTAGTCGTCCGGATTGCGCAGCGCTTCGGTGAGGCCTTCGCGAATCTTTTTCACCCGCGCCGGGTTGTCGCCGATGGACTCGCCTTCGGTGTCGAGCACGATGTAGGTGTCGAGGGTGAACTGGCTGCTGGAGGTGATCACCCTCGCGTCATGGATGTTCAGGTTGAGCTGGTCCATGGCCGCTACGGTCACGGCGAAGAAGTCGTGTTGGTCGGGCGCATAAATGAAGATCTGCGTGCCGCCTTCGAATTCGCGCTGAGTGGTTTCCTTGATCAGTACCAGCGGGCCGCCATCGACAGGCTGCTGCAGGATTGCGTCAGTGTGCCAGGCGACGTCGCCGGCGGTGTGGCGCAGGAAGTAATCGTCCCCCAGTTGCGACCACAGCTGTTCGACATCGTCCGGGTCGTTGCCGCCGCGCACCAGAATATCCAGGGCCGCGCTTTGGGTGCGGCGGATCTGCTCTTCGCGGTCCACTGGGTTCTCCAGGCCGCGGCGCAGGGCGCGCTTGGTTTCGGTGTACAGCTGGCGCAACAGGCTCGCACGCCAGGAATTCCATAGCGTGGGGTTGGTGGCGTTGATGTCGGAGACGGTCAGCACATACAGGTAGTCGAGGCGGGTTTCATCGCCGACGATCTGCGCAAAATCGTGGATCACCTGCGGGTCCGACAGGTCCTTGCGCTGGGCGGTGGTCGACATGACCAGATGGTTCTGCACCAGCCAGACGATCAGTCGGCTGTCCCACAGAGGCAACTGATGGCGCTGGCAGAACGCTTCGGCGTCGACGGCGCCGACTTCCGAGTGGTCGCCATGCCGGCCTTTGCCGATGTCGTGGTACAGGCCGGCCAGGTAGATCAGCTCGGGCTTGGGTAGCTTGGCCATCAACTTACTGGCCAGTGGGAATTTCTCTGACACCTGGGTGTACTGCAGCTTACGCAGATGTTTGATCAGGTTCAGCGTGTGCGCGTCCACCGTATAGATGTGGAACAGGTCGTGCTGCATCTGCCCGACGATGAAACCGAATTCCGGCAGGTAGCGTCCGAGGATCCCGTAACGGTTCATGCGGCGCAGGTTGCGGTGTATGCCGATCTTGCACTTGAACAGTTCGATGAACAGGCTGGTGTTGCGAATATCGTTGCGAAACTCATCGTCGATCAGGTGGCGGTGTTCCCGCAGCAGGCGGATGGTGTCGGCACGTACGCCTTTGATTTCCGGCTGCTGGGCCATCAATACGAAGATTTCCAGCATGGCGAACGGCGTGCGGCGGAATACGTTGTCGTTGCGCGCCTCGATGTAACCATCGTGCAGTTGGAAGCGTGCATTGATCGGCTGTGGCGGCGCTTCGTCGTCGGGGGCCAGGATCACTTCTTCAAAGTGCTGGATGATCAGGTCGCTGAGCTGGGCAATGCTCATGACCACCCGGTAATACTGCTGCATGAAACTTTCTATGCTGGTCTTGGCGTCTTCGCCCTCGAAGCCCAGCAGGGTGGCTATGGAGCGCTGGTGGTCAAACAGCAGGCGGTCTTCAGAGCGCCCGGCGAGCATGTGCAAGGCGTAGCGCACCTTCCACAGGAACTCCTGGGACGAGGCCAGCAGGGCGTTTTCGCTCTCCACCAGAAAGCCTTCGCCGGCCAGGGCGCGCAGGTTCAGGGTGCCGTATTGGCGACGGGCTACCCACAAAATCGTCTGGATGTCGCGTAGCCCGCCCGGCGAGCCTTTGACGTTGGGCTCCAGGTTGTATTCGGTGTCGTTGTACTTGTGATGACGCGCCTTCTGCTCGGCGCGCTTGGCCAGGAAGAAGTCTTTGCTCGGCCACATGTGTGCGGTACTGGTGACCTCGAGCATGCGCTGGCGTAAACGCTCGGGCCCGGCAATGGTGCGGCTTTCCATCAGGTTGGTGATCACGGTGAGGTCGGCGCGGGCCTCTTCGGCGCATTCGTCAACCGAGCGCACGCTCTGGCCGACTTCCAGGCCGATGTCCCACAACAGCGTGAGAAAACGCTCGATGGAATCGCGAAAAATCTCATGATCGGCGCTGTCCAGCAGGATCAGCAGGTCGATGTCGGAGTAGGGGTGCAGTTCGCCACGGCCGTAGCCACCGACAGCCACCAGGGCGATATCGGCGTCTTCGCTCCAATTGAACTGTTCCCAGGCCTTTTGCAGGATATTGTCGACAAACCAGGCGCGGTCCTCGATCAGTCGGCGGATGTCCCGGCCGCGGCGAAAGCGCTCGTCGAGCACCTCGCGGGCCTGGCGGATTGCCTTCTTGAACGCGGCGATGGGGCTTGCCTTCAGAGCCAGTTCCGCCTGGAACTGGCCACGGTCGAAGAGTTCGGGATCCACCTGGGGCATCGATCGGCTTTCCTTTCTATCTGTCAGTCGGTCACAACACGCTATGGGAAAACCTGAACAACCTGTCAGGCCGAGACGCGAGGGATCGTGTCGTCGGCGCGCAGGGTGAAGATCTCGTAACCGGTTTCGGTGACCAACAGGGTGTGTTCCCACTGGGCCGAGAGCTTGCGGTCCTTGGTGATGGCGGTCCAGCCGTCGCCGAGTACCTTGGTGTCGGCCTTGCCCTGGTTGATCATCGGCTCGATGGTGAAGGTCATGCCGGCCTTGAGTTCCATGCCGGTGCCGGCGCGGCCGTAGTGCAGAATCTGCGGCTCTTCGTGGAAAACGGTGCCGATGCCGTGGCCGCAGAATTCGCGCACGACCGAGAAACCGTTCTTCTCGGCGTGCTTCTGGATCACTTCACCGATGTCGCCCAGGCGGCAGCCGGGTTTGACGATTTCGATGGCCTTGTACATGCATTCCTGGGTGACCTGGGACAGGCGCTCGGCCCAGACCGGCACGGTGCCGACGTGGAACATGCGGCTGGTGTCGCCGAAATAGCGGTCCTTGATCACGGTGACGTCGATGTTCAGGGTGTCGCCGTCCTTCAACGGCTTGTCGCCCGGAATCCCGTGGCACACCACGTGGTTGACCGAGGTGCAGATCGACTTGGGGAACCCTTTGTAGTTCAGTGGCGCAGGAATGGCGCCCTGCACGTTGACTATATAGTCATGGCAGATCTGGTTCAGGGTTTCGGTGGTGACGCCGGGCTTGACGTGTTCGGCAATCATTTCCAGCACGTCGGCAGCCAGTTTGCCGGCGATACGCATGCCGGCAATGTCTTCGGCGGTTTTCAAACTAACGGTCATACAGGCTCTCTCTAGCGCGACGCGCTGAAATCAATACGGTTTACGGGCGTGCGACAAAAGGTTGCATGATTCGCACGAGCCCCAAAAAACGCGATTCTAACAGACGCGGGCTGCAAACCATGAGCCCCTGACGATCGCTTCTCTCTATAGAGTGGGGTTAAATTCGCTCTATTCAAAGGGTTACGGATCACGTGCGCACTGCAAATGTGATTGCGGGTTTCGTTTTCGCCCTTCGTGTGGTATAAAATGCGCCGCTTTCCGGGGATGCCCCGAAGAGCTTAAATCCACACACGTGTCGACACGATGACCTGGGTGCCGGAGGCCTTGATGCCGCTGGTTGGTCATTGGGATACGTGGAGGCCAAACCCGACTTATTAAGGAACTATCATGTCCCAAGTCAACATGCGCGATATGCTGAAGGCCGGTGTGCACTTCGGTCACCAGACCCGTTACTGGAACCCGAAAATGGGTAAATACATTTTCGGCGCGCGTAACAAGATCCACATCATCAACCTTGAAAAAACCCTGCCAATGTTCAACGAAGCGCTGACTTTCGTAGAGCGTCTGGCCCAGGGCAAAAACAAGATTCTGTTCGTCGGCACCAAGCGTTCCGCTGGCAAGATCGTTGCTGAAGAAGCAGCACGTTGCGGTTCGCCGTACGTCGATCACCGCTGGTTGGGCGGCATGCTGACCAACTTCAAAACCATCCGTGCTTCCATCAAGCGTCTGCGTGACCTTGAAGTGCAAGCCGAAGACGGTACTTTCGCCAAGCTGACCAAGAAAGAAGCGCTGATGCGCTCCCGTGACCTGGAAAAGCTCGATCGTTCCCTGGGTGGTATCAAGGACATGGGCGGTCTGCCTGACGCACTGTTCGTTATCGACGTTGATCACGAGCGCATCGCGATCACCGAAGCCAACAAGCTGGGCATCCCTGTTATCGGCGTAGTCGATACCAACAGCAGCCCGGAAGGCGTTGACTACATCATCCCAGGCAACGATGACGCAATCCGCGCTATCCAGCTGTACATGGGTTCGATGGCTGACGCTGTAATCCGTGGTCGTAACCACGTTGCTGGTGGTACCGAGCAGTTCGTTGAAGAAGCTCCGGTAGCCGCAGCTGAGTAATTGACGCCCTGGCGTTGACTCAGTAAGCAAAAAGGGGGCTTGGCCCCCTTTTTGCCACCTCGAAAACCGTTTGTCGGCAGCGCAGCTACATCATTTGTAACGTGCAGCGGCCTACAACACAGATTCGGGAAGAATTGATCCCCCGTTCGATCGGGTGGAATGGTTGAAAACCTATCCAAGAGGAATTTGAAAATGGCAGCAATTACTGCAGCGTTGGTTAAAGAACTGCGTGAGCGTACTGGCGAAGGCATGATGGATTGCAAGAAAGCCCTGGAAAAGGCTGACGGCGACATCGAAAAAGCCATTGATGACATGCGTGCTTCCGGCGCCATCAAGGCTGCCAAGAAAGCAGGCAACGTAGCTGCTGAAGGCGCGATCGCTCTGAAAGAAGACGGCAAATCCGCTGTTCTGCTGGAAGTGAACTCGCAGACCGACTTCCTGGCTCTGCAGGACGACTTCAAGGCGTTCGTTGCTGAAAGCGTCGAAAAAGCCTTCGCTGACAAGCTGACCGCTGTTGAGCCGTTGATCGAAGCTCAAGAAGCTGCGCGCCTGGTACTGGTCGGCAAGGTTGGCGAAAACGTCAACATCCGTCGCTTGAGCCGCGTGGAAGGTGATGTTGTTGGCGGTTACCTGCACGGCAACAAAATCGGTGTCGCGGTTGTTCTGAAAGGCGGCGACGTTGAGCTGGCCAAAGACATCGCTATGCACGTAGCGGCGAGCAACCCTGAATTCCTGCTGCCATCGGAAGTGTCCGCTGAAGCAATCGAGCGCGAAAAAGCCGTGTTCCTGAGCCTCAATGCTGACAAGATCGCTGGCAAGCCAGAGAACATTGTTGAAAACATGATCAAAGGCCGCATCAGCAAGTTCCTGGCTGAAGCAAGTCTGGTTGAGCAGGCGTTCGTCAAGAACCCTGAAATCAAGGTTGGCGAACTGGCCAAGAAAGCCGGTGCTGAAATCGTTTCCTTCACTTACTACAAAGTAGGTGATGGCATCGAGAAGCCGGTCGACAACTTCGCTGAAGAAGTTGCTGCCCAGCTGGCTGCCGCCAAGCAATAAGACAGTTTTTAACTGTCGCCGAAAGAGGCTGCCCGCTCACGCGCGCAGCCTCTTTTCAAATGGGCAGGCCGATTTTATTTGGCTTCCCTTCGGAACTGGCTTACAAAGCCGTGTTCCGATGGCGCTGTGAAAGCGTCCAGCTGGAGTGAACGCAAGCCGTAAACGGCTCGCCAAGAATTTTTAAAATACGCCGCAGGAGAGATTCGCAATGGCTCAGCAGGGCAGTGGTTATCAGGCTCGCTATAAACGCATTCTACTCAAGCTCAGCGGCGAGGCCCTGATGGGCTCGGAAGAGTTCGGGATCGATCCCAAAGTGCTCGACCGCATGGCGCTGGAAGTCGGCCAACTGGTCGGAATCGGCGTGCAAGTCGGCCTGGTGATCGGTGGCGGCAACCTGTTCCGCGGCGCTGCACTGAGTGCGGCGGGCATGGATCGGGTCACCGGCGACCACATGGGCATGCTGGCCACTGTGATGAACGCTTTGGCCATGCGTGACGCCCTGGAGCGTGCCAATATCTCGGCTATCGTGATGTCGGCTATTTCCATGGTAGGCGTGACCGATCACTATGATCGCCGCAAAGCCATGCGTCACCTGAACGCCAAAGAAGTGGTGATCTTCGCTGCCGGTACCGGCAACCCGTTCTTCACGACCGATTCTGCGGCGTGTCTGCGCGCTATCGAGATCGACGCCGACGTGGTGCTCAAGGCCACCAAGGTGGATGGCGTGTACACCGCAGACCCATTCAAAGACCCGCATGCCGAGAAGTTCGATCATCTGACCTACGATGAAGTACTGGATCGCAAGCTGGGCGTGATGGACCTGACGGCTATTTGCCTGTGCCGCGACCATAAGATGCCGCTGCGCGTATTTAACATGAACAAGCCCGGCGCCCTGCTGAATATCGTACACGGCGGCGCAGAAGGGACTCTGATCGAGGAAGGCCAACAATGATCAACGAAATCAAGAAAGACGCTCAAGAGCGTATGCAGAAATCCCTGGAGTCTCTGGCCCATGCATTTGGCCAGATTCGTACCGGCAAGGCTCACCCGAGCATCCTGGGCAGCGTGATGGTGCCGTACTACGGTACCGACACCTCTATCACCCAAGTGGCCAATATCACCGTTAAAGACTCGCGCACCCTGCAAGTTGTGGCGTTCGAGCGCAACATGCTCGCCGCGGTCGACAAGGCCATCCAGAGTGCCGGCCTGAACCTCAACCCGACTAACCTCGGTGAGTTGCTGCTGATCTCCATGCCTGCCCTGACCGAAGAAACCCGCAAGGGCTTCACCAAGCAGGCGCGCAGTGCCGCCGAAGACGCCCGTGTTGCCGTGCGCAACATCCGTCGTGACGCCTTGGGTGATCTGAAGAAACTGGTCAAGGACAAGGAAATCAGCGAAGACGAAGAACGTCGCGCCGTTGCCGATATCGACAAGTTGACCAAAGATGCCGAGGCCCAGATCACTAAGGCCACGGAAGAAAAAGAAAAGGACCTGATGGCCGTATAAGGGGTCAGGACGCCTTCATGGAAAAGACCAAGCAGACTGTACCCTCAGTGGTGCCGCGCCATGTCGCGATCATCATGGATGGGAATAATCGCTGGGCGAAAAAACGCTTTATGCCGGGTGTCGCCGGGCATAAAGCGGGTGTCGACGCGGTACGGGCTGTGATTGAGGTGTGCGCTGAGGCCAAGGTCGAAGTATTGACCTTGTTCGCTTTCTCCAGTGAAAACTGGCAGCGTCCGGTCGATGAGGTCACCGCCTTGATGGACTTGTTCTTCAAGGCGCTGCGTCGTGAGGCCAAGCGCCTCAACGATAACAACATCAGCCTGCGTATCATCGGTGATCGCTCGCGGTTCCACCCGGAGCTGCAGACCGCCATGCGCGAAGCCGAGGCCATCACCGCCGGCGCCAACCGCTTTGTGTTGCAGATAGCGGCCAATTACGGTGGTCAGTGGGATATTGCCCAGGCGGCGCAGCGGCTTGCCCGCGAAGTGCAGGCCGGCCATCTGCGGCCCGACGACATCACGCCTGAACTGTTGCAAACCTGTCTGGTGACGGGCGATCTGCCGTTACCGGACTTGTGCATCCGTACCGGTGGCGAGCACCGCATCAGCAATTTTCTCTTGTGGCAGCTGGCTTACACTGAGCTGTACTTCTCCGACCTGTTCTGGCCGGACTTCAAACACGATGCCATGCGTACAGCGCTGGCAGATTTCGCTTCCCGTCAGCGGCGCTTTGGTAAAACGAGCGAGCAGATCGAAGCTGGAGCCCGGGTTTAAATGCTTAAACAACGAATCATCACAGCACTGATCCTGTTACCCATTGCCTTGTGTGGGTTTTTCCTGCTCAACGGTTCCGGCTTTGCGCTGTTTATCGGCCTGGTGGTGACCCTGGGTGCCTGGGAATGGGCGCGCCTGGCAGGTTTCAGTGCGCAGTTGCCGCGCGTGGCCTATGCCGCTGTCGTGGCGGTGTTACTGTTTCTGATGCACACCTTGTCGAGCATCGTGGTGCCTTGGGTGTTGGGCGCGGCGGTGTTGTGGTGGGTGCTGGCGACTTATCTGGTACTGACGTATCCGCGTACCAGCGGCCAGTGGTCCAGCGTTGCCAGCAAGTTGGTCATTGGCTTGCTGATTCTGCTGCCGGCCTGGCAAGGCCTGGTGGAGATCAAGAATTCGCCGATGGGCAACTGGTTGATCATGGCGGTTATGGTGCTGGTGTGGGGTGCTGATATCGGCGCTTACTTCTCCGGTCGCGCGTTCGGCAAGCGCAAGCTGGCGCCGGCGGTCAGTCCTGGTAAGAGCTGGGAAGGCGTGTATGGCGGCCTGGCCTTGACCCTGCTGATTACCGTCGTGGTGGGCGTTATGCGCGACTGGTCGGCAAAGGGGATTTTCCTGGCTCTGGTGGGTACGGCCGTCGTCGTATTTATCTCGGTCGTGGGCGACCTCACCGAAAGCATGTTCAAGCGTCAGGCCGGGATCAAGGACAGCAGTAACCTGCTGCCGGGTCATGGCGGCGTGCTGGACCGTATCGACAGTCTCACCGCCGCTATCCCGATCTTTGCCGTACTGCTGTGGATGACCGCTTCGTGAGCCGTCTGCAACAAGTGACTGTGCTGGGTGCTACCGGCTCGGTGGGGTTGAGCACGCTGGATGTGATTGCTCGTCACCCTGAGCGCTACCAAGTCTTTGCCCTGACCGGGTTCACCCGTTTGAGTGAGTTGCTGGCGCTGTGCGTTCGCCATGCGCCGCGCTTTGCGGTCGTGCCTGAAGCCGCTGCTGCGCGCGGCCTGCAGGATGAGCTGCGGGCTGCTGGCTTGGCTACGCAGGTGCTGGTTGGCGAAGAGGGCTTGTGCCAGGTATCGGCTGACGCCGAGGTGGATACCGTCGTGGCCGCGATTGTCGGGGCTGCGGGCCTGCGTCCGACCTTGGCGGCCGTCGATGCGGGCAAGAAGATCCTGTTGGCCAATAAAGAAGCATTGGTCATGTCCGGCGCGCTCTTTATGCAGGCGGTGCGTAAAAGCGGTGCCGTGCTGCTGCCGCTGGACAGCGAACACAACGCCATCTTCCAATGCATGCCAGGTGACTACGCCCGCGGCCTTGGCCAGGTGGGTGTGCGTCGCATCCTGTTGACTGCTTCCGGTGGGCCGTTCCGGCAGACCCCGTTGGCGGAGTTGGAGCATGTGTCACCCGATCAGGCGTGCGCCCATCCGAACTGGTCCATGGGGCGCAAAATCTCCGTGGATTCGGCCAGTATGATGAACAAGGGTCTGGAGTTGATCGAGGCCTGCTGGTTGTTCGATGCGCGGCCGGAGCAGGTCGAGGTGGTGATTCACCCTCAAAGTGTGATTCATTCTCTTGTCGACTATGTGGATGGCTCAGTATTGGCCCAGTTGGGCAACCCCGATATGCGTACGCCGATCGCCAACGCCCTGGCCTGGCCGGAGCGGATTGATTCGGGCGTGGCGCCATTGGATCTGTTTGCAATTGCCCGTCTGGACTTCGAGGCGCCGGATGAGCAGCGTTTCCCGTGTCTGCGGTTGGCACGACAGGCAGCCGATGCGGGTAACAGCGCCCCGGCCATGCTCAACGCCGCCAATGAGGTGGCCGTGGCAGCGTTTCTCGAACGGCGCATCCGGTTTCCCCAGATCGCGAGTATCATCGAGGACGTCTTGAGCCTTGAGCCTGTTGTAGCGGTGAGCGACCTTGCCGCAGTATTCGAAGCGGATACCAAGGCCCGGGTTCTGGCCGAGCAATGGTTGGTCCGCAACGCGCGTTAGTCTGTGGGAGCGTTTGAGCCTTCAGGCACTGGATTGGAATGCGGAGAAATTAGATGAGTGCGCTTTATATGATCGTCGGCACCCTGGTTGCTCTGGGTGTGCTGGTTACCTTCCACGAATTCGGCCACTTCTGGGTGGCGCGTCGTTGCGGCGTCAAGGTACTGCGCTTTTCCGTCGGTTTCGGCATGCCGTTGATTCGCTGGCACGATCGTCTTGGCACCGAGTTCGTGATTGCGGCCATCCCATTGGGTGGCTACGTCAAGATGCTTGATGAACGCGAAGGGGAAGTGCCGGCTGATCAGTTGGACCAATCGTTCAATCGCAAGACGGTCCGTCAGCGGATTGCCATTGTTGCCGCGGGCCCCATCGCCAACTTCCTGCTGGCAATGCTGTTCTTCTGGGTCCTGGCTATGCTGGGGAGCGAGCAGGTGCGTCCGGTCATCGGTGCGGTCGAGGCGGACAGTATCGCGGCCAAGGCTGGTTTGGTTGCGGGGCAGGAAATTATTTCCATTGATGGCGAGCCTACCACCGGGTGGGGCGCGGTCAATTTGCAGTTGGTGCGTCGACTGGGCGAGAGCGGTACCGTCAACGTCGTGGTGCGTGAGCAGGACTCCAGCGCCGAGACCCCGCGCGCGCTGGCCCTGGACCATTGGCTCAAGGGTGCTGACGAGCCTGATCCGATCAAGTCCCTGGGGATCCGTCCATGGCGCCCTGCGCTGCCGCCGGTGCTCGCTGAGCTGGATCCGAAGGGGCCGGCCCAGGCCGCAGGTCTGAAAACCGGTGATCGCTTGTTGGCTCTCGATGGCCAGGCGCTGGGAGAATGGCAACAAGTGGTCGATCTGGTGCGTGTACGCCCTGATACCAAAATTGTGCTGAAAGTTGAACGCGACGGTGCTCAAATCGACGTCCCGGTGACCCTGGCGGTACGTGGCGAAGCCAAGGCGGCTGGGGGTTACCTGGGCGCTGGCGTCAAGAGTCCTGAGTGGCCGCCATCGATGGTGCGTGAGGTCAGTTTCGGGCCGTTGGCGGCAATTGGCGAGGGTGCAAAACGCACCTGGACCATGAGTGTGCTGACCCTCGAATCCCTCAAGAAAATGTTGTTCGGCGAGCTCTCGGTAAAAAACTTGAGTGGACCGATAACCATTGCTAAAGTGGCGGGCGCTTCTGCCCAGTCGGGTGTCGCGGATTTCCTGAATTTCCTGGCTTATCTGAGTATTAGCCTGGGCGTTCTGAATTTGCTGCCCATCCCTGTATTGGATGGGGGGCATCTGTTGTTTTATCTGGTCGAGTGGGTGCGTGGTCGCCCCTTGTCGGATCGGGTGCAGGGTTGGGGGATACAGATCGGTATCAGTTTGGTGGTCGGGGTGATGTTATTAGCCCTTGTCAATGATCTGGGTCGACTGTAACGCTTCGCTGAATTGCGAATCTGCCGCATTTTGCGGCAGTTTGTTTATTGCCAGTTGGAATAAGAAAGGACTTCATGAAACGTCTGCTGCTAACTGCGGTTCTCACCGTATTGATGATCGCCGAAGTTCACGCCGAGTCCTTCACCATCTCCGATATTCGCGTCAACGGCCTCCAGCGGGTTTCCGCAGGTAGCGTCTTTGGTGCCTTACCGTTGAACGTCGGTGAACAGGCTGATGACCGTCGCCTGGTGGAATCCACTCGTGCGCTGTTCAAAACCGGTTTCTTTCAAGACATCCAGCTGGGGCGCGAAGGTAACGTCCTGGTCATCACTGTGGTCGAGCGACCTTCCGTCGCCAGTATCGAGATCGAGGGCAACAAGGCGATCTCCACTGAAGACCTGATGAAGGGTCTCAAACAGTCCGGCCTGGCGGAGGGCGAGATCTTCCAGCGCGCCACCCTTGAAGGTGTGCGTAACGAACTGCAACGCCAGTACGTTGCCCAGGGCCGCTACTCCGCGACCGTGGAAACGGAAGTGGTGCCGCAACCTCGTAACCGTGTAGGCCTCAAGGTCAACATCAACGAAGGTACCGTGGCGGCCATTCAGCACATCAACGTGGTGGGTAACACCAAGTTTGCTGATGAAGACCTGATCGACCTGTTCGAACTCAAGACCACCAACTGGCTGTCGTTTTTCAAGAACGATGACAAGTACGCCCGTGAAAAACTCTCCGGTGACCTTGAGCGTCTGCGTTCCTACTACCTGGACCGCGGTTACATCAACATGGACATCGCTTCGACCCAGGTGTCCATCACCCCGGACAAGAAGCACGTCTACATCACCGTCAACGTCAACGAAGGCGAGAAGTACAAGGTCCGTGACGTCAAGCTGAGCGGCGACTTGAAAGTGCCTGAAGACCAGGTCAAGTCCCTGCTGCTGGTGCAGAAAGACCAAGTGTTCTCGCGCAAGCTGATGACCACCACTTCCGAACTGATCACCCGTCGTCTGGGTAACGAAGGCTATACCTTCGCCAACGTTAACGGTGTGCCGACCCCGCACGATGAAGACCACACCGTGGATATCACGTTCGTGGTTGACCCAGGCAAGCGCGCCTACGTGAACCGCATCAACTTCCGTGGCAATACCAAGTCTGCGGACGAAGTGCTGCGTCGTGAAATGCGTCAGATGGAAGGTGGTTGGGCATCGACTTACCTGATCGACCAGTCCAAGACCCGTCTTGAACGCCTGGGCTTCTTTAAGGAAGTCAACGTCGAAACCCCAGCCGTACCGGGTGTGGACGACCAGGTTGACGTGAACTACGCCGTAGAAGAACAAGCGTCGGGTTCGATCACCGCCAGCGTTGGTTTTGCACAGAGTGCCGGTCTGATCCTGGGTGGTTCCATCACTCAGAACAACTTCCTCGGTACCGGTAACCGTGTCTCCATTGGCCTGACCCGAAGCGAATACCAGAGCCGATATAACTTCGGTTATACCGACCCCTACTGGACAGCAGACGGTGTGAGCCTGGGCTACAACGCCTTCTACCGCACCACCGACTACAAAGACCTTGACGTCGACGTTGCAAGCTATGCGATCGACAGCCTGGGTGCCGGTGTCAACGTGGGTTATCCGATCAGTGAAACGTCGCGTCTGACCTTCGGCCTGACCGCGCAGCAGGATGAGATCAAGACCGGTGTCTATACCGTGGATGAGATCTTCGACTTTACCCGTCGCGAAGGCGACAAGTTCCTGAACTTCAAGGCGTCTGCCGGCTGGTCCGAGTCGACCCTGAACAAAGGCGTACTGGCAACCCGTGGCCACTCTCAGAGCCTGACCCTGGAAACCACCACGCCGGGCAGCGACCTGTCGTTCTTCAAGCTCGATTACCGCGGCCAGTTGTTCCAGCCGCTGAGCGATAACTACACCATGCGCCTGCACACTGAGCTGGGTTATGGCGACGGTTATGGTTCGACCAATGGCTTGCCGTTCTATGAGAACTACTACGCGGGTGGTTTCAACTCGGTACGTGGCTTCAAGGACAGTACGCTGGGGCCGCGTGGTACCCCAAGCCGTGGTGTGGGCGTGACCGGTAACCAAGGCACGACCGTCGACTCCGACAACGACCCACTGCCATTCGGTGGTAACGTGTTGATCCAGGGCGGTGCCGAGATTCTGTTCCCGTTGCCATTCGTGAAAGATCAGCGCTCTCTGCGGACTTCGGTCTTCTGGGACGTGGGTAACGTGTTCGACTCCAAGTGCGAGCAGATCACCAACCCAAGCGGCGTGAAGTCCAACACTCAGTGTAACGACGTGAGCCTCAGCAACCTGGCGAGCTCCGTGGGTGTGGGTGTGACGTGGGTGACTGCGCTTGGTCCGTTGAGCTTTGCTTTGGCCATGCCGATCAAGAAACCGGATAACGCTGAAACCCAGATTTTCCAATTCTCCCTCGGCCAGACGTTCTAAGCGTCTGACCCAAGATAACGACAACGGAT
Source organism: Pseudomonas sp. EYE_354 (assembly GCF_023148575.1). Taxonomy (NCBI): domain Bacteria; kingdom Pseudomonadati; phylum Pseudomonadota; class Gammaproteobacteria; order Pseudomonadales; family Pseudomonadaceae; genus Pseudomonas; species Pseudomonas sp. EYE_354. Next base: position 27,861 of record NZ_JAHXNQ010000023.1, read on the forward strand.
TCTGTAGGAGTTGCATTGTGCGTAAGTTGACTCAATTGGTTCTGCTGGCCACCGTGCTGGTAACCACCCCGGCCTTCGCCGAAATGAAAATCGCCGTCCTGAACTATCAGATGGCTCTGTTGGAGTCCGACGCGGCCAAGAAATACGCCGTGGACGCCGAGAAAAAATTCGGTCCGCAACTGACCAAGCTCAAGACCCTGGAAAGCAGTGCCAAGGGCATCCAGGATCGTCTGGTAGCCGGTGGTGACAAGATGCAGCAAGGCGAGCGCGAGCGTCTGGAGCTTGAATTCAAGCAAAAGGCCCGTGACTACCAGTTCCAATCCAAGGAACTGAACGAAGCCAAAGCTGTTGCTGACCGCGAAATGCTCAAGCAGCTCAAGCCGAAACTCGACAGCGCAGTGGAAGAAGTCATCAAGAAAGGTGCCTTTGACCTGGTGTTCGAGCGTGGCGCAGTGATTGACGTCAAGCCTCAATACGACATCACCCGTCAGGTGATCGAGCGCATGAATCAGCTGAAGTAAGCCATGACCGCGACTATCAAGCTCGGCGAGTTGGCCGAGTTCCTGGGGGCTACCTTGCTTGGCTCCCCGGAGAAGGAAATCACTGGGCTAGCCACCTTGCAGGAGGCTGGCCCAGCTCAGTTGAGCTTCCTCGCAAATCCTCAGTACCGTAAATACCTGGTCGACAGCCGCGCTGCAGCCGTATTGCTGAAGGCTGCTGACGCCGAAGGGTTTGCCGGGGATGCGCTGGTCGTAGCCGACCCCTACCTGGCCTATGCGCGGGTGTCGCACCTGTTCGATCCCAAACCCAAGGCAGCTGCTGGTATTCATCCGTCGGCCGTCATTGCCGATGATGCCCAGGTTGATCCTGCGGCCAGCATCGGCGCCTTTGCGGTGATCGAGAGTGGCGCACGTATTGGTGCCGGTGTCACGGTGGGTGCCCACTGCTTTATCGGCGCTCGCTGCGAAATCGGTGCCGATGGCTGGTTGGCGCCCCGCGTCACCCTGTACCACGATGTGCGTATCGGGCAGCGTGTGGTGATCCAGTCCGGTGCAGTGATCGGGGGGGAAGGCTTTGGCTTCGCCAACTCGAAGGGCATCTGGAACAAGATCGCCCAGGTTGGCGGTGTTGTGATCGGTGACGACGTGGAAATCGGTGTCAACACAGCCGTCGATCGCGGGGCCCTGGCCGATACCGTGATCGGTAACGGTGTGAAGCTCGACAACCAGATCCAGATCGCCCACAACGTACAGATTGGCGATCACACCGCCATGGCGGCGTGCGTGGGGATTTCCGGCAGCACCAAAATCGGCAAGCATTGCATGCTCGCCGGTGGCGTTGGGCTGGTAGGGCATATCGATATTTGCGACAACGTATTCATCACCGGTATGACCATGGTCACTCACTCGATTACCGAGCCAGGGGCCTATTCGTCCGGTACCGCCATGCAGCCTGCGGCTGAGTGGCGCAAGAGTGCAGCGCGGTTGAGGCAGCTCGACGACATGGCTCGACGTCTCAAACAGCTGGAAAAGCGTGTTGGGGACGTGACCCCTGGCGGTAATGCTTCATCAGAAGGCTGATACCATTTCCATATCAAGTGTGCACAGCCGCTAGACTTGCCTCCTTGATTTGCTAGCGGGGCGTGCGTTTAGTCGCACGCCCCCAATCTTTATTACAGGCTTCCCCCCGAAATGATGGACATCAACGAGATTCGCGAATACCTGCCTCACCGTTACCCGTTCCTGCTGGTGGACCGCGTAGTGGACCTCAATGTTGAGGAAAAGCGCATTCGTGCCTACAAGAATGTCAGCATCAACGAACCGTTCTTCAATGGTCACTTTCCCGCGCATCCCATCATGCCGGGCGTGTTGATCATCGAAGCGATGGCCCAGGCTGCCGGTATTCTTGGTTTCAAAATGCTCGACCTCAAGCCTGCCGATGGCACGCTTTACTATTTCGTGGGTTCGGACAAGTTGCGTTTCCGCAATCCGGTTACCCCGGGTGACCAGTTGATCCTGGAAGCCAAATTCATCAGCTGCAAGCGCCAGATCTGGAAGTTCGAATGCCAGGCCTCGGTAGATGGCAAGCCGGTGTGCTCCGCCGAGATCATCTGCGCGGAACGCAAACTATGAGTTTGATTGACCCTCGCGCAATCATCGATCCGTCGGCCGTTCTGGCCGCCGACGTTGAGGTCGGCCCCTGGTCGATCATCGGCGCAGGTGTGGAAATCGGCGAGGGGACTGTCATCGGGCCGCACGTGATCCTCAAAGGTCCGACCCGCATTGGCAAACACAATCGTATCTACCAGTTCTCCTCGGTAGGCGAAGACACCCCGGACATGAAGTACAAGGGTGAAGAAACGCGCTTGGTAATCGGTGACCACAACATCATCCGTGAAGGCGTGACCATTCATCGAGGCACTGTGCAGGACCGTGCGGAAACCACCCTGGGTGACCACAATCTGGTGATGGCGTATGCCCATATCGGCCACGATAGCGTGATCGGCAATCACTGCATCCTGGTCAACAACACTGCGTTGGCCGGCCATGTGCACGTCGACGATTGGGCAATCCTGTCCGGATTTACCCTTGTGCACCAGTACTGCCATATCGGCGCTCACAGCTTTTCGGGGATGGGCACCGCCATCGGCAAGGACGTTCCGGCGTTTGTGACCGTATTCGGCAACCCGGCCGAGGCGCGTAGCATGAACTTCGAAGGCATGCGTCGTCGAGGCTTCAGCGAAGAGGCCATCCACGCGTTGCGCCGTGCCTACAAGGTGGTTTACCGCCAGGGCCTGACGGTGGATCAGGCATTGACCCAACTGACCGAGCCGGCAGCGTTGTTCCCGGAAGTCGCGGTGTTCCGTGACTCGATCCAGGCGTCGACCCGCGGCATCACCCGCTGATCATGGCTAATCTGCGTATCGCGCTGGTGGCAGGCGAGGCTTCAGGTGACATTCTGGGCGCAGGTCTTATGCGAGCCCTCAAAGTCCAGCACCCGGCAGTGGAATTTATCGGTGTCGGCGGCCCGCTGATGCAGGCTGAAGGTCTCACCTCCTATTTCCTCATGGAGCGTCTGTCGGTCATGGGCCTGGTGGAAGTGCTGGGTCGCCTGCGTGAGCTGTTGGCTCGACGCAAGCTGCTGATCAAGACCCTGATCGAAGAAAAGCCTGACGTCTTTATCGGAATCGACGCGCCGGACTTCACCCTCAATATCGAACTCAAGTTGCGTCAGGCCGGCATCAAGACCGTGCACTACGTCAGCCCCTCCGTGTGGGCATGGCGGCAGAAGCGCGTGCTCAAGATACGCGAAGGCTGTGACCTGATGCTCACGTTGCTGCCGTTCGAAGCCCGGTTCTATGAAGAGAAGGGCGTGCCGGTGAGGTTCGTGGGTCATACGTTGGCCGACACCATCCCGTTGCACGCTGATCGCGCAGCGGCCCGCGTCGAATTAGGCCTGGCTGACGGCCCGCTCGTCGCGCTGATGCCTGGCAGTCGAGGCGGCGAAGTCGGGCGTCTGGCCAGCGTGTTTTTCGATGCCGCCGAGCGCCTGCGAGCCCTGAAGCCGGGTGTGCGTTTCGTGCTGCCGTGTGCCAGCCCGCAACGTCGCGTGCAAATCGAGACGTTGCTTGAGGGGCGCAATCTGCCGCTGACTCTGCTCGACGGCCAGTCGCACCTGGCCCTGGCCGCCTGCGATGCGGTGCTGATCGCCTCGGGAACCGCGACGCTGGAAGCCTTGCTGTACAAACGTCCGATGGTTGTGGCTTATCGCTTGGCGCCGCTGACGTTCTGGATTCTCAAGCGCATGGTCAAGAGCCCCTACGTTTCCTTGCCCAACCTGCTCGCCCAGCGCTTGTTGGTGCCGGAGTTGCTGCAGGACGACGCAACCCCCGAAGCCCTCGCGCAAACGCTGCTGCCTTTGATCGACGGCGGCGACGAGCAGACCCGTGGCTTCGACGAAATTCATCGCATCTTGCGTCGTGATGCTTCCAACCAGGCGGCTGACGCTGTATTGAGCTTGATTGGCAACAAACAGGAAACCTTATGACGACGCAAATGGGCCTGGATTTCAGCCTGGTCGCCGAGGCCCGCGCACTGGTGGCCGGTGTTGACGAAGTCGGGCGCGGGCCATTGTGTGGCGCTGTCGTTACGGCGGCGGTGATCCTCGACCCAAGCCGTCCGATCCTGGGGCTGAATGACTCGAAAAAGCTCACCGAGGCCCGTCGGGAAAAGCTCTTCGACGAGATCTGTGAGAAAGCCCTGAGCTGGCACATCGCCCGAGCCGAAGTTGAAGAAATCGACGAACTGAATATCCTTCACGCCACCATGCTCGCCATGCAGCGCGCGGTGGAGGGCCTGCACATCACGCCCAGGATGGCGATGATCGACGGTAACCGTTGCCCCAAATTGGCGATGCCGTCCGAAGCGGTGGTCAAGGGCGATAGCAAGGTTCCGGCCATCGCTGCCGCATCGATCCTGGCCAAGGTCAGCCGTGACCGTGAGATGGCCGCGTTCGAATTGATCTATCCCGGCTACGGGATCGGCGGTCATAAAGGCTACCCGACGCCCGTTCATCTGGAAGCCCTGGCGCGCCTTGGCCCGACGCCGATCCACCGCCGTTCGTTTGGCCCGGTCCGCCTGGCTTACGAGGCGCGTGAGAGTCTCAGCGAGGTGTAGTCGCGAGGCTGATGTTTTTGCCAAGGCCCGGTACAATCCGGGCCTTGTTGTTTCCACGTATAAGACAGGATCACTATGCCGGCTTCATTCGTTCACCTGCGCCTGCACACTGAGTACTCCCTGGTCGACGGCCTGGTACGAATCAAACCCCTGGTCAAAACCCTGGTGGGCATGAACATGCCTGCAGTCGCGGTGACCGACCAGAACAACATGTGTTCCCTGGTCAAGTTCTACAAGAACGCCATGGGCGCCGGCATCAAGCCGATCTGCGGTGCCGACCTGTGGCTGTCCAACAAGGACCCGGACAATGCCCTGAGCCGTATCAGCCTGCTGGCGATGAACGGCGTGGGTTATCGCAACCTTACCGAACTGATTTCCCGCGGGTTTATCGATGGTCAGCGCAATGGCTCGATCATCATTGAGCGCGAGTGGGTGGCCGAGGCCAGTGAAGGTCTGATCATGCTGTCGGCCGCCAAAGAGGGCGAGATCGGTCTTGCGCTGCTGGGCGGCAACCCCCACGAAGCTGAAGTGCTGGCCAAGGAGTGGATGCAGGTCTTCCCGGATCGCTTCTACCTGGAAGTGCAGCGCACCAACCGCCCCAATGATGAGGAGCACCTGCACGCCGCCGTGGCCCTGGCCGACAAGCTGGGCGCGCCGCTGGTGGCGACCAACGATGTGCGGTTTATCAAGAAAGAAGATTTCGAAGCCCACGAGACCCGCGTATGCATCGGTGAAGGTCGGGCCCTGGATGACCCGCGCCGCTCCAAGAATTACAGCGAAGAGCAGTACCTCAAAAGCGCCGAGGAAATGGCCGAGCTGTTCAGCGACTTGCCCGAGGCCCTGGAAAACTCCGTCGAGATCGCCAAGCGCTGCAACATCGAAGTGAAGCTGGGCAAGCACTTCCTGCCCAACTTCCCGATCCCCGATGGCATGACCATCGACGAGTATTTCCGCAAGGTGTCGTTTGATGGTCTGGAGGAGCGTCTCAGCGTTCTGTTGCCCAAGGACACCACCGAAGATTACGAAGCCAAGCGCCAGGTCTACGTCGATCGGCTGAATTTCGAGCTGGATATCATCATCCAGATGGGGTTCCCCGGTTACTTCCTGATCGTAATGGACTTTATCCAGTGGGCCAAAAGCAACGGCGTGCCGGTAGGGCCTGGCCGTGGGTCGGGTGCCGGGTCGCTGGTGGCCTATGTGCAGAAGATCACCGACCTCGACCCCCTGGAATATGACCTGCTGTTCGAACGGTTCCTGAACCCGGAGCGGGTCTCCATGCCCGACTTCGACGTCGACTTCTGCATGGACGGTCGCGACCGCGTAATCGAATACGTGGCCGAGAAATACGGCCGCAACGCCGTGAGCCAGATCATCACCTTCGGGTCCATGGCCGCCAAGGCGGTTATCCGCGACGTGGCACGGGTGCAGGGCAAGTCTTACGGCTTGGCGGATCGCCTGTCGAAGATGATCCCGTTCGAAGTCGGCATGACCCTTGAAAAGGCCTATGAGCAGGAAGAGATCCTGCGCGACTTTATCAAGGTCGATGAAGAAGCCGCCGAAATCTGGGACATGGCGCGCAAGCTTGAAGGTGTGGTGCGTAACGTCGGCAAACACGCCGGTGGTGTGGTTATCGCGCCGACCAAGCTCACCGACTTTTCGCCGATCTACTGCGATGAAGAGGGCGGCGGCCTGGTGACCCAGTTCGACAAAGACGACGTGGAGGCGGCCGGCCTGGTGAAGTTCGACTTCCTTGGCCTGCGGACCCTGACCATCATCGACTGGGCGCTCAAGACCATCAATCGCGACCGCGCCAAGGTCAACGAAGAGCCGCTGGATATCGCGTTTATCCCGCTGGACGACAAGCCGACCTACACCCTGCTGCAAAAAGCCGAGACCACCGCGGTGTTCCAGCTCGAGTCGCGCGGCATGAAAGAGCTGATCAAAAAGCTCAAGCCCGACTGCCTGGAAGACTTGATCGCACTGGTGGCGCTGTTCCGTCCAGGCCCGCTGCAATCGGGCATGGTTGACGACTTTATCAACCGCAAGCACGGCCGCGCCGAACTGGCTTACCCGCACTCCGACTACCAGTACGAAGGCCTCAAGCCCGTATTGGCACCCACCTACGGCATTATCCTGTATCAGGAACAGGTGATGCAGATCGCCCAGGTGATGGCCGGTTATACCCTCGGCGGCGCGGACATGCTGCGTCGAGCCATGGGTAAAAAGAAACCCGAGGAAATGGCCAAGCAGCGCGGCGGTTTCATTGAGGGTTGCGCCACCAACAATATCGACGCGGACCTGGCGGGTAACATCTTCGACCTGGTGGAAAAATTCGCCGGTTATGGCTTCAACAAATCCCACTCCGCGGCCTACGGGCTGGTGTCGTACCAGACCGCCTGGCTCAAAGCCCACTACCCGGCGCCGTTCATGGCCGCGGTACTTTCGGCGGATATGCACAACACCGATAAGGTCGTGACCCTGATTGAGGAAGTGCGCACCATGAAGCTGCGCCTCGACGCGCCGGACGTGAACGCCTCGGAGTTCAAGTTCACGGTGAACGACGAAGGCCGCATCATCTACGGCCTCGGTGCAATCAAGGGCGTGGGCGAAGGCCCGGTGGAAGCGATTACCGAAGCGCGTCAGGACGGACCGTTCAAGGACCTGTTCGATTTCTGTGCGCGGGTTGACCTCAAGCGCATCAACAAGCGAACCCTTGATGGCCTGATCCGCAGCGGCGCGTTGGACCGTCTCGGCCCGTATTTCCATGATGAGCCGAAGGCCTATCAGGCCAATATCGACCGCAACCGCGCGGTGCTGCTCACCGCCATGGAAGAAGCGATCAAGGCCGCCGAGCAGACCGCCCGCACCCACGACAGCGGCCACGCCGACCTGTTTGGCGGGTTGTTCGTCGAAGAGGACGCAGATGTCTACGGCAATCACCGCAAGGCCAAGGAACTGACCCTCAAGGAACGCCTCAAGGGTGAAAAAGACACCTTGGGTCTGTATCTGACCGGCCATCCGATCGACGAATACGAAGGCGAGATCCGCCGTTTTGCCCGCCAGCGCATCATCGACCTGAAACCGGCACGGGATACCCAGACCGTGGCCGGCATGATCATCGCCCTGCGGGTGATGAAAAATAAAAAGGGCGACAAGATGGGCTTCATCACCCTCGACGACCGCTCGGGCCGGATCGAAGCGTCGCTGTTTGCCGATGCGTTCCATTCCGCGCAATCGCTGTTGCAGACCGATGCGATGGTGGTGGTGGAAGGGGAGGTCAGCAATGATGACTTCTCCGGCGGCCTGCGCCTGCGCATCAAACGCGTGATGAGCATGGAAGATGCGCGCACCAACCTGGCCGAAAGCCTGCGCTTGAAGGTGAAAACCGAAGCGCTCAAAGGCGATCAGCTACGCTGGTTGGGCGACCTGCTCAAGCGCCACCGGGGTGCATGCCCGGTCACGATGGAGTACACCGGCAGCGACGCCAAGGCCATGTTGCAGTTCGGTGAGACGTGGCGAATTGATCCTGCTGATGGCTTGATTCAAGCATTGCGTGACCAGTTCGGCCGTGACAACGTCTTCCTCCAATACCGTTGACGGCCAGGTGATAGCATTTCGCCTGATCTCGACTGAACATTTAATCTCGACCTAAACGCGCCTCTCCCTTAAGGTAGGGCGCGAATAGACAACCGGCTGGCCAGGCACGCCCTGGCCGTCGACCCAAGACGGACGCTTATGAACCCGAATTTTCTTGATTTCGAACAGCCGATCGCTGACCTGCAAGCCAAGATCGAAGAGCTGCGCCTGGTCGGCAATGACAATTCGCTGAATATCGGCGATGAGATCGCCCGCCTGCAAGACAAGAGCAGCACGCTCACCGAAGACATCTTCGGCAAGCTGACCAGTTGGCAGATTGCGCGCCTGGCTCGCCACCCGCGCCGTCCGTACACCCTGGACTACATTCAGCATATCTTCACCGAATTCGACGAGCTGCACGGCGATCGTCACTTCTCCGACGACGCGGCCATCGTGGGTGGCATCGCGCGTTTGGACGACCAGCCAGTCATGGTTATCGGTCACCAGAAAGGCCGTGAAGTGCGTGAGAAAGTGCGCCGCAACTTCGGCATGCCGCGTCCGGAAGGCTACCGCAAGGCCTGCCGCCTGATGGAAATGGCTGAGCGTTTCAAGATGCCAATCCTGACCTTCATCGATACGCCAGGGGCTTACCCAGGTATCGACGCCGAAGAGCGCAACCAGAGCGAAGCGATTGCCTGGAACCTGCGCGTCATGTCCCGCCTGAAAACCCCGATCATCGCCACCGTGATCGGTGAAGGTGGTTCTGGCGGTGCACTGGCCATTGGTGTCTGCGACCAACTGAACATGCTGCAATATTCGACCTACGCGGTGATCTCGCCGGAAGGTTGCGCCTCGATTCTGTGGAAAACCGCCGACAAGGCGCCGGACGCTGCCGAAGCCATGGGCATCACCGCCGATCGCCTCAAGGGCCTGGGTATCGTGGACAAAGTGATCGCCGAGCCGTTGGGCGGCGCCCACCGCGATCCTGCCGCTGCTGCTGCCACCATCCGTGCTGAACTGGGTTCGCAGTTGGCGATGCTCAAGAAGCTGGATAACGAAGCACTGCTGGCCCGTCGTTATGAGCGCCTGATGAGCTACGGTCTGTAAAGTCCGTTCTAAATGTGGACGTGGCCCGCCTTGGTGAGCGGGCTTGTCGAATCGTCGCACCGCCCGCGCTGGGCTGCGAAGCAGCCCTATGGGTTCTGAGGAACCCATAGTCGAACGTATCCAGGGTCGGGGGCGGTACATCTGATGAAACCCCTGCTCCCCGCCAAACTCCTGCAAGCCCTGGCTCCCTGGCGCAACGCCCCGGCCTGGCATATCGCCTTCTCTGGTGGGCTCGATTCCACCGTCTTGCTGCACCTGCTGGCCTCCCTTGCAACGACCGAAACGCTGCCGCCTCTCAGAGCGGTCCATGTGCATCATGGCCTGCAAGCGGCAGCCGATGCCTGGCCGGCTCATTGCCAAGCGGTATGTGACCGCCTGGGCGTGCCGTTGCGGGTGATGCATGTGCACGTGCAGCCAGGCGCCAGCCTTGAGCGCGCGGCCCGTGATGCGCGTTATCAGGCGTTCGAAGAGGTGACGGGAGCAGGGGAGACGCTGCTGACGGGCCAGCACCGCGAGGATCAGGCCGAAACCTTATTGTTCCGTCTGTTGCGCGGGGCGGGCGTGCGCGGGCTGTCGGCAATGCCCGTGTGTCGGCCGTTGGCGGGTGGTTACCTGCTGCGGCCGTTATTGGATGTGTCGCGCGTTGAGCTGCACGTGTATGCCCGCGAGCACCAACTGCAGTGGATCGAAGACCCGTCCAACACGGACCCGCGCTTTTCGCGTAACTACCTGCGGCAACACGTGTTCCCGATGCTGACGGCGCGCTGGCCTCAAACCGTCCCCAGTCTGGCGCGCGCCGCTGAACACCTCAGTGAAGCCCAGGGGCTACTGGATGACTTGGCCCGTATGGACCTTGAGGTCGCAGACCAACCTTCGCCCTTTGCCTGGCTGCCCCTGCCGTCACTGGCCGTTGCGTCACTGCGTGAGCTTTCCGATGCCCGTCAGCGCAACGCCTTGCGTTACTGGCTGACTCCGCTTACACGTTTACCTGACAGCGACCACTGGTCCGGCTGGCATTGCCTGCGCGATGCCAAGGGCGATGCACAGCCACTGTGGCGCCTGGCCGACGGCGAGTTGCAGCGCGGCGGCGGGCGCATCTGGTGGTTGCCGCGTGAATGGTCGGAATTTTCCCACGCAACGGTGAGCTGGCCCGATCCGCAAAGCCCACTAGAGTTACCCGGCAATGGCCGCTTGGAACTGATCGGCCAAGTGCCCCCAGGACCGTTGACGGTTCGCTATCGCCAAGGCGGTGAAATCCTAGAAGTGCCCGGTCGGGGTCGGCGTGACTTGAAGCGCCTACTCAACGAAAGTGGGCTGCCGGGCTTCGTCCGTGGCAGATTGCCGCTGCTGTATCGTGGCGAGCAATTGCTGGGTGTGCCCAGCGTTGCTGGATCTTGGGCGGTCACGACTGAAGGCTGGCAATTACATTGGATGCCACAGACCTGCGATCAAGGTTTGAGCTGATAGAGCCTTTCCGGTAGACTACGCTCCCTTCTTGATACAACTTCTGTGGATTCGCCTGAATCGCAGGAGTTGCCGATTACCAAGCAGTCTTTGCTGGGCGATTCCAAAAAATGTGTAGCGATCAACGTACCGGTGTTTCATTGCTGGTCTGTCACAACGCGGCGGTTTTTTTGAAAGGTGCACTGTGATTAATGCAGGTGATCGGGGGCTTCGGCCTCTCTTCGCTTTCCCCGGCGGCTCGGACCGCTTTAACGCAGACTTCTAGGGTTTTTCATGACGCGCTACATATTCGTCACGGGCGGTGTTGTTTCTTCATTGGGGAAAGGCATTGCCTCCGCTTCATTGGCGGCCATCCTGGAGGCGCGGGGGCTTAAAGTCACCATGCTCAAGCTGGACCCGTACATCAACGTCGACCCGGGCACCATGAGCCCGTTCCAGCACGGTGAAGTGTTCGTCACACACGACGGCGCCGAGACCGACCTGGACCTGGGCCACTACGAGCGGTTCATCCGCACGACCATGACCCAGAACAACAACTTCACCACCGGCCGTGTCTACGAGCATGTGCTGCGCAAAGAGCGTCGTGGTGACTACCTGGGTGCAACCATCCAGGTAATCCCGCACATCACCGACGAAATCAAGCGCCGCATCATCAAGGGTGCCGGCGATGCCGACGTGGCGATGGTCGAGATCGGTGGCACCGTGGGTGACATCGAATCCCAGCCGTTCCTCGAAGCCATCCGCCAATTGCGTTTCGAAGTCGGCGCCAAGCGCGCGATGCTGATGCACCTGACCTTGGTGCCGTACATCGCCACCGCCGGCGAAACCAAAACCAAGCCTACCCAGCACTCGGTCAAGGAACTGCGTTCCATTGGTCTGCAACCGGACGTGCTGGTGTGCCGCTCGGATCACCCGATCGACATCTCCTCGCGTCGCAAGATCGCGCAGTTCACTAACGTTGAAGAACGCGCGGTGATTGCCCTGGAAGACGCCGACACCATCTACAAAATCCCCGGCATCCTGCATTCGCAAGGCCTGGACGATTTCGTGGTTGAGCGTTTTGGCCTGCAGTGCAATGGCGCTGACTTGTCCGAGTGGGAAGCCGTGGTCGACGCCAAGCTCAATCCGGAGCACGAAGTCACCATCGCCATGGTCGGCAAGTACATGGAACTGCTGGATGCATACAAGTCGCTGATCGAAGCGATGAGCCACGCCGGTATCAGCAACCGTACCAAGGTCAACCTGCGCTACATCGACTCCGAAGACATCGAGAACCAGGGCACTGCGCTGCTCGAGGGTGTCGATGCAATCCTCGTACCCGGCGGTTTCGGCCTGCGTGGCGTGGAAGGCAAGATCACCGCCGTGCAGTACGCTCGTGAGAACAAGGTGCCGTACCTGGGGATCTGCCTGGGCATGCAAGTGGCCGTTATCGAGTTCGCCCGTAACGTGCTGGGCTGGAAAGACGCCAACTCCACCGAGTTCGACAGCAAGAGCGGCCACCCGGTCGTGGGCCTGATCACTGAGTGGGAAGACGCCACTGGCGCCGTTGAGACCCGTACCGAAAGCTCCGACCTGGGCGGCACCATGCGCCTTGGCGCACAGGACTGCCTGCTGGAACAGGGTTCCCTGGTTCACGATTGCTACGGCAAGGATGTGATCGTCGAGCGTCACCGTCACCGTTACGAAGTGAACAACAACCTGCTGCCGCAGATCAAAGAAGCCGGCCTGAAAATTTCCGGTCGCTCCGGTGATGGCGCGCTGGTTGAAGTGGTTGAAGCACCGGATCATCCATGGTTCGTCGCCTGCCAGTTCCACCCGGAGTTCACCTCGACTCCACGTGACGGTCACCCGTTGTTCAGCGGTTTCGTTAAAGCCGCACTGACGCAACATCAGAAGAAGGCGTAAACCTGATGGCCCAGAAGATCATTCGCGTAGGCGACATCGAGATTGCCAACGACAAGCCCATGGTGCTGTTTGGCGGCATGAACGTACTGGAAAGCCGCGACATGGCGATGCAGGTCTGTGAAGCGTACGTCAAGGTTACCGAGAAACTCGGTATCCCTTACGTGTTCAAGGCCAGCTTCGACAAGGCCAACCGTTCGTCCGTGACCTCCTATCGCGGCCCAGGTCTTGAAGAAGGCATGCGGATCTTCCAGGACATCAAGCAAGCCTTCGGCGTGCCGATCATTACCGACGTCCACGAGCCTGAACAGGCCGCGGTCGTCGCCGAGGTATGCGACATCATCCAGTTGCCGGCCTTCCTGTCGCGCCAGACCGATCTGGTCGTGGCGATGGCCAGGACCGGCGCTGTGATCAATATCAAGAAAGCCCAGTTCCTCGCGCCTCAGGAAATGAAACACATCCTGAACAAGTGCGTGGAAGCGGGTAACGACCAGTTGATCCTGTGCGAGCGCGGTTCGAGCTTCGGCTACAACAACCTCGTGGTGGACATGCTTGGTTTCGGCATCATGAAGCAGTTCGAATACCCGGTGTTCTTCGACGTGACCCACGCGCTGCAAATGCCCGGTGGTCGTGCCGATTCCGCTGGTGGGCGCCGTGCCCAGGTGCTGGACCTGGCCAAGGCGGGCATCAGCCAGTCCCTGGCCGGCCTGTTCCTGGAAGCCCATCCGGACCCGGATAACGCCAAATGCGACGGCCCATGCGCCCTGCGCCTGGACAAACTGGAGCCATTCCTGGCCCAGCTCAAGCAACTGGACGAACTGGTCAAGAGTTTTCCGACGGTAGAGACCGCGTAAGCCGCGTTTCTCCGGTAGACTTTCCCACGTTTTCTGCTCAGGCCCTCGGGCCTGAGCCTTGTCGCCTGCAAGCCTGCCCCGTTGTTCCACCCTTGCGGTCGGTCAAAAGTTTCCCTTCAGCTGCGTCGTTTTCGTCAACTTTGGAGTGTTTACAACAATGGCAAAAATCGTCGACATCAAAGGTCGTGAAGTTCTCGACTCCCGTGGCAACCCCACCGTCGAAGCCGACGTGCTTCTCGATAACGGCATCATCGGCAGCGCCTGCGCGCCGTCCGGTGCTTCCACCGGTTCGCGCGAAGCGCTGGAACTGCGTGATGGCGACAAGAGCCGTTACCTGGGCAAGGGTGTACTCAAGGCTGTAGCCAACATCAACGGCCCGATTCGTGACCTGCTGCTGGGCAAGGACCCGCTGGACCAAAAAGCCCTGGACCACGCGATGATCAAGCTCGACGGCACCGAAAACAAAGGTAGCCTGGGCGCGAACGCCATCCTCGCCGTGTCCCTGGCCGCAGCCAAGGCGGCCGCCCAGGACCAGGACCTGCCGCTGTACGCGCACATCGCCAACCTGAACGGCACGCCGGGTGTGTACTCGATGCCGGTACCGATGATGAACATCATCAACGGTGGCGAGCACGCCGATAACAACGTCGATATCCAGGAATTCATGGTGCAGCCGGTTGGCGCCAAGACCTTCTCCGAAGGCCTGCGCATGGGCACCGAGATTTTCCATCACCTCAAGGCTGTGCTGAAGGCCCGTGGCCTGAGCACCGCAGTGGGTGACGAAGGTGGTTTCGCGCCCAACCTGGCGTCCAACGAAGATGCACTGAAAGTGATCTCCGAAGCCGTGGCCAATGCCGGCTACAAGCTGGGCACCGACGTGACCCTGGCTCTGGACTGCGCGGCCAGCGAGTTCTATGAAGACGGCAAGTACAACCTGTCCGGCGAAGGCCAGGTGTTCAACTCCGAAGGTTTTGCCGAATACCTGAAGGGCCTGACCCAGCGCTACCCGATCATCTCGATCGAAGACGGCCTGGACGAGTCCGACTGGGACGGCTGGAAGATCCTCACCGATAAAATCGGCGAGAAAATCCAGTTGGTGGGCGACGACTTGTTCGTGACCAACACCAAGATCCTGAAAGAAGGCATCGACAAAAAGATCGCCAACTCGATCCTGATCAAGTTCAACCAGATCGGCACCCTGACCGAAACCCTGGAAGCTATCCAGATGGCCAAGGCTGCGGGCTACACCGCGGTGATCTCCCATCGCTCCGGCGAAACCGAAGACTCGACCATTGCCGACCTGGCTGTGGGCACCTCGGCAGGCCAGATCAAGACCGGTTCCCTGTGCCGTTCCGATCGCGTTTCCAAGTACAACCAATTGCTGCGCATCGAAGAGCAATTGGGTGGCAAAGCCAAGTACAACGGTCGCGGCGAGTTTCGCGGCTGATCGCTGAGTAGTAAAAAGTCAGCGGATTGCGTCGGAAAATTCACGATAGTGAACATTTCGGCGTTAATCTGATGGCTATCAAGCACAAGCCTGGTTCTTCCAGGCTTCGTGCTATCAGTTGCTTCAAAAGTTTTGCATGGCTGTCTTTTTTCACTGGATACCCGATATTCGATGCGCAGTCCCAATTGGTTGTTCCTCGTCTTGCTCTTGTTGCTGGCTGGCCTGCAGTACCGCCTATGGGTGGGTAATGGCAGCTTTGCCCAGGTAAAAGACCTGACCCAGCAAATTGCCGACCAGCGCGCCGAAAACGAACGCCTGCTGGAGCGCAATCGCGTGCTCTACGCCGAAGTGCTTGAGCTGAAAAAAGGCACGGAGACTGTTGAAGAGCGGGCGCGCCATGAGTTGGGCATGGTCAAGGAGGGCGAGACCCTCTACCAGTTGGCCCAATGAGCAACAGCTTACCGGCCTTCTGGGCCGTGATTCCTGCCGCGGGCGTCGGTGCCCGTATGGCCGCGGACCGTCCCAAGCAATATTTGCAGTTGGGCGGGCGCACTATTCTCGAACACAGTCTCTGCTGTTTTCTCGACCATCCAGCGCTCAAGGGCCTAGTGGTCAGTCTTGCTCCGGATGATCCCTATTGGCCCACGCTGGCCTGTTCTGTTGACCCGCGTATCCAGCGCGCAGACGGCGGTTCAGAGCGCTCGGGCTCGGTACTCAATGCACTGCTGCACTTGAACGCCCTGGGCGCCAGTGATGACGACTGGGTGCTGGTGCATGATGCTGCCCGGCCCAATTTGAGCCGTGATGATCTCGACAAACTGTTAAGCGAGCTGGCTGATGATCCTGTCGGTGGTCTGCTGGCGGTGCCGGCCCGTGACACCCTCAAGCGTGTCGACAAGCTCGGTCGCGTGGTGGAAACCGTGGATCGCAGCTTGATCTGGCAAGCCTACACGCCGCAAATGTTCCGCCTCGGTGCCTTGCACCGCGCATTGGCCGACAGCCTGGTGGCCGACGCGGTCATCACTGACGAAGCCTCGGCCATGGAATGGTCCGGCCAGGCGCCACGCCTGATCGAAGGGCGCTCGGACAATATCAAGGTGACCCGGCAGGAGGATCTTGAGTGGTTGCGGTTGCGCTGGGTTAACCGGCGTTAATCAGTTGCCGCGTCGCCCCTTCAGTGAGCGATCAACTGCTGTACTCCGGCCGTCCAGCCAACCCCTCCTTCAAAAAGTCCACCAACTTTCGAACCTTGGGCGACAAATGCCGCTGCTGCGGATACAGCGCCCACACCGCCGTATTCGGCGGCTGATGCGCCTCCAGCAGCGACACCAGCGCCCCGCTGTGCAAGTGCTGCAGTACGTAATAGTCGGGCAACTGGCACAACCCCACGCCTTGCAATGCGGCCTCCAACACCGCCTGCCCACTGTTGCAACGCCAGTTTCCCTGCACTCGCTGAGAAAACTCCCGCCCATCCTGGGCCAGTTGCCAGACGTCCGAACTGCCGATCAGGCAGTTATGTCGGCTCAACTCCGACAAACTATGCGGACGGCCGTACCGTTTGAGGTAGGACGGCGACGCGCAGAGGTACATGCGCCGTGGCGCCAGGCGGCTGGCAACCATCCTCGAGTCTGAAAGGCGTCCCAGGCGAATCGCCAGGTCCAAACCCTCTTGCACGAGGTCGAGTTGGCGGTTGCTCAGTTCGATGTCCACCCGCAACTGCGGGTAAAGCCCCATGAAGCGCGTCACCAACGGCACGATAAACCGCTCGCCGTACGCCACGGCACAGGTCATGCGCAGCATGCCCTTGGGTTCACTGGTCAGGTCGCCCACCGCGCGCAGCGCTTCTTCGCGTCCGTCTTGCAGGCGTTGGCAATGCTGGAGGAAGGTTTGCCCGGCTTCGGTCAGCGTCACTTTGCGGGTGCTGCGGTACAACAAGCGTGTTTGCAGGCGCTCTTCCAGGCGCGCGACCTGACGGCTGATATGGGACGAGGAAACGCCCAGGCGTTCGGCGGCGGCAGTGAACTGGCTGCATTCGGCCACCGCGACAAATTCATCGATGCCTTCCCAGCGGTTCTCCAACATGATGATTATCCCTGTGCAGCAATAATGTTTTGCTTTGTGCCGGATTATTAATCGCTGAGCCCTGTTTTACACTGCCGTTCTCACTTTTAAGCCCCTGGAGAAACCCGGATGATCAAGTCACGCGCCGCTGTCGCCTTTGAAGCCAAAAAACCGCTGGAGATCGTCGAAGTGGATGTCGCCATGCCCAAGGCGGGTGAAGTCCTGCTGCGCGTGGTGGCTTCCGGCGTATGCCACACCGACGCCTACACCCTGTCGGGCGCGGACCCGGAAGGCATCTTCCCGTCGATCCTGGGTCACGAAGGCGGCGCTGTGGTTGAAGCGATCGGCGAGGGCGTCACCTCGGTTGCCGTGGGTGATCATGTGATTCCGCTGTACACCCCGGAATGCGGCAAGTGCAAATTCTGCCTGTCGGGCAAGACCAACCTGTGCCAGGCCATTCGCTCCACCCAGGGTAAAGGCCTGATGCCCGACGGCACCACGCGTTTTTCCTACAAGGGCCAGCCGATTTTCCACTACATGGGGACCTCGACCTTCTCGGAGTACACCGTGCTGCCGGAAATTTCCGTGGCCAAGATTCCTAAAGAGGCACCGCTGGAAAAAGTCTGCCTGCTCGGTTGCGGCGTCACCACCGGCATTGGTGCGGTGATCAATACCGCCAAGGTCAAGCCGGGCGACACCGTGGCCATCTTCGGTCTTGGCGGTATAGGCCTGTCGGCTGTGATCGGTGCGGTCAAAGCCAAGGCCGGTCGCATCATCGCGATCGATATCAACCCGGCCAAGTTTGAAATCGCCAAGCAATTGGGCGCCACCGATTGCATCAACCCAAAAGACTACGACCGCCCGATCCAGGACGTGATCGTCGATTTGACTGACGGTGGTGTGGACTTTTCCTTCGAGTGCATCGGCAACGTGCAACTGATGCGCGCGGCCCTCGAGTGCTGCCACAAAGGCTGGGGCGAGTCGGTGATTATCGGTGTGGCCGGTGCCGGGCAGGAAATCTCTACTCGACCTTTCCAGTTGGTGACCGGTCGCGTTTGGCGCGGTTCGGCCTTCGGCGGCGTGCGTGGCCGTACGGAATTGCCTAGCTACGTGGAAATGGCCCAGACCGGTGAAATCCCGCTGGATACCTTCATCACCCACACCATGGGCCTGGAAGATATCAACAAAGCGTTTGACCTGATGCATGAAGGCAAGAGCATTCGTACCGTCATTCATTTTTGAAGCAGCGGCAAGTTGCAAGCGTCAAGCTGCAAGAGGGTTTACGCCCACATGCGGCTTGTAGCTTTCGGCTTGCAGTTGGGAGCATCCCATGAGTCTGGAAAACCTGTCGTGCCAGAAAAGCTTCGGTGGCTGGCACAAACGCTACAAGCATCATTCCGATGTGCTCGGTTGCGACATGACCTTTGCTGTGTACCTGCCGCCGCAAGCGGAGCAGGGCGGCAAGCTGCCGGTGCTGTACTGGCTGTCCGGGTTGACCTGCACCGATGAGAATTTCATGCAGAAGGCCGGCGCTCAGCGCATGGCTGCCGAACTGGGGCTGATCATCGTTGCGCCCGACACCAGCCCACGTGGTCCCGGCGTGCCGGGCGACCCTGATAACGCCTGGGATTTTGGCCTGGGGGCCGGGTTTTATCTGAATGCCACCCAGGAACCCTGGGCCAAGCATTACCGGATGCATGACTACGTGGTGCAGGAATTACCTGCATTGGTGGAAGCGCATTTCCCGGCGTCGGGCAAGCGCGGTATCAGCGGCCACTCCATGGGCGGTCACGGAGCATTGGTGTGTGCTCTGCGCAACCCTGGGCGTTACCTCTCGGTGTCGGCGTTTTCGCCGATCAACAACCCGATGGATTGCCCCTGGGGCCAGAAAGCCTTTTCCCGTTACCTGGGCGAAGAACGCTCGAAGTGGCGCGAATGGGATGCCTGCGTGTTGATCAGCGAAGCCTCGGAAAAGCTGCCGCTGCTGGTGGATCAAGGCGACCGCGACGATTTCCTCGCCGTGCAACTCAAGCCAGAAGCCCTGCAGCAAGCAGCCAAAGCGGCCAAGCATCCGCTCGAACTGCGCCTGCAACCCGGCTACGACCACAGCTACTTCTTCATCGCCAGCTTCATCGAAGACCATTTGCGACACCATGGCCGTGCTTTGCTCGGTTAATGTGAGGCAAAAGTAGGTAGAATCACGCCCTGAATTAAATCGGGGCGTTTTTTTATGCGTATTGGCCACGGCTACGATGTGCACCGTTTCGCTGAAGGCGATTTCATCACCCTGGGCGGCGTGCGCATTGCGCACCACCATGGGTTGCTGGCTCATTCCGACGGCGATGTTGTGTTGCACGCCTTGAGCGATGCCTTGCTCGGCGCGGCGGCGTTGGGTGACATCGGCAAGCACTTTCCGGACACCGACCCTACTTTCAAGGGCGCGGACAGCCGTGTATTGCTGCGCCATGTGGTGGGCCTTATCCATGCCAAAGGCTGGAAAGTCGCTAACGTCGACAACACCATCGTGGCCCAGGCGCCGAAAATGGCGCCCCATATCGAGTCGATGCGCGCAGTGATTGCCGCAGACCTGCACATAGAATTGGATCAAGTGAACGTGAAAGCCACCACCACCGAAAAGCTCGGGTTCACCGGTCGTGAAGAGGGCATCGCGGTGCACTCCGTCGCCTTGTTGCTGCGCGCATGAATGATCTGGAACTGCTGGGTCCGCGTGCCTACGGCGAGGCCCTGGGCAGCGCGGTCCTGAAGGCCACTGCCGAAGATTTTCAGGTCGACGAAGTACTGGATATCCCGCTGAGCGGCGACGGCGAGCACCTGTGGCTGTGGGTGGAAAAACGCGGCCTCAACACGGAGGAAGCGGCCCGCCGTATCGCCAAGGCTGCCGGCGTGCCGCTGCGCACCGTCAGCTATGCCGGGCTCAAGGATCGCCAGGCGCTGACCCGCCAATGGTTCAGTGTGCAACTGCCGGGCAAGGCTGACCCGGATATGAGCGCTGCGCAGAACGACACGCTCAAGATCCTTAAAACCGCCCGCCACAGGCGTAAATTGCAGCGCGGTGCGCACTCGGCCAACGGCTTTACGTTGCGTCTTACTCAGTTGGTCGGTGATACCGCCGCCATCGACGCGCGCCTGCAACAGATTGCACAACATGGCATTCCCAATTACTTCGGCGCCCAGCGTTTTGGTCATAACGGCGGCAACGTCGTGGACGCACGCGAGTGGGCGGCCCGCAAGGCCTTGCCGGAACAGCGCAACGTGCGTTCGCGGTTGCTGTCCACCGCGCGCAGCTTCCTGTTTAACAAGGTGCTGGCGGCACGTGTCGCCGATGGCTCCTGGCAGCGGGCTCAGGTCGGAGACCTGCTGGCGTTCACCGACAGCCGCAGTTTTTTCCCGGCGGGCGAGGCGGAATGCAGCGACCCACGCCTGGCGATCCTGGACCTGCACCCCACCGGGCCGCAGTGGGGCGAGGGTGATTCGCCCGCGACAGGTGCTACCCATGAACTCGAACAGGCCATCGCGGCCGGTGAGGCCGACCTGCGTGATTGGCTGGTGAATGCCGGCATGAGCCAGGAACGTCGCATTCTGCGGCTGCCCATTGGCGGGTTGACGTGGCATTATCCCGGGCCTGACATTCTGCAATTGGAATTCGTCCTGCCGGCCGGATGCTTCGCCACTGTCTTGGTGCGCGAGCTTGTTGATCTGGTGCCGGTGGGGCAGACGGACAGCCCATGCGTATTCTGATATCTAACGATGACGGTGCCACCGCACCCGGTCTTGCCGCGCTCTATGCTGCGCTGCAGGATTACGCCGAGTGCGTGGTGGTTGCCCCCGACCAGGACAAAAGCGGCGCGAGCAGTTCGCTGACACTCGACCGTCCGCTGCACCCGCAGGTCCTGGCCAATGGCTTTATCAGTGTGAACGGCACGCCCACCGACTGCGTGCACCTGGCGATCAACAGCTTGCTGGATCATGAGCCGGACCTGGTGGTGTCGGGTATCAACCTTGGCGCCAACCTGGGTGACGATGTGTTGTATTCCGGTACCGTGGCGGCCGCGCTCGAAGGGCGTTTCCTGGGGCGTACCTCGTTCGCGTTTTCCTTGGCCTCGCGCCAATTGGACAACCTGCCCACCGCTGCCTATTTTGCGCGCAAGCTGGTGGAGGCCCAAGGTTCGCTGGACTTGCCGCCGCGCACGGTACTCAACGTCAATATCCCCAATTTGCCCCTGGATCACATTCGCGGTATTCAACTGACACGGCTGGGCCATCGCGCCCGCGCGGCGGCCCCGTTGAAAGTGGTCGATCCGCGTGGCAAGGAAGGCTATTGGATCGCGGCAGCGGGCGATGCCGAAGATGGTGGCGAGGGCACGGACTTTCACGCGGTGATGCAAGGTTATGTGTCGATTACCCCGTTGCAACTCGATCGCACCTTCAGTGACGCCTTCCGCGGTCTCGATGGCTGGCTGGAGGGGCTGCGCTGATGGCTCGTGAACAAGACGACCTGCTACGTCGTGGCATCGGGATGACCTCCCAGCGCACCCGTGAGCGTTTGATCCAGCGCCTGTACGAAGAGGGCCTGTCCAACGCCCAGGTGCTCGAAGTGATCCGTCGCACCCCGCGTCATCTCTTCGTCGATGAGGCCCTGGCCCATCGTGCATACGAAGACACGGCATTGCCCATCGGCCATAACCAGACCATCTCCCAGCCTTATATGGTGGCGCGCATGAGCGAGCTGCTGCTGGCGGCGGGCCCCCTGGACAAAGTGCTGGAGATCGGCACCGGCTCCGGCTACCAGACGGCGGTGTTGTCGCAGTTGGTGGAGCGGGTGTTTTCGGTCGAGCGCATCAAGGTGTTGCAGGATCGCGCCAAGGAACGCCTGGTGGAACTGAACCTGCGCAACGTGGTATTCCGCTGGGGCGATGGCTGGGAAGGCTGGCCGGCGCTGGCGCCGTACAACGGCATTATTGTGACCGCCGTGGCTACCGATGTTCCGCAAGCGCTGCTCGATCAATTGGCCCCCGGCGGGCGATTGGTTATCCCGGTGGGCTCGGGTGAAGTGCAACAATTGATGCTTATCGTGCGCGAAGAAAACGGTTTTTCCCGGCATGTGCTCGGCGCCGTACGCTTTGTGCCGTTGCTCAACGGCCCGCTGGCTTGATCAATTTTCGTCGGCAGTGAATTCCGCTGCCGGGGATGTGTCTTACGGCGGGGTCTATCAAGTCAACACGATGGACGCAGCGATTCAACACACTGAATCATTGGTTTCAGTGGTGTGCCGGTAAAACTTCAATGCCCAGTTATACTTGCGGCATATTCCAGGCCTGATACAGGCGTACATGTTCAGCCACCATAAAGGGAGCGGCGGGTGAGTCTCACAGGTCTTGCGCAGCGTATGAGTAAAACAAGTTTTCAACGACTGGTGCTTGGCCTCGTCTTCGGTTCCTTGTTGGTAGGCTGTTCCAGCTCGCCAAGCAGCGGCGCGCGGGTCGTTGACCGCAATAGTGCCGCACCGCAAAAGCCGACGGTGACCACCGGGCAATATGTGGTGCGCAAGGGCGACACGCTGTTCTCGATCGCCTTCCGTTATGGCTGGGACTACAAGGCGCTTGCAGCCCGTAACAATATTCCTGTGCCGTACACGATCCACCCGGGTCAGACGATTCGCTTCGATGGGCGCACCGGTTCTACACCTACGGCAGTTGTGACAAACACCCGATCCTCGCCATCTTCGTCGAGCAAAACCACGATCATCACCCGGCCTGCCGGTACGCCGGCGGCGACGTCGACAAGCAAGTCGGCCCCCGCCCCGTTGCCCCCGGCAGGGCCCGCACCGACTGGTTGGGGATGGCCTTCGAACGGCGTGTTAATTGGAAAATTCTCTTCAAACGGTAGTTTGAATAAAGGCATTGATATCGCCGGGGATTTGGGACAGCCTGTTTTAGCTGCGTCTGATGGGACAGTGGTGTACGCCGGGAGTGGTTTACGGGGCTACGGCGAGCTGGTCATCATCAAACACAGCGATACCTACGTCAGTGCCTACGGTCATAACCGCAGGCTGTTGGTTCGGGAGGGGCAGCAGGTCAAAGTCGGACAGACAATTGCCGAAATGGGGTCAACTGGTACGGACCGGGTGAAACTGCACTTTGAGATTCGCCGTCAAGGGAAGCCTGTAGATCCATTGCAATTCCTACCCCGTCGTTGATGTGTTGCCAGCCTGTTCCCTCACGTAGAAGGAACAGGCTCCAGCGTTGCCAAGGATAAAGGCGTCGCTTGAGCTTGAGGTCGAACTCACCAAAGGACTATAACAATGGCTCTCAGTAAAGAAGCGCCGGAGTTTGACATCGACGATGAGGTTCTCCTTATGGAGACCGGTATCGCAATGGAATCGATGTCGAATGAGGGACCTGCAACACCTTCAGTTCGCACCAAATCCAAGAACTCCACCGCGTTAAAGCAACACAAATACATTGATTACACACGGGCGCTTGATGCTACCCAGCTGTATCTCAATGAAATCGGCTTTTCCCCTCTGCTCACTCCCGAAGAAGAAGTCCATTTTGCGCGCTTGTCGCAAAAGGGAGATCCGGCTGGGCGCAAACGCATGATTGAAAGCAACCTGCGCCTGGTGGTGAAAATCGCCCGACGCTATGTCAATCGTGGACTGTCGCTATTGGATCTGATCGAGGAGGGCAACCTGGGCCTGATCCGGGCGGTGGAGAAGTTCGACCCTGAGCGCGGCTTCCGGTTCTCGACGTATGCTACCTGGTGGATTCGCCAGACCATCGAACGGGCGATCATGAATCAGACCCGTACGATCCGGTTGCCGATCCATGTGGTCAAGGAGCTCAACGTCTACCTGCGGGCAGCGCGTGAACTCACTCAAAAACTCGATCATGAACCTTCTCCCGAAGAGATCGCCAATCTGCTGGAAAAACCGGTAGGTGAGGTCAAGCGCATGCTTGGCCTGAATGAGCGCGTGTCTTCGGTAGACGTCTCGCTGGGCCCGGATTCGGATAAAACTCTGCTGGACACCCTGACGGATGATCGCCCTACAGATCCTTGCGAGCTGTTGCAGGACGATGATCTGTCCCAAAGCATTGACCAGTGGCTATGTGAGCTCACAGACAAGCAGCGTGAGGTGGTGATTCGCCGCTTTGGCCTGCGTGGTCATGAGAGCAGCACTCTGGAGGACGTAGGCCTGGAGATTGGTCTGACTCGCGAGCGTGTGCGGCAGATCCAGGTAGAGGGGCTCAAGCGCCTGCGTGAGATCCTGGAGAAGAATGGCTTGTCGAGTGAGTCGTTGTTTCAATAAGCGCGACGCAGGACCGAAATGTGGGAGCGGGCAAGTCCGCTCCCACATTTTTTTATGCCGGTCTTACATCTTTGCCGTTCGGGCCAAATCTCGGGCATAAAAAAACCCCGCTTTTGAGGGCGGGGTCTTTTCGACTAAGTCAGTACAAGTTAGATAACTTGAACTTCTTCAGCTTGCATGCCTTTCTGACCGCGGGTAGCGATGAAAGAAACCTGTTGGCCTTCTTTCAGGCTTTTGAAGCCGTCGGATTGGATAGCTTTGAAGTGAACGAACAGGTCGTCACCGGATTGTGGAGTGATGAAGCCGAAGCCTTTTTCATCGTTGAACCACTTAACGGTACCAGTTTGGCGATTAGACATGGTGTAACTCCTTGAACAAAGTTAACTGCGACTCAGGAAAAGCCCTGGCCGAGACTGAGTGCAAAGAGCAGGAAAAATTCTTGGAGATGGTTGGATCGAAATTCAACATATCGTGTAGAGATTCTCAGTGACACAAGCAACACAGTGACGCCACCTTAACCCTTTTTCCGGAACGTGCCAATGGTATTTCCGAAGGTTTCTCTAATTTCGTGACTGGCGGTGGTATTTGCATTCACTACGCGCAGCCATCCGGGCCCCGGCCTCGCTGGGTGAGGCTTAAGGCCGCCGGCACATTCACCAAGAAAAGGCCCACGCCCTTTGAACCCCAACGCCGGCCCCGGTAAGATGCCACACAGAATTTTTCCACCTCGCTATTCAGGACACCCGCCATGAGCATCAAATCGGACAAGTGGATTCGCCGCATGGCGCAAGAGCACGGCATGATCGAGCCCTTCGTCGAGCGCCAGATGCGTGGTGAAGGTGCAGAACGCGTCATTTCCTATGGTGTTTCCAGCTATGGCTACGACGTGCGTTGTGCCGATGAATTCAAGGTGTTCACCAACATCAATTCGGCCACCGTCGATCCGAAAAACTTCGACGAAAAGAGCTTCGTCGACATCAAGAGCGACGTGTGCATCATTCCCCCTAACTCCTTTGCCCTGGCACGCACCGTGGAGTTCTTCCGGATTCCCCGCGACGTACTGACCATTTGTCTCGGTAAAAGCACCTACGCGCGCTGCGGCATCATCGTCAACGTGACCCCGCTTGAGCCAGAGTGGGAAGGCCACGTCACC
Source organism: Pseudomonas sp. EYE_354 (assembly GCF_023148575.1). Lineage (NCBI taxonomy): Bacteria > Pseudomonadati > Pseudomonadota > Gammaproteobacteria > Pseudomonadales > Pseudomonadaceae > Pseudomonas > Pseudomonas sp. EYE_354. Next base: position 53,428 of record NZ_JAHXNQ010000023.1, read on the forward strand.
CTCGAGTTCTCCAACACCACCACTTTGCCGGCGAAAATCTACGCCAACGAAGGTGTGGCGCAGATGCTGTTTTTGCAGTCCGACGAGGCCTGTGAAGTGTCCTACAAAGACCGTGGCGGCAAGTACCAGGGCCAACTCGGCGTCACCTTGCCACGGGCTTGATTGAAAGGTCCTACGCGTAAAGGGAATTAGTCTGCAGAAATTGACTCTATTGGGTGTACTGCCTCGGCGCGTGCAAAACGCGCCGGGCCACGCTTGAGGAGTGCCTTATGAAGATCGACCCGCGAATCAGCGCAGAACTTGCCCGGCTGGAACCCAACCAGATTGGTGTGCTGGCCTGGTCCCTGATGGCCGATCCCGCCTATGCGGGCGGCATCCCCGGCCAACCTGAGCCGGACTACCCACAGCCTACCGAGCCTGGCGAACCGACCCTTCCGGATGAGCCGCCACCCGCACCTGTTGCCTGAAGCCTGAGTGGCCAGTCTTTGCCTCAGCGCACTGGCCAGACCTGGTGATCGCCGATCACGAAGATTCGGTGGTCATTGGCTTGCTCCACAGGATGCCCCCCGGTAAACGCGCCGAAGGCCGGCAGAACGCTGACCCGAGCGCCCAACTGAAAGCACGGCAGACGCAGATGCTGGCGTCCTTTGCCGCGCAAGCGATACACCGGGTGCACATGCCCCGCCAGCACATGGTGGCTGGTGTGCGCATCCGGTTCGTGTTGCAAGGCAAACGGCCCCATCAACAATGGCTCGCTGACCACGTCGATCCCCAGGTCGGCAGGCGGGTCCCCCGCGCGCTTATCGTGATTGCCACGAATCAGCGTCATGGGCAGCTCGCAATGACGCGCCCGCCAGCTTCTGAGCGCGTTCAAGGTGCCGCTGGCGTGGGAGCCGGGGCCGTGCAGAAAGTCACCGAGAAAGATGACCTGCGCGCACGGCAGGGCTGCCAACAGCCGATCCAGCCGGTGCAGGTTCTCGGTGGTGGTCCCCTGCGGCACCGGTTGCCCCAGGCTGCGATAGGCCGATGCCTTGCCGAAATGCGCGTCGGCAATCAGCAGGCACCGGCGCGCGGGCCAGTAAATGGCCTTGTCCGCGAGCAACCATAGTTCTTCCCCCTCAAGCGTCACCGGGTAATGCATCAGCGTTTTCCGTTATCCGCGACCTTTTCCAGATCCTTGACCATGCGCGCAATGCGCTCCGACAGCTTTTCTGAACTCATGCTTTCGCGCATCCGCTCCACCTGTAAGGGAAAGGCCAAGGGCGTGGGCCGATCAATGACATGCATGTCCAATTTCAGCGCCGATAGGCGCAGTAATGTCTCTTCCAACCGACGAATATCCAACTCGTCACGCAGGACTTCTTCCCCCGCTTGAGTCAGTAGCAAGTTCTGCGGGTCATATTGCTTGAACACCTCAAAGAACAAACCGCTGGACGCCTGCACCTGCCGCGTACTTTTCGGCGCGCCGGGATAGCCGGCGAACACCAGCCCGGCGATGCGTGCGATTTCACGAAAGCGGCGCAGGGCCAACTCTCCGGCGTTCAGGCTGGCCGCGACGTCCTCAAGCAGATTTGCCGGGCTGAGCAACCCTGCGTTCAGTACAACCGGCCAATCTACCGCCGTAGCGCTCAGCAGTTCCAAACCGTAATCATTGACTGCGATGGAGAAGGTCAGCGGTTGCACCTGACTGACCCGCCACGCCAACAAGCTGGCCAGTCCCAGATGCACTTGGCGCCCGGCGAACGGGTACAGGAACAGGTGCCACCCCTCCCGGGATTTCAACGCTTCGGCCAACAGATGTTCGCGCGTGGGCAGGCCCGACCAGCGCAACTGCGTCTGCAACAGGGGTTGCACCGCGTGCATCTCAGGGCCCTCGAAATGCCCCTGGGCTGCAGCGTCAAAGCGTTCCACCACCGCTTGCGCCAGCTCGTTTGAAAGCGGCATACGCCCGCCATTCCAGCGCGGCACGGCAGCTTTTTTTGCGTTGCTGCGGCGCACGTAGGCAGTCATGTTTTCCACGCGCACCAACTCCAATAAACGCCCGGCAAACAGGAACCCGTCACCGGGCTTGAGCCGCGCGATAAAGCCTTCCTCGATGCTGCCCAGATTCTTACCGCCGCCGCCTTTGCTCCAGAATTTCAGCTGGATGCTGGCGTCGCTGACAATGGTGCCCACGCTCATGCGGTGGCGGCGCGCCAGGCGTGCATCGGGGACGCGCCAGACGCCGCGTTCATCGGGCTCCACGCGGCGGTAATCCGGATAAGCGGTCAGCGACAGACCACCATGGCGCACAAACCCCAGCGCCCAGGCCCAATCCGCCGCGCTGAGGTCGCGATACGCCCAGGCGCCGCGCACTTCGGTGAACAACGCATCGGGGGTAAAACCGGTGCCCAAGGCCATGCTGACCAGATGCTGTACGAGTACGTCCAGCGGCTTGTAGGGTGACTCGCGGGCTTCGATGCGGCGTTCGGCAATCGCGTCCTGGGCCGCGGCGGCCTCCACCAATTCCAGGCTGTGGGTGGGCACCAGCGTCACCCGCGACGGCCGGCCCGGTGCATGGCCGGAGCGGCCAGCGCGTTGCATCAGCCGCGCGACGCCTTTGGCCGAGCCGATCTGCAACACCCGCTCCACCGGTAAAAAATCCACCCCCAGGTCCAGGCTGGAGGTGCACACCACCGCTTTGAGATGGCCCTCCTTCAACGCGCGCTCCACCCAATCACGGGTTTCCCGCGACAGCGAACCGTGGTGCAGCGCGATCACCCCCGCCCAGTCCGGGCGAGCCTCAAGCAGCGCCTGGTACCAGATTTCCGATTGTGCCCGCGTGTTGGTAAACACCAGACAACTGCTGCTGGCGTCCACTTCGGCCACCACCTGCGGCAGCATCTTCAAGCCGATATGCCCGGCCCACGGGAAACGCTCGGCAACCGGTGGCAGCAAGGTGTCGATGATCAACTGCTTGGCCGTCTGCCCCTGCACATTGATCCCGTCGCCGTGTGGGACCAAGACCTCCAGCGCGTGGGCCTGATTACCCAAGGTGGCTGAGATCCCCCACACCATCAATTCTGGATGCCAGCGTCGCAGCCGCGCCAAGGCCAATTGCAGCTGCACGCCCCGCTTATTGCCGATCAACTCATGCCACTCATCCACCACCACCATGCGCAGGTGCGCCAGGCTGGTCTGGCTGTCGGCGCGGGCCAGCATCAGGGTCAGGCTTTCCGGGGTGGTGACCAGGGCGGTCGGTTGGCGACGGGTCTGGCGTGCACGCTCGCTGCTGCTGGTGTCGCCGGTGCGCAGGCCGACACTCCAGGGTATCTGCAAGGCCTCCAGCGGTGCTTCAAGGGCGCGCGCGGTGTCGGCGGCCAATGCCCGCATCGGCGTGATCCACAAAACGGTCAGCGGTTCAGCGGGCGGCTTGCGTTTGCCCGTGACCGGTGGGCGGGTGACGGCGAAGCGATTGAGCGCGGCAAACCATAGCGCGTAGGTTTTACCGGCGCCGGTGCTGGCATGCAGCAAGCCCGAATGGCCGTCTTTAACTGCCGCCCACACCGCTTTTTGAAAGGCGAACGGCTTCCAGCCTTTGGCGGGAAACCATTGCTTGGCGAAGTCGGTGGGTTTTGCCATACGGCAGCTGACATTCCGGAGGGTCTATTCCCACAGACCCTCCAGGCACCCCAAAGGTTTACTTCAGATTGCCACTCAAGAACTGCTGCAAGCGCTCGCTTTTCGGGTTACCCAGCACATCCTCGGGGACGCCCTGTTCCTCCACCAGACCTTTATGCAGGAACAGCACCTGGCTAGACACCTTGCGCGCAAAGCTCATTTCATGGGTCACCATGATCATGGTGCGGCCTTCCTCGGCCAGCCCCTGGATCACCTTCAGTACTTCGCCGACCAGTTCCGGGTCCAGCGCCGAGGTGGGTTCGTCGAACAACATGACCTCCGGCTCCATGGCCAGGGCGCGGGCGATAGCCACCCGCTGTTGCTGCCCACCGGAGAGAAATGCCGGGTATTGGTCCGCCACCCGCGCGGGCAGACCCACCTTGTCGAGGTAGCGGCGGGCGCGATCCTCGGCGTCTTTCTTGCTGCAGCCCAGCACCCGGCGCGGCGCCATGGTGATGTTTTCCAGCACGCTCATGTGGCTCCACAGGTTGAAGTGCTGGAACACCATCGCCAGGCGCGTGCGCAGGCGCTGCAGTTCGGCGTCGTCGGCCACGCGCATGCCGTGGCGATCGCTGACCATGCGGATTGGCTGACCATCAAGGGTCATGGCGCCGTCGTCTGGGGTTTCCAGGAAGTTGATGCAGCGCAAAAAGGTACTTTTACCTGAGCCGCTGGCGCCGATCAGGCTGATCACGTCACCGGTCCTGGCCTTGAGCGAAACACCTTTGAGCACCTCATTGTCGCCATAGCTTTTATGCAGGCCTTCAACGGTCAATTTGTACATGGGGCGTGCATCCTCAAGGCGAAAGTAGGTAGCCGCTACGGTAGGCCTGGGTCCCTGCGACATGGCCGATGACCATCCCTGCAGTGGCCATGCGGCGTAGCGAACGGGCGTAAAGCAGGCCTGCGTTTTGGCAGTACACGGGCGTTACGCGGTCGGTAATGGGGTCGATGATTTCGGCGAGCAGTTGCCCGGCTTCCAGGTGTTCGCCGGGCAGAGCGCTGAACACCAGCAGGCCGCCGACCGGCGTGACCACCGGCTCAACGCCCGCCAGCGGGGTGGCCGGGTAGGGCAGGTCGGGCAGTGGCGCCGGGTCGCCGGTAATGGCGCCGAAGTGAATCAGGTAGTTGATGATCGCCTGGCAGTCGAGGCTGGCCAGGCCGTGGTTGACGTCACCCTGGCCACGCAGCTCGACCGTCACCGAAAAGCTGCCCATGGGAATCGGGAAGCGCTCGCCGAAACGTTGCTGCAATTGCCACCACACCAGGGTGAAACACTCATCGAAGGACTGCCCGCCGGAGTCGGTGGCCAGCAAGTTGGCCTCCGAGCCGATATAGCGCGCCAGCGGTTCCACCAGCGGCCAGGCGGCAGGCGTGGTGTACAGGTGCGCCACGGCTTCGAAGTCGCAGTGCAGGTCGAGCACCATGTCCGCATCACAGGCCAGGCGTTGCAGCACCAGGCGCTGGGATTGCAATTGCGTCGCCGCGGTCTGCCCGGCCAGCGCCATGTTCAGTGCAGCGCGGATCAGTTCGGCGTTGTGCTGGGGATCGTCACCGAGCAGGTTCTCGACCTGATCGCCCACCTCCTCGCTGAGGTCGACAAACAGGCGATTGAAGTTCTGCCCGCTTTCCAGCTCATAACGGCCCAGCGGGGTGTCCATCAATACCTGTTCCAGGCCTGCCGGGTTGGCGATGGGCACCAGCACGATCTCGCTCACCAAGCGCCCGGCGGCCGCCAATTCGGCCAGGCGCACCTTCAAGTGCCACGCCACCAACATGCCCGGCAGTTCGTCGGCATGCAGCGATGACTGTATGTACACCTTGCCCGTGGCCTGGGGCGGGCCGAAGTGAAAACTGTGAATCTGCCGCGCGGTGCCGGGCACCGGCGCGATCAGCTCGTGTACCTGATGACGCATACGGTCTCCTTAGTGGCTAGGCCCGAGAAAGGCCAGCCAGCGGCGCTCCGCGAGCCGGAACAGGCCGACCAGGGCGAAGGTCACGGCCAGGTAGATCAGCGCCGCGATGCCGAACGATTGAAAGGTCATGAAGGTGGCCGAGTTGGCGTCCCGCGCGACTTTGAGAATGTCCGGGATGGTGGCGGTAAACGCCACCGTGGTCGAGTGCAGCATCAGGATCACTTCGTTGCTGTAGTAGGGCAACGAGCGGCGCAGCGCCGAAGGCATGATCACGTACGCGTACAGCTTCCAGCCGCTGAGGCCGTAAGCCTTGGCCGCTTCGACTTCGCCATGGGCCATGCTGCGGATCGCTCCGGCGAAAATCTCCGTGGTGTAGGCGCAGGTGTTGAGCGCGAAGGCCAGGATCGTGCAGTTCATCGCATCACGAAAGAACGCATCCAGCACCGGTTGAGCACGCACGGCGGCGATGCTGTAGATGCCGGTGTAACAGATCAGCAACTGTATATAGAGCGGCGTGCCGCGAAACAGGTAGGTGTAGAACTGCACCGGCCAACGCACCAGGCGCTTGCGCGACACGCGGGCGATGGACAGCGGAATCGACACGACAAAGCCGATGATCAGCGCGGCGCTGAGTAACCACAAAGTCATTGCCAGGCCGGTGATGTGCTGGCCGTCGCTGTAAAGGAACGGGCGCCAGTATTCCTGCAAGAGTTCGATCATCGCACTGCCTCCCGGGCGCCTGCGGAGTAGCGACGTTCCAGGCGTCGCAAGACAAAGTTGGACGCGCTGGTGATCAGCAGGTAGATCAAGGCGGCCAGCACCAGGAAATAGAACAGTTGATAGGTGCTCTTGCCGGCGTCCTGGGCGGCTTTGACCAGGTCGGCCAGGCCGATGATCGACACCAGCGCGGTGGCCTTGAGCATCACCATCCAGTTATTGCCGATGCCCGGCAGGGCAAAGCGCATCATCTGCGGGAAGGTCACGTAGCGAAACCGCTGCCCGCGCTTGAGTCCATAGGCGGTGGCGGCTTCCAACTGGCCACGGGGCACGGCAAGGATCGCGCCGCGGAACGTCTCGGTGAAGTACGCACCGTAGATAAAGCCCAGGGTGATGACCCCGGCGCTGAATGGGTCGATCTCGATGTACTCCCATTCCATAAAGTCGGTAAGGCCGGTCAGCCAGGTTTGCAGGCTGTAGAAAATCAGCAGCATCAGCACCAGGTCGGGTACACCGCGAATCAATGTGGTGTAGAGCTGGGCGGGAATGCGCAGGAAGGGCAGGCTGGAGAGTTTGGCGCTGGCGCCGAGCAGGCCCAGCAACACGCTGACGGCCAGGGACAGCACCGACAACTTGAGGGTCATCCAGGTGCCTTGCAGCAACAACGGGCCGAAACCCTTCAGGCTGAACGCGCTCAGCCCGAGGGTTTGCAACAGATCTTCGAACATAAATCAGGACCTATGGCGATAAAAAAGCGCCCCTCCAGCGGAGGAGCGCCCCAGGCATTATTTGCCGCTGTACAGGTTCAGATCGCCAAAGTGTTTTTTCTGGATAGTGGCGTAGGTGCCATCATCGTGTAACGCTTTGATACCTTTATCCAAAAGCGCCTTGAGCTCAGTGTTACCTTTTTTGATACCGATCGCGGTTTTCGACGGCAGCAGCGGGTCATCAATTGCCGCGCTGACTTCGTAGCCGGCCCCGGCCGGCGACTTCAGAAAGCCCAGTTCGGCTTGCAGCATGTCTTGTACGGAGGCGTCGAGGCGGCCGGAGGTCAGATCAGCGTAGACCTGGTCCTGGTTGGCGTAGGCCTTGGTGGTCACGCCGGCCTTGTCCAGCACGGCCTTGGCGTAGGCTTCCTGGATGGTGCCTTGCTCGTAGCCCACGGATTTGCCCTTGAGCGACTCAGGGGTGGAGTAGCCCGCGCCTTTTTTGAACACCAGCGAGGTTGGGCCGGAGAACAGTTCGTTGGAGAAGTCGATAGCCTTTTCACGCACCGGGGTCACGGTCATGGACGAAATCACGCCGTCGAACTTGTTGGCCTTCAGGCCTGGAATCATGCCGTCGAAGTCACTTTCGACCCACTTACACTTGACCTTCAGCTCGGCACAGATGGCATTGCCCAGGTCGATATCGAAGCCTACCAGGCTGCCGTCGGCGGCTTTGGATTCGAACGGTGCGTAGGACGGATCGACACCAAAACGCAATTCCTTGTATTCCTTGGCCAGCGCGGTACCTGCGGCCATGCACAGAGCCAGTGCAGAAAGGGTCAGCAATGCTTTTTTCATTATGTAATCCCTGGAAACCAAGATAAGCGCTTGTGGCGCGTTTAGGACTGTTACTGAACGGTGTCAGACGGGTCACTGGTAGCAATTTCTGCACCATAGTTCCGAATGCGCTTGCGAATGGTCGTTTTAAAAGGAAGGAAGAGGGTTTTTGGAGTGTAGGTGATGCCCATTTTTGGGCATCGAAAAAACGCTGCTTTTTTTTGGTGCGTGTCTGGTCAACTTAACAAGTCCTGCAAGGTTGCCAAGCTGTCGGCCTCGTCCACCGCTTTATCCTGCCGCCAGCGCAGCATCCTGGGGAACCGCACCGCGATCCCGCTCTTGTGGCGCTTGGACAGGGCAATGCCTTCAAAGCCCAATTCGAACACCATGCTCGGTGTCACGCTGCTGACCGGGCCGAATTTCTCCACGGTGGTCTTGCGCACAATCGCGTCGACTTTGCGCATTTCCTCGTCAGTCAGCCCTGAATAGGCCTTGGCGAACGGCACCAGGCTGCGCTCGCTGCCGGGCGGGCCATCCCACACGGCGAAGGTGTAATCGCTGTACAAGCTGGCGCGCCGGCCGTGCCCGCGTTGGGCGTAGATCAATACCGCGTCGACGCTGAACGGGTCGACTTTCCATTTCCACCACAGGCCCATGTCCTTGGTGCGACCGACGCCGTAGAGGCCGCTGCGATCCTTGAGCATCATGCCTTCCACGCCGAGGCTGCGGGAGGCTTCGCGTTGCCGGGCCAAGTCCTGCCAGGTGGCGCCCGTCAGCAACGGCGAAGGCCGTAAGACGGGCTGGTCGCACCTGTCAATCACCTGCTCCAATCGGGTGCGACGTTCTGCCAGGGCGTGGTTGCGCCAATCCTCACCCTCATGCTCCAGCAGGTCATAGGCCAGGATCGCCACCGGCGCATCCTCCAGTACCTTTTTGCTCAAAGTCTTGCGACCGATGCGCTGTTGCAACAGGGCGAACGGCTGCACCGCGTCCTTCCACACCACGATTTCGCCGTCGATCACCGTGCCGTCGGGCAGGCCACTGACCAGGCTGTGGAGTTCCGGAAAGCGTTCGGTGACCAACTCTTCGCCTCGGGACCAGACCCACAACCGGCCCTCGCGTTTAACCAATTGCGCGCGAATACCGTCCCACTTCCACTCTACCTGCCAGTCCGCGGGCGGGCCGAGCAGGGCATCGAATTGTTCCGGCGGTTGCGCCAGCCCATGGGCCAGAAAAAACGGATAAGGCTGACCGCCCCGCTGCGCATGCTCGTCAGCGGATTCGGCGGCAATCAGTTTGAGGTAGCCCTGTGGCGTAGGACGATTGGACAGATCGGTGTAGCCCACCAGACGCTGGGCGACCCGCTTGCTGTCCAGTCCGGCCATGGCCGCAAGCGCGCGGGTCACCAGGAGTTTGGACACGCCGACGCGGAAGCTGCCGGTGATCAGCTTGATGCACACCATCAGGCTGGGTTGATCCAGTTGCGCCCACAGCGCCGGCAAACGCTCGGCCAGGTCCAGGGGCGACAGGCCGCGCAGGGGCAGGAGCTTTTCTTCGAGCCACACCGCCAGGCCGTCTTCTGAGGTGTAGGTCGATTCGGGCAGCAGCAGGGAAATGGTCTCGGCGAGGTCGCCCACCGATTGGTAGCTCTCCTCGAACAGCCACGGCTCGATGCCGGCGGCTTCGGTTGCCATGTCCCGCAGCAGGCGCGTGGGCACCAGCTGTCGGGGCCGCCCGCCGGATAAAAAGTACACCGCCCAGGCGGCGTCCTGTGGGGGAGCCTGCAGGAAATAGGCTTGCAACGCCGCGAGCTTGGCGTTGCTGGAGGTGGTGGCGTCGAGGTTGGCGTACAACTCGGCGAAGGCCTTCATGCCGTGGCTTCCTCTTCATCATCGCCGTATTCGGTGCTGAAGCCTTGGGCGTCCAGGCCTTTCTCGCGCAGGTGGCGCACCAAGACGCCGACGGAGCCATGGGTAACCATCACCCGCTCAGCGCCGGTTTGCTCGATGGCCCACAACAGACCAGGCCAGTCGGCGTGATCCGACAGCACAAAGCCACGGTCCACCCCACGCCGCCGCCTTGTGCCGCGCAGGCGCATCCAGCCGCTGGCGAAGGCGTCGCTGTAGTCGCCAAAGCGCTTGATCCAACTGCTGCCTCCGGCGGACGGCGGGGCGATGATCAGGGCCTGGCGCAGCAACGGGTCGGTTTTTTTGAAGTCGCCGGCGTAAAGGGTCTCGGGAATGTAGATGCCGGCCTCGCGATAGACCCGGTTCAAGGGCTCCACGGCGCCATGGCTGAGAATCGGGCCGATGCCGGCGTCGATCCCATGCAGGATGCGCTGCGCCTTGCCGAAGGAATAGCAGAACAACACGCTGGCCTTGCCGAGCGCGACGTTGCCCTGCCACCAGTCGTTGATGCCGGCAAAGATCTGCGCCTGGGGCTGCCAGCGGTAGATCGGCAGGCCGAAGGTGGATTCGGTGATGAACGTATGGCAGCGCACCGGCTCGAAGGGCGCGCAGGTGCCATCGGGCTCGACCTTGTAATCGCCCGACGCCACCCAGACTTCGCCCCCATATTCCAGGCGCACCTGGGCCGAGCCGAGCACGTGCCCTGCCGGGTGGAAACTCAAGGTCACGCCGTGGTGCAGCAACCGTTCGCCATAGGCCAGGGTTTGCAGGTTGATGTCCTGGCCCAGGCGCGAACGCAGGATGCCTTCGCCGGGCGCGGCGGCCAGGTAGTGGGTGTTGCCGGTACGCGCGTGGTCGCCGTGGGCATGGGTGATGACCGCACGTTCAACCGGGCGCCAGGGGTCGATGTAGAAATCTCCGGCAGGGCAGTAGAGGCCCTCGGGGCGTGCGATGACAAGATCCATGGGCGTGCCGGGGGCGATGGGCTTATCAGGTATGAGGCGGGGGCGAACGCAGAAGTTCTATCGGAATGCACGCGGCGCCAATGTGGGGGGAACGCCCTCCCGCATTTGGCGCCGGTGACTTCAGATTATTTGCCCGGCGTGAGGGTCAGCCTGGCTTTGCCATACACTTTCTCGAAGTTTTGCGGCTGCATCGGAAAGCTCAGGTATTGCGCCTTGAGCGACGGCTCGATGCCATTGGCATAGTTGGGGCTGGCCGGGTTGCCGGATTGGCCGATGCCGCCTTGGCCCATCATCGGCTCCGTCTGGCTGAAGTCGACGATCATGCGCAGCGCCGGCACTTGGGTGGTGTCGAAGCTCTGCCCCCAGTTATACGGCGCGGGGTTCAGGGTGTTGTGGTCGCCGCCGGACGCCAGCGGGCCGCGGATCACTTCGCCCGTGGTGTTTTTCCAGGTGGTGCTGTGCAGTTTGCCCCATTGCCAGGCTTTGTGATCGGCACCCAACTGGCTGTCGCCGGCAGTTATCGCCGCGGCGAGGCTGCGGGCGAGGATCGCCGGCTTGTCTTCCTTTTGCGCGGTGCGCAGGTCATCCCAGAACGGGCTGTCTTCGCGGCCCAACAGGTGGTCGGCTTGCGCGGCGTAGGACAGGTTCGCGTTGCTCACGAAGGCTTTCCAACTGGCGCTGGTTTCCGGGCCCAGTTCGTCGAGGAAGATCTGTCGGGTGCTTTCCTGCAGGAACAACTCGTACAGCGCAGCGTCGGCGGATGTCGACGCGAGGCGTCCGTCGAAGGCCATCAGGCGAGCCAGCGCTTCGCGGGCCTTGGCCTGCTCGGCGGCGGGCAGGGCATCAATCGCCTGTTTCAGCGGTTGGGCCATGCCCGGTGCCTGGAACATGGTCTTCAGCTTGGCGGCGAAGAGGGTGGTCTGGTCGTATTGCATGGCAATCATGCTGCGCGTGTCGTGCTTGCCGGCATTGGCCAGTTGCGCCAGGCGCTCGCTGCGTTCCGGCGCATCCCAGGAATTGGACAACTGCATGCCGTAACCGCGCGGCGCGGTGCGCTGGTTGGCGGTGCCGATCCAGCCTTGGGCCGGGTCCTGATCGTAGGGGTGCAGCATCGCGTCGGCGTAACCGTCCCAGTCAAAGCGCGTGTCCCAGCCTGGCGAGGGCAAAAGGCCTTCGCCTTCGCGGCGGTTGGGGAAGCGGCCGGTGACCTGCCAGCCAATACTGTTGGCGTCGGCAAACACCATGTTCAAAGCGATGGCGCGGATTTCCCGGGTAGCGTCCGATGCCTTGCCGATGTTTTGTGCGCGGGACAGGTCGAAGAACGCGTCCAGGCTTTTGTCGTCCTTGAAATCGGCGGTTTGCAGGGCCAGGCCCAAGCCGCTGGTCAGCGCCTGGCTGCTGTTGAGCAGGGCGCCGTGACGGGTTTCGTACACCACTTCGCGAATCGAGCGCTGGCCTTTGACGAAGAAGGTTTCGTTACGCACGCCGGCCGGCAGCCATTTGCCGTTGTTCTCGTAGTACAAGGCGTTGCCTTGGCGTTTGACCTTTTCGAGGAACAGGTCCTGGGTGTCACCCTTGACCGTGCTCATGCTCCACGCCACTTTGCCGTTGAACCCGGACAACAGCGTCGGCAGCCCGGCAATCGAGGCGCCGACGGCCTGGTATTTCGGTGCGCGGATCTGCACATAGTTCCACGGCGACGGGGCCTGCGGCTGGGCGGCGAGGTCGTTGGCCAACAGGCTTTTGCCGCTGCGGCTGCGTTGCGGGCCGATGGCCCAGTTGCTCGAGGTGGTGACAGCCAGCGAGTTGAGGCTGCTCAGTTGCTGGCTGACGGTATCGAGCCCTGCAAGGCCGGTGATCTGGCCGAGGTTCACCCCTTTGAGTTTCTCGGCTTCGGCCAGGGGGATCGGTTCATCCGGTGCGCTTGGGGTGAGCCAGGCCAGCTTGTCGACGCCGACTTTTTGCGCGAGCACCAGGGCGGCCAACTCTTCCTGCAGGTTGGCCGATTCGCTGAAATTGAGCAGGCAGAACAGCAACGCCGAATCTTCCGGCTTCCAGTACTCGGGCTTATAGCCGGTCTGGGCCAGGTCCGGCGGCAGCTTGTCGCGGTAGCGGAACAGATAGGCGTTGACGCCCCGCGCATACACTTCGAAGAAGCGCTTGAGGCGTGGACTGGAGGCGTTATACAGCTCGCCGGCGCTTTTTTTCAGGTTGACCGCGCGCATAAAGCGGTCGACATCCAGCACCTGCGGCCCGGACATCTCTGCCAGACGACCCTGGGCCAGCAGACGCAGCGTGACCATTTGGGTGATGCGATCACTGGCATGCACATAGCCAAGGCTGAACAGCGCGTCGTGGAAGGTGTTGCTCTCGATCAGCGGCATGCCTTGGGCATTGCGGCGCACCGAGACGTTCTGGGCCAAGCCTTTGATCGGTTGCACGCCGGCAACCGGTGGCAGGGTGTCCTGGGTGCTCTGGAGCTGGCAACCGGCCAGGCTTAATGCACTGGCCACTGCCGCGGCAACGCCGAACCGGGGAAGAAAATGTGAGAGGGCTGGCGAGGCCATGGCAAAGCTCCTGCGGGGGGTGGCGTCAGTAAAGGCGCTACGTTAGTGAGCGCGGCGAAACGACGCAAGCAGCAGTTTTGGCAATTGCGTGAGAACTTGAATCTTGCACAAACCAGTGTGGCGGCGGCTTGACGGCGCAGGCCTTCAGGTCAGGGTTTCGGCAGGTCCAGGTTCATGGCCTTGCGTCGGCCCTGGCGAGCAGTGTGAGGGAACGCGCTCCCTCACACACGTGAGCAGCCGGCGCGCTTTACGCCCCGTGGCACTTCTTGAATTTCTTCTCGCTGCCGCACGGGCACGGATCGTTGCGACCCACGTCCTTCAAGGCGTTGCGCACCGGCTCCTGGTGAGCGTGGCCGCAGTTGGGACCGTGGACATGGCCGTGGTCGTGATCATGGTGATCGTGATCGTGGTTGCAGTCAGGACCATGCACATGGGGTTGCTGAGTCATTGATGTCGCTCCGGAATAAAATCGCCGGGGATTATCACGCCATTGTGGGCGACCTGCACGTCATAACCGATGAATAATCCGGTTTTCAGCTCACCTTCCAGGCGATAGGGCACGGGTTTGTCGGGATTTTTCAGCATATGCACCACGTCGCGAATCTGCGGCCACAGGTTGGTGCGCACCGATACCTTGAAGAACGCATGGCCCCGGGGCGGGACGGTCAGCCATTCGTTGGACTCGCCTTCGGTGAGCACAAAGTCGTCCAGGGTGACCTTATAGATCAGGCCGCGCACGGTCAGGTCGGCGTCTTCACGGTTGTCCACGCGAAAGTACAGTTTGAACTTCTGCTCCAGCAGCTTGGCCCGCACCACTTCGACTTTGACCAGGGACACGTGGGGCGGCGGCGAATCGTCTTCGAACCAGGACGCACAGCCGCTCAGGCCAAACATTAACGCCAGCATCAAGCTGTAGATCCGGAGCATGGCGTGGGTCCTTGGTGGTCAGAAGTAGCCGGCGCAGCACTTCTTGAATTTTTGTCCGCTGCCGCACAGGCACGCATCGTTGCGCCCGGCTTTGACTTGCACCGTAGGATCGATGAAGTACCAGCGCCCGTCATTCTGTACGAAAGAAGACTGTTCGCGGTGACTATGTTCGCCGCTGCTGTCATGCCAGCGCGCGGTAAAGGTCACGAAGGCATGTTCCGGCTGGCCGCCGAACACCTCGGAGCTTTCCACCTCAAGGCCAAGCCAGGTGCTTTGGGCGCTCCAGGCGCTGATGGCGTCGCGGTCCAGGCCGGCTTGTTGCGCTGGCAGCGTGGTGGCCACCAGGTAGTCCACCAGGCCCAGCACATAGGCGCTGTAGCGCGAACGCATCAACGCGCTGGCGCAGGGTGCCGGGTGGCCAGCGTGATAATGGCCGCAGCAGGCATCCAGCAGGTTGCCACTGCCGCAGGGGCAAATGGATGTACTCATCGGGTTTACCACCAATACTTTCCGAAGTTTTCCGGGTTGGCCCAGAAGCGGGCGTTAAGCCAGTCCGGCACCTGTTTATAGTCAAGCAGATCATAGGTAAACAGCGTCAGCACCTGCTCGTCACGCTCGAAGCGCTCGCCGGCCTGCAGGGCCAGGGAGAAGAAATCGGTGTCCTTCCAGTCGCAAGCGCCCAGGTCCACCAGCACCGCAATGCGGCTGGCATTGAGGTTGCGAATGCCGCCGAGCAGGGTCAGGCCTTGCGGTTTTGACAGGTGCTCCAGGCAGTCCACCACCAGTGCCAGGTCAAACCGCTGGGCGGCGAGTTCGCCGGGCAGCGGCCCAGGCGCCGCTACGCACACTTGGGTGTCGGGGTGCGCCTCTTTAAAGGCATCCAGCGCCGGAAACCTGCTGGCGCCACACAGCAGCAGACGTTTGGGCTGGTGCAGGTCGAGCAGGGCGGCCAGCGCTTGCTGGGGTGTACGGGCAGAAATACCAGCGGTCATCGCAGATCCTCACATCAGGACCATAGAGACTAGCGCGGCTGAGCGTGCGGGCCTAGAGCGGGCGGCTGCGAAAAGTCTCATACAGGGCGTCATCCTCAATGAATACGGGGGCGTGGCGTAGTGGCGCAGTTGAAAAGAGCGGTCTTTACTCCACCCATCGGCCCCCGCCGATCCCCTCAGGAGAAAACAGATGAGCATCATGCGGACAGCTCTACCCTTGGTTCTGCTAACCGGAGTATTGACAGGTTGCGCAGGCTTGCAAAAGACTGACTGGCCCACCTGCGCCGCGGTTGGCGGTGTGACCGGTGCGGCAATCGGTGCGACGGAAAGCGCGGCGTACGCGGGTTATGGCGCGTTGCTGGTTGGCGGTATGGCCGGTGCCTACTGCTGGGTACATGGCGACGGCGATGAGGACGGCGATGGTGTGCCGGACAGCCGCGACAAGTGCCCAGGCACGCCAAAAGGCGTGCAGGTGGATGCCAATGGCTGCCCGCCTGCGCCACCCGCCGCCGTGGTTGAGGAAGTGGTGGTGGTCAAAGAAGAAACTATCGTGATTCGCGATGTGCATTTCCAATTCGACTCGGCCAAGTTGACCGCTGCGGACCAAACCAAGCTTGACACCATCGCCACCCGCCTGAAGCAGGAGGCCCCGAGCGCTCAACTGCGGGTCAGCGGGCATACCGACAGCGTCGGTGCGGATACCTATAACCAGAAACTCTCGGAAAAACGGGCGCATTCGGTCACCGATTACCTGATCAGTGCGGGTGTGCCTCGCAGCAACTTTGTGTCGGTGACCGGTGCGGGCGAAAGCCGTCCTGTTGCCGATAACAAAACCGCTGAAGGCCGCGCCCTGAATCGTCGTACAGAAATCCAGATCAACCGCTGACAGCCTTAGCCCCTGTGGTTCCCACAGGGGCATTGTCGGTGAGCCGCGCTTAAACCATCCCTCCTCAAGTTTTTTGAACCTTCACTGGCAAATCGCCTGTAGAAGTCGTTACTGTGCGTCCAAAGAAAAATTTGAAAACACTCAGGAGCCCCATGATGCGTAAGGTTTTTCTGTTGGCCCTGCTGGTCAGCCCCATTGCCCTGGCCCAGAGCGTCAGTGTTGAAACCAACTCGTTGATGCGCCTGCCCAGCAGCACCGGCGTGTTGCAACTGGAGCGTCTGGATGTGGCGGATTACGGCACGTTGTTGATCCCTGCCACCATCAGCCAGGTGACGGTGGATGAACTGCACCTGGGCCGCGACGCACGCATCGCCATTGTGCCCGGCACTGCCGCGCTGCAATTGCAGGTGGGGCATGCACAACTTGAGCATGGCAGTCAGATCACATCGCGCGGCGCGCCCGGCACCCATGAAAAACCCGCCAAGGCCGGGCGCGACCTGACCTTACGCATCAATAACCTGAGCGCAGAAGAGCTGTCGGTGGATGCCCGTGGCGGTGCCGGTGCCCAAGGGTACGCCGGGCTGGATGGCGCCAACGGCGAAGACCCCGGCTGCACCTGGGGTTCGGCGGGGCGTGGTTTTAACGGCGACAACGGTGGCGATGGCCTGCCGGGTGGCGCGGGCGCGCAGGTGCGCGTCGAGCTGCCGAAGGACTTCCCTGCCGACAAGATCAAGGTCTGGGTAGATGGCGGTGCTGGCGGTCTGGCTGGCGTGGCGGGAAAACCCGGCAAAGGTGGGGAGTCCAAAGGCTGCCTGGTGTACCGCGCCGACGGTGGCGAGAAAGGCCGTCCAGGGTTGGAAGGGCAGCCAGGGCCGGTGGGGCCTGCGGGTTCTGTGACCATCCAAAGGCTCTGATTTACCTGATCTGACGCTGTCGCGGGCAAGCCCGGCTCCCACACTTGGAATGCATTTCAAATGTGGGAGCCGGGCTTGCCCGCAATGAGGCCCTCAAAGGAGCCCTCAGAACATCGGCCGAGCCGAAGCAATCGCCACCACCACCAAACCCACAATCAAATTAACCCCTACCAATTTGCGGATCTGCCCCAGCGCAGCCGCGCCCGCCGGCCAATCCTCTGCCGCCACTGCCGCTTTCAACGCCGGGAATTTCAAGGCCTGAATGCGGATGAACAGCGCGGTCATCACCAGGTACAAGCCCATCATCACCTGCACATAACGCGGCGCGGTCTCAAACCCGCTGAAGCGCAGGTGCAGCAGGCCCACACCGCTGATCGGCAAAATCAGGACGGTGACCCACACCCACACGAAAAAACGTTGAAACACATTCGCCCACAGTTTGAGCCGGGCAGGGCCCTCAAGTGCCGCCACAGCGGCGGGACGCAGGATCATCCAGGCGAAAAACATACCGCCAACCCAGATCAGGGCGGCCAGTACATGCAGGGTGTAAGCGAGGCTAAACGCGGTCATTGTGGTACTCCGTTCTGCGCGGGATTAATTAGCGGGGTATGATAGCGGCCGATCCGAACCACTGAAAATTTATCCAGCGTTTTTTGCGCCCGACTATCCATGATCAGCACTGAACTCAAAACCACGATCCAGGGCGCCTATTCGCGTTTTCTCGAAGCCAAGAGCTTGAAACCGCGGTATGGCCAGCGCCTGATGATCGCCGAAGTGGCGAAGGTCCTCGGGGATATCGACACCGACGACGAAGGCCGTCGCGAGGGTGAGCCTGCGGTCGTGGCCGTCGAGGCCGGCACCGGTACCGGCAAGACCGTGGCCTACAGCCTGGCCGCGATCCCCACCGCCAAGGCCGCCGGCAAACGCCTGGTGATCGCCACCGCCACCGTCGCCCTGCAGGAGCAGATCGTCTACAAGGACCTGCCCGACCTGATGCGCAACAGCGGCCTGAACTTCACGTTCGCCCTGGCCAAGGGCCGTGGCCGCTATATGTGCCTGTCCAAACTCGATGTGTTGTTGCAGGAAGGCCACGCGCAAACTGCCACGGCGTCGCTGTTTGAGGAAGAAGGCTTCAAGATCGAAGTCGATGAAGTCAGCCAGAAGCTGTTTACCAGCATGATCGAGAAACTGGCCGGCAATAAATGGGACGGCGACCGCGACAGCTGGCCCACCGCCCTGGAAGATGCCGACTGGGCACGCCTGACCACCGACCATAGCCAGTGCACCAACCGCCATTGCCCCAACTTCGGCCAGTGCGCCTTCTACAAGGCCCGCGAAGGCATGGGCAAGGTCGACGTGATCGTCACCAACCACGACATGGTGCTGGCCGACCTGGCCCTGGGCGGCGGCGCCGTGCTGCCCGACCCGCGCGACACGCTTTACGTGTTCGACGAAGGCCATCACCTGCCGGACAAGGCCATCGGCCACTTCGCCCATTACACGCGCCTGCGCTCGACCGCTGACTGGCTGGAGTCCACGGCCAAGAACCTCACCAAATTGCTGGCCCAGCACCCGCTGCCGGGCGACCTGGGCAAATTGATCGAACAGGTGCCGGAGCTGGCGCGCGAGATCAAGACCCAACAGCAGTTCATGTTCAGCGCCTGCGAACAGGTGGCCGATTTCAAACCCGGCGAAGACGTGGAAGGCCGTGAACGGCCGCGCCATCGTTTCGTCGGCGGGCTGATCCCCGAACACATGCGTGAAATGGGCATTGAGCTGAAAAAGGGCTTTTCGCGCCTGACCGACCTCTTCACCCGCCTCACCGATCTGCTCAAGGAAGGCATGGATGGCGAGGTCAATATCGGCATCGCCAGCAACCAGGCCGAAGAATGGTACCCATTGTTCGGCAGCCTGTTGTCACGCGCCCAGGGCAATTGGGAGCTGTGGACCGCCTTTACCGTCGAAGACCCGGAAGACAACCCGCCCATGGCCCGTTGGCTGACCTTGTCGGAAAGTGGTGCGCTGTTTGATATCGAGGTCAACGCAAGCCCCATCCTCGCCGCCGAAATGCTGCGGCGTAACTTGTGGAACGTGGCCTACGGTTGTCTCGTGACCTCGGCCACGCTGACCGCGCTCGGCACATTCGACCGCTTCCGCATGCGCGCAGGGCTGCCGAAAAAGGCCGTCACCGCGGTGGTGCCGAGCCCGTTCCACCACGCCGACGCCGGCGTGCTGCGGGTGCCCGACCTCAAGGCCGACCCGCGGGACGCGCCGGCGCACACCGCGGCGATCATCCGCGACTTGCCGGAGCTGGTGGAAGGTTCACGCGGCACCCTGGTGCTGTTCTCGTCACGCAAACAAATGCAGGACGTGTTCGACGGCCTTGACCGCGACTGGCGCAAGCAGGTGTTTATCCAGGGCAATCTGTCCAAGCAGGAAACCCTCAACAAACACAAGGCGCGGGTGGACGGCGGCGATTCCAGCGTGTTGTTCGGCCTGGCCAGTTTTGCCGAAGGCGTGGACTTGCCGGGCGCTTACTGCGAGCACGTGGTGATCGCGAAGATCCCGTTCTCGGTGCCGGATGATCCGGTCGAGGCGGCGTTGGCCGAGTGGATCGAAGCGCGGGGCGGTAACCCGTTCATGGAAATCTCGGTGCCGGATGCGTCCCTCAAGCTGGTGCAGGCCTGCGGACGCTTGCTGCGTACCGAAGAAGACCGGGGCACCATCACCTTGCTTGACCGTCGTTTGGTCACCCAGCGCTACGGCAAGGCAATCCTTAATGCCTTGCCGCCGTTCCGGCGCGAAATTTCTTAAGCCACCGTGGGCGGTTTCGCCCACTTTGTGGTCTATCTCATGTCGTTTATCAGGCCATTCATCGGCCGTCCGGGAGAACCTTGTTCGTATGATTCGCACGCTGCCCGCCCTTTTTGCCCTGCTGTTCGCTGCGCCCTTGATGGCCGCGCCCACCGGGCAACAAACCCTGTTCAACTTCGTCCGGCCTGCCGATGTGGTCAAGGTGGCGACCCAGGACGCCAGCCTGCCGCAATACAACGCCGAACAAACCCCCGAAGGCGAGGTGCTGCGTCGTATCACCTTTAACCCGGCCGCTGAACCGAGCCTGGTGCTCAGCCCGCAGAGCGGCGTGTGGGACTGGTCGCAGTCCAGCGCGGTGAGTCTGCGTATCCAGAGCGCCATGGACTGGGCGCTGACGCTCTATGTCAAAGTGCAGAGCAGCGACGGCAAGACACTGGTCAGCCGCGTCGACCTGCCGGCCGGCCCGGCCCAGACCCTGCTGATCCCGCTGCAAGCCAATTCGCCATTGAGCCAGGGCATGAAGGCCGGCCCGCCGATGCCGATCACCGTCGAGGGCCAGCGCGTGTTGCTGGCCGCCAGTGCGGGAGACATCGACCGCAGCCAGGTGGTGTCGGTGACCTTGTCGATGCTCAAGCCCGATGCCGCGCAAAGTATCCTGCTCGAACGCTTTGGTGTGCAGGACAGTGAGCCGGTGCTCAAGGCCGCCTATAGCGAACTGGTCGATGCGTACGGGCAAGCCACCCGCGCCCGCTGGCCGGAGAAGGTCAGCAGCGACGAACAACTCAAGGCCGCCGCTGCCAGGGAACAACAGCAGTTGCAGGGCTGGCTGGCCGCGCGGGACAAATCCGCGCTGGACCCCTACGGTGGCTGGAACAAGGGCACGGCTTTCAAGGCCAGTGGTTTTTTCCGTACCGAGAAACGTGACGGTCGCTGGTTCCTCGTGACGCCGTTGGGCCATCCGTTTTACTCCCTGGGCGTCAACACCGTGGCGCCGGACAACAGCCAGACCTACGTCGCCGGCCGTGAATGGATGTTTGCCGCGCTGCCCAAGGCCGGTGAACCGTTCGACAAGTACTACGGCAGTGGCGATCACCGCACCGGCAACGGAGCCGGTGAAGGGCGCAGTTTTGGTGCCGGGCGTTGGTACGATTTCTACGGGGCCAACCTGCAACGCACCTATGGTGGCGAGCGCTTTGACCACAAGCGCTGGATGACCCACACCCTCGACCGCCTGCAAGCCTGGGGCTTCAATACCGTGGGCAACTGGAGCGACGAGGCGCTGAACACCGCCGATCGCGTGCCGTACACCTTGCCGCTGTCGATCGTCGGCGACTACGCCAGCATCAGCACCGGCACCGACTGGTGGGGCGGCATGCCGGACCCGTTCGACCCACGCTTTGCCATGGCCACCGAGCGCGCCGTGGCCATTGCCGCCCGCGATCACCGTGACGACCCGTGGTTGATTGGCTTCTTTGCCGATAACGAACTGGCCTGGGCCGGGCCGGGGGATGATCCGAAATCCCGTTACGCCCTGGCCTACGGCACGCTGCGCATGACCACCGACGTGCCGGCCAAACGTGCGTTCCTCAAGCAACTGCGCGACAAATACCGCAACGAGGCCGGTCTGTCCAAAGCCTGGGGCATCCAACTGGCGGGCTGGGAGTTGATGGAAGATCCGGGCTTTGAGCCACCGATGCCCAGCCCTGAACACCCGGAAATCGAAGCGGACTTCAAATACTTCCAGAAGACCTTCGCCGATGCCTATTTCAAAACCATCTCCGACTCACTGAAATGGCATGCGCCGAACCAGTTGTTGTTGGGCGGTCGCTTTGCAGTGAGCACGCCTGAAGCTGTGGCGTCCTGTGCGCAGTATTGCGATGTGTTGAGCTTCAACATGTACACCCTCAAGCCCCAGGACGGTTACGACTTCGCGGCGTTGCGCGCACTGGACAAGCCGGTGTTGATCACCGAATTCAACTTCGGCTCGGCCGACCGTGGCCCGTTCTGGGGTGGCGTGACGCAATTGGCCAAAGAAGAGGACCGGGGCGCGGCCTATGCCAACTTCCTCAAGCAGGCCATGGCCGAGCCGTCGATTGTTGGCGTGCATTGGTTCCAATACCTGGACCAGCCGGTGACCGGGCGTTTGCTGGACGGTGAAAACGGCCACTTCGGCCTGGTCGGGATCACCGATGTGCCATTCCAGGGCTTTGTCGACAGTGTGCGTAAAAGCAATCTGGCGGCGGTCGATCAATTGGGCAAGCAAGCGCAAAAGGCCGAGGCCGCGAGCGTTATTCGCGAGGGCGAGGGGGGCAAGCCCGGGCACGAAGGCAAAGGCCCGGGGCAGGGCGCCGGGCATGCCGGAGGGCACGCCGGTAATGGCCATTGATTGAGCGTTGACGGGTTCACAAAACCCGCAAGGACTGGAACAATGGCGCGCACTTTTTACAGGGTTTTTCGAGGGGGCTTAGGTGCAGATTCAGGGTCATTACGAGCTCCAGTTCGAAGCGGTACGTGAAGCGTTCGCCGCGTTGTTCGATGACCCGCAGGAGCGTGGCGCCGGGCTGTGCATTCAGATCGGCGGCGAAACCGTCGTCGACCTGTGGGCCGGTACCGCCGACAAGGACGGTGCCGAGGCCTGGCACAGCGACACCATCGTCAACCTGTTTTCCTGTACCAAGACCTTTACCGCCGTCACGGCTCTGCAATTGGTAGCCGAAGGCAAATTGCAATTGGACGTGCCTGTCGCCAGGTATTGGCCGGAATTTGCCGCCGCCGGTAAAGAAGCCATCACCCTGCGCCAACTCCTCTGCCATCAGGCCGGGTTGCCCGCGATCCGCGAGATGTTACCCACCGAAGCCCTGTACGACTGGCAATTGATGGTCGACACCCTGGCCGCCGAAGCACCGTGGTGGACGCCCGGCCAGGGGCATGGCTACGAGGCCATCACCTACGGCTGGTTGGTCGGCGAATTGCTGCGCCGGGCTGACGGGCGTGGGCCGGGTGAGTCCATCGTGGCGCGGGTGGCACGACCGCTGGGGTTGGACTTCCATGTGGGGCTGGCGGACGAGGAGTTTTATCGCGTCGCCCATATAGCGCGCAGCAAAGGCACTATGGGGGATGAGGCCGCACAACGTTTACTGCAAGTAATGATGCGTGAACCCAATGCCATGACCACCCGTGCGTTCGCCAACCCTCCATCTATTTTGACCAGCACTAATAAACCTGAATGGCGACGCATGCAGCAGCCAGCGGCAAATGGTCACGGTAATGCGCGCAGCCTCGCCGGTTTTTATAGTGGTTTGTTGGACGGTAGTTTGCTCGAAGCCGACATGCTTGAAGAGTTAACCCGTGAACACAGTATCGGGCCGGATAAAACATTATTGACGCAAACCCGTTTCGGCCTGGGCTGTATGTTGGATCAGCCACAGCTGCCCAACGCGACGTTCGGCCTTGGACCGCGTGCTTTCGGGCATCCTGGCGCGGGTGGCTCGGTTGGCTTTGCCGATCCGGAGCGTGATGTAGCGTTTGGTTTCGTAACTAACACATTGGGGCCGTATGTACTTATGGACCCACGGGCGCAGAAGTTGGTCGGAATATTGGCCGGTTGTCTGTAAACCCCTTGCCGTTTCACGTTTTTTTGTTACAAAGGCAACTATAAGAAGGCGCTGAACGAAATTTTGTAACTTTAATGTTCTGTAAGCGTCTGTTTAACGGGTCATTCAGACCCCCGTTTTTTCTCATTTTGTGGATATCTCATGTTATCGAACAAGTCCTTGGCACTGGCCCTTTGCCTCACTATGACTGGCTGCGCACAAACTCCACAAAATGATGCCGAGGGTGGGCATTGGTGGTCATTTGGATCTGACAAGGCCGCTACCAAGGACGCGGTCACCCAAACCGACACGAAGCCGGATGCCAAACCCGCCGCGGGTGCCAAGCCTGCCGCTCCGGTAGCTGCTGCCGCCGCTGCGCCGGCCCCCGCCGCCAAGGCGGATACCGGCTCCAGCTGGTGGCCGTTCTCGTCCAAGAGCGACGACGAAAAGGCTGCCGACGCCAAGGCCGCCGACTTGAAAGCCGACCTCAAGGCCGCAACACCTGCGCCATCCGCCGCGCCTGCCGTCGCCAAGACCGACAGCGAAACCCACTGGTGGTGGCCGTTCGAAAGCAAACCCAAGCCGCTGGCCAAGGTCGACGTGACCAACGTGCCGATGCCCGACCCGAAGATCACCCAGGCCTGGTTGGACGACTATGAGCCGCGCCTGCGTGCCGCCATCAAGGACAGCAACCTGCAACTGGAGCGTCGCGACAACGTACTCGTCGTGATTGCCCCCGTAGACGGTTCCTACAACCCCAAGCGCCCAGCGATGCTGTTGCCCGTTACCCTCGGCCCGTTCACCCGTGTGGCCAAGGCTGTTGAGGCCGATCCGAAGACCGCCGTGCTGGTCTTGGGCCACGTCGACGCCACCGGCAGCGCGCCAGCCAGCCAGGCGCTGAGCAAAGAGCGTGCGCAGTCCATCGCGTCCATTTTCAGCCTCAGCGGCCTGAAGCAGGATCGCCTGATGCTGCGTGGCATGGGCGACCTGATGCCACGTGCCGCCAACGACAGCTCTCAAGGCCGCGCCTTGAACCGTCGCATGGAAATCATGTTCACCCAGCGCACCACCATGCTGGCCCTGCTGAGCAAGTACAACTCGGGCAAAACCCCGCCAGTGGCTGACATGGTAGCGGTACAGGACGTTCCCGCACCGGCGCCGGCGGCCAAGGCCCCTGCGAAAAAGGCTACGGCGACCAAGAAAGCGGCCGCCAAGCCGGCTGCCAAAAAAGCCGCCGCCAAGCCCGCAGCGAAGAAAGCCGCCCCGGCCAAAGCCAAGGCCGCTGCACCGGCAACCGATCAGGCGAAAAACTGAGCTGCTGAACCACAAGGATAAAGCCCCATGACCCAGGCACTGGCCGATATGCGCCGTGACTACACACGGGATGGTTTGAGCGAGGCCCAGGCCCCGAGCGAGCCGTTTACCTTGTTCCACCAGTGGTTTGGCGAGGCGGTGAAAACCGAGCAGCCACCGGTGGAGGCCAATGCCATGACCCTGGCCACGGTCGATCAGGACGGTCGCCCGCACTGTCGCATCCTGTTGCTCAAGGGCCTGGATGCGCAGGGCTTTACCTTCTTCACCAACTACCAGAGCGCCAAGGGCGAACAGCTCGCCGCGCGGCCGTTTGCAGCCATGACGTTTTTCTGGCCGACCCTTGAGCGCCAGGTGCGTATCGAGGGCAGGGTAGTCAAGGTCACGCCCGAGGAGTCGGACGCTTATTTTCAGGTGCGTCCTTTGGGCAGCCGCCTGGGTGCTTGGGCGTCGCCGCAAAGCCGGGTCATTCGTGACCGTGAAGAACTGCAGGACCTGCTCAAGGCCACCGAGCAGCGCTTCAGCGATACGCAGCCCGATTGCCCTGAGCACTGGGGTGGCTATCGCCTGTTGCCCGAGCGCATCGAGTTCTGGCAGGGCCGCGCCAGCCGCTTGCATGACCGTCTGAACTATCGCCTGCAAGGGACCGACTGGGCCCGTGAGCGCCTGGCGCCCTGAGCTGCACCTTTCGTCACTCCACCTGAATGATGCCCTTCACCCCGACGTCTCTGTTAAAGAGGTGTCGGGTTTGTAGTGCTGCGCGGCATTCTTCAGCCAGTTCGGCAGGTCGCTGCGTTTGATCTTCAGCGCGCGGGCCTTTTCCAGCTGTTGCAGCATGAAGGTACGCTTGGCTGGGTCGCCCTCGGCCAGCGACAGCGCAAGGTCGCGGTCCACCCAGCGTTTGATACGCAGGTATAACCAGCCATGGAAATACAGGCCGGCGAGGGTAGTGACTACAATGATCAAGTAATCCATGAAAACCCCGGTTACGAGAGGGTGCTACCGTTTATCGAGTTTTGTGGTGGTGGCAGTCTGTACTAG
The DNA here is from genome assembly GCF_023148575.1 of Pseudomonas sp. EYE_354. Taxonomy (NCBI): domain Bacteria; kingdom Pseudomonadati; phylum Pseudomonadota; class Gammaproteobacteria; order Pseudomonadales; family Pseudomonadaceae; genus Pseudomonas; species Pseudomonas sp. EYE_354. The sequence continues at coordinate 79,182 of NZ_JAHXNQ010000023.1, forward strand.
GGCTGAATGAAAACAATTTTTTGCCGGGCTTGCCGTGACAGGCGTCAAGTCGCGGCGTCTAATGATCACCTGTCCTTTGGAGTTGATGCTATGCGTAAGTCCGTTTTACTGGTTGCCTGCTTTACCACCCTGTCTTTGCTGCTGGGTGGCTGCGCCTCGAGTCTGACCGGCGACTCGTATTCCCGTGATGAAGCGCGTCGTGTACAGACCGTGCGCATGGGTACCATCGAATCCCTGCGTCCGGTGAAAATCGAAGGCACCAAGACCCCAATCGGCGGCGCGGCCGGTGCCGTTATCGGTGGTGTGGGCGGCAGCGCTATCGGCGGTGGCCGGGGCAGTATCGTGACGGCCGTGATCGGCGCTGTCGCCGGCGGCCTGCTGGGTTCGGCCACTGAAGAAGGCCTTACCCGTACCCAGGGCGTGGAAATCACCGTTCGCGAAGACGACGGCAGCATGCGCGCTTACGTGCAGGCCGTGCAGGAGAACGAAATCTTCCGCATTGGCGACCGTGTGCGCATCATGACGGTTGACGGTACCAGCCGCGTTACCCGCTAAGCGGTAAAGCAGCAGGCAAACAAAACCCCAGCCGGGTGACCGGTTGGGGTTTTTTGTGGGCGTGGTTTGCCGGAGCCCAAGCGTTTATGTGGCTCGCCATCGTCTCATCGCGTAACCGCTGCAGTTCCAGGCCGGCTCCGGCCAGACGCATCGAGGGGCTTGCCTGGCAACGGGCCGGCAGCGAGGCCATCAGACACAATTTCAGCGACACGGGAACGCGCGTGTCCAGAAGCGCCAATACATCCAGTGCGAAGGTGGTGTCGGTGCTCATCAGCTGCTTGCCCTTGATCTTCACGCCGACGGACAGGACGAGCAGCGCCTACCTGCAATTGTGTGTGCAATTGCGCCATCACTGTATCGGTGGCGAATGCAGGAAAGATTCTAATATTAATGCTGAAATCATTAGAGACCCCCCTCATGAGTGACCACCGCCCCTGGGCCCGCGAAGCCATTCGCATTATTGAAGCGGATTTCCAGCGCAGCGCCGACACACACCTTATCCCCTTGCCGTTGCCAGGTTTGCCGGGGATCGAGTTGTACTTCAAGGATGAGTCCAGCCACCCTACCGGCAGCCTGAAACATCGGCTGGCGCGCTCGCTCTTTCTGTATGCGCTGTGCAACGGCTGGCTCAAGCCCGGCGCGCCAGTGATCGAAGCGTCCAGTGGTTCCACGGCGATCTCCGAGGCGTACTTCGCGCGTCTGCTTGGCCTGCCGTTTATCGCGGTGATGCCGGCCACCACCTCTCAGGAAAAGATCGCACAGATTGCCTTCTACGGCGGCAAGAGCCATTTGGTGCAGGATCCGACACAGATCTACGCTGAATCCGAGCGCCTGGCGCAGGAAAGTGGCGGCCATTTCATGGATCAGTTCACTTACGCCGAACGCGCCACCGACTGGCGCGCGAACAACAACATCGCTGAGTCGATCTTCCAACAAATGCGCTTCGAACAGCATCCCGAGCCGAGCTGGCTGATTTCCAGCCCTGGCACCGGCGGCACCACCGCCACCCTGGGCCGCTATGTGCGTTATCGCCAGCATTGCACCCGTGTGTTGTGCGCCGATGCCGAGCGTTCGGTGTTTTTTGAGTACTACCAGACGGGCGATGCCGGTCTGCGCCTGGACTGCGGTTCGCGCATCGAAGGCATTGGCCGGCCACGGGTCGAAGCATCGTTTTTACCCAAGGTGATCGATGCAATGGTCAAGGTGCCGGATGCGTTGTCGCTGGCGGCCATGCATTACCTGGCCGAGCGACTGGGGCGGCGAGTCGGCGGCTCGAGCGGGACCAACCTGATAGGCGCCTTGATCGCGGCACAGCAGATGAAAGCGGCGGGGGAGTCGGGTTCGATCGTGGCGATTTTGTGTGATGGGGGCGAGCGCTATGCGACGACCTATTACGATCAGGCGTGGCTGACCGGGCAGGGGTATGCGTTGGAAGACTTGGTCGCGGTGGTGGCGGCCAGCGTCGAGCGGGGCGAACCGTTGCCGCAGAGCATTCTGCGCGCAAACATCTGACACACGACGCAAACCAATGTGGGGCGGAGTGCAAGGCTCCCACATTGGCTCCGTGGCGTTCTTAGGCTTCGATACCCAGCATGTCGCGAGCCAATGCCTCGGCAATTCGAATCCCGTCAACGCCCGCCGACAGAATCCCACCGGCATAACCGGCGCCTTCACCTGCCGGGAACAGACCTTTCACGTTCAAGCTCTGCATCGAATCGTTGCGGGTAATCCGCAGCGGTGACGAGGTGCGGGTTTCGATCCCGGTCAACACGGCGTCGTACAGCGAGTAGCCTTTGATCTGCTTCTCGAACGCCGGCAGCGCTTCACGGATCGCCTCAATGGCGAAGTCCGGCAACGCCAGGGCCAGATCGCCCAGGGACACGCCCGGTTTGTAGGACGGTTCCACACTGCCGATGGCCGTGGAGGGCTTGCCGGCAATGAAGTCACCGACCAACTGTGCCGGCGCCTCGTAGTTGCTGCCACCGAGGATGTACGCGTGGGACTCCAGGCGCTCCTGCAACTCGATACCGGCCAGCGGGCCACTGGGGTAGTCCACTTCCGGGGTGATGCCGACCACAATGCCAGAGTTGGCATTGCGCTCGTTACGCGAGTATTGGCTCATGCCGTTGGTCACCACGCGGTTCGGCTCCGACGTGGCGGCGACCACGGTGCCGCCTGGGCACATGCAGAAGCTGTAGACCGAGCGGCCGTTCTTGGCGTGGTGCACCAATTTATAGTCGGCAGCGCCCAGTTTCGGGTGTCCGGCGTACTTGCCCAGGCGCGCGGCGTCGATCAGCGACTGCGGGTGTTCGATACGGAAGCCCACCGAGAACGGCTTAGCTTCCATGTACACACCGCGGCCGTGGAGCATGCGGAAGGTGTCGCGGGCGCTGTGGCCCAGGGCGAGGATCACGTGTTTGGAGAGGATCTGCTCACCACTGGCGAGTACTACGCCGTGCAGTTGACCGTCCTCGATCAACACGTCGGTGACGCGCTGTTCGAAGCGCACTTCACCGCCCAGGGCGATGATCTGCTCGCGCATGTTTTCGACCACGCCGGTCAGGCGGAACGTACCGATGTGCGGCTTGCTGACGTAGAGGATTTCTTCCGGCGCACCGGCCTTGACGAACTCGTGCAGCACTTTGCGCCCGTGGAATTTCGGGTCTTTGATCTGGCTGTAGAGCTTGCCGTCGGAGAACGTCCCCGCGCCGCCTTCGCCGAACTGCACGTTGGACTCGGGGTTGAGCACGTTTTTGCGCCACAGGCCCCAGGTGTCCTTGGTACGCTGACGCACTTCCTTGCCGCGTTCGAGGATGATCGGCTTGAAGCCCATCTGCGCCAGCAACAGCCCGGCGAAGATGCCGCAGGGGCCAAAGCCGACCACGATGGGGCGTTCGACCAGCCCTGCCGGTGCCTGGCCCACCACGTGGTAGCTGACGTCCGGCGCCGGGTTGATATTGCGGTCATCGGCAAACTTGAGCAGCAGGGCGGCTTCACCCTTCACATTCAGGTCGATGGTGTAGATGAAACACAGCTCCGACGACTTTTTGCGGGCGTCGTAGCTGCGCTTGAACAGGGTGAAATCGAGCAGGTCATCACTGGCGATCCCCAGGCGCTGCACGATGGCGGGCCGCAGGTCTTCTTCGGGATGGTCGATGGGCAGCTTGAGTTCGGTGATTCGTAACATGACGGGATCCGGTAGGCGGCGGGCAAATAGGCCGGCTGTTTTGCAAACCGGCGATTATAAGCCCCATTGGCGATTTTCCGTCAGGTAAAAACAGCGCAGGGCTGAGTCAGTCGTCGCGCGAGCCGCCAAACGCCGCGCAGCCACGTTGCACCTGACCGTTTACACGCAACTCTGCGGTCATGTGTTGCAGGCTGCCGCTGACACTGTCCACACAGCGCTGCGGGGCTACCCATAGCTCGACGTGCTGGTTGTTGGCTTCGGTCATCAGGTTGAAGCGCCCGTCACCGATTTGCTCTTCCACATACGGGACCGCCAATGGCGGCTGGCCTTCACGCTCCAGCACCATGCCTTTTGCCGTGACGTTCATCGCCCACGCCGGCTTGTGGCCGTTGGCGCGCAAGGTCATGCGCTTGAAGTCCGGATCGTCGCAGGCCGACGTCGACCGCTCGACACGGTACAACTGCTGCAGCTCCACTTCGCCCTGGGTACCGCTGGCAACACCGGAGAATTTGCCGCGCAGGTCGGTGAACAGCGCGCCTTGCTGGCCGGCAAGGGACGCCGCTTCCTGCAGGATGCTGGTGCCGCCGGTGTCCTTGACCACGTAGTTGCGCTGGTCGTGGCACGGTTGAAACAACAGCTTGCCACCCACCACGGTGAGTTCACCCTGCATGCGGGTCAGCCCGGCGGTAGAGGGCTTGGCCGGCTCGCTTTCGAACATCTGGCAGGCGGCGAACAGGGGAAGCAGGGCAAACACAGCGAGGGTACGGGCGGCACGCATAAGGGGTCTCCAGACAAGTGCCGCCACGTTACGCAGGCTGGCGATGCATCACAAGCCCACTCGCCAGCTTCAGGCGTTTCTGACAGACCTGGCAGTCAGCCAACGATAAAGGTCTGGCCCGTCTGCAAGCCTTCCACGCTTTTCGCGTAGGCCAATGCCACATCGGCGCCACTGACCGGTTTGTAACCGCGGAAATACGGCGCGTAGCTGCCCATGGCCTCTTCCAGCACCGTCGGGCTGACGGCGTTGATGCGCAAGCCCCGTGGCAATTCAATTGCCGCCGCTTTGACAAAGGCATCGATGGCACCGTTGACCAGTGCCGCCGACGCGCCGGTACGAATCGGATCACGGTTGAGGATGCCGCTGGTCAGGGTGAATGAGGCGCCATCGTTGGCGTACTCACGGCCGATCAACAACAGGTTGACCTGGCCCATCAGCTTGTCACGCAGTCCCAGTTCGAAGTCGCTGTCGCGCATGTCCTCCAGGGCGACGAAATTCACGCTGCCCGCCGCGCACACCAAGGCGTCGAATTTTCCCGTCTGCTCAAACAAGCTGCGGATCGAGGCGCTGTCGCTGATATCCACCTGGAAGTCGCCGCTGCTGCGGCCGATGCTGATCACTTCGTGGCGCTCGGCCAGTTGCGCCTTGACCGCTGAGCCAATGGTGCCGCTGGCGCCAATCAGTAGAATTTTCATGCTGCTGTTTCTCCACGGAGTCAGTGAAGGTTCAGTCTAGAGTGGCTTTTTAAGCGGATAAACGTGCTAATGGGCAACTTTTGGTTTTCATTTGGAAACAATCCATGAGCGAAATGGATGACCTGGTGGCGTTTGCCGTATTGATCGAAGCCGGCAGTTTTACCCTTGCCGCCGAGCAGTTGGGGTGCAGCAAGGGCCAGTTGTCCAAGCGCATCAGCCAGCTGGAAGCGCAGTTTTGTGTGGTGCTGCTTCATCGCACCACGCGCAAGCTGAGCCTCACCGCTGCCGGCGCGGCGTTGTTGCCACAGGCACAGGCCTTGGTGGTGCAGGTGGAACGTGCCCGCCAGGCATTGGCCCGGCTCAAGGATGATTTGGCCGGGCCAGTGCGTATGACGGTTCCGGTTTCGTTGGGCGAAACCTTCTTCGACGGCTTGCTGCTGGAATTTACCCAGCGGTACCCGCAGGTGCAGATTGAACTGGAACTCAACAACAGCTACCGCGACCTGGCGCGGGACGGTTTTGACCTGGGGGTGCGTTCAGGCTCGATTGAAAACGAACGGCTGGTAGCCAGGCCGCTGTTGGCCTGGCACGAGATGACCTGTGCCAGCCCGGCGTACCTGGCGCAGCACGGCGAACCCCAAACCCCCGCCGACCTGGCGGCGCATACGTGCTTGCTCAACAGCCATTACAGCGGTCGCGAAGAGTGGCTGTATCACCAGCAGCACGAGTTGTTGCGGGTCAAGGTGAGTGGCACGTTCGCGTCCAACCACTACAACTTGTTGAAGAAAGCCGCGTTGGTGGGCGCGGGCATCGCCCGTCTGCCGTCCTACGTGCTGCAGGCGGAATTGGCTGACGGTCGATTGCGCTGGCTCCTGCGCAATTATCAGACGCGCAGCCAGCCGATGTACCTGGTGCATCCCTATCAAGGTGGCCTGCCGCGCCGCACTCAGGTATTGGCCGATTACCTGGTGGACTGGTTCAAACGCAGCGGCGAAGCGCTGGATCGGCTTTAACTAGCGGTAGCGCCGCGCAATCAGTTGGTCGATGGACAAGCGCCCTGGCCCCTTGGCGACCAACAGCAACAGCAGCGCAAGCCAGGTGCCGTGGGTTGGATAAGCATCCGGGTAGACGAACAGTTGAATGGTCAGGGTCATGCCGATCAAGGCCAGTGCCGAGAAGCGCGTGGCGAGCCCCACCAGAATCAGCACCGGAAAAAAGTGCTCGGCGAAAGCCGCCAGGTACGCAGCGACTTCCGGCGACAGCAGCGGCACGTGGTATTCGCTGCGAAACAGCGGCAATGTCGAGGCGGCCAACTTGGGCTCGCCAAGCTGGAAGGTGCCGTTGACCAGATCAATCGCCAAGCCTTCGACCTTGGTTTGCCCGGATTTCCAGAACACGGCGGCAATCGAAAAGCGTGCGATAAATGCGATCAGGCTGTAGGGGATTGTGTCGAACAGTGCGATGACCCGTGTGATCGGGTTCGGAGCCTTGGCGTTCATGGCGATACCTTTTGTTCTGGGAGCAGGTGGGTAATGGCGTCGCGGCTGATCAGCAGCGACAGGCACTGTTGCAGGTCGAATTCGGCCGAGGTTTCAAGGGCCACGGCCACGGCAGGTTCCAATGGCGTACCGCGGTTCAGGCTGTCGATAAATGCCACCGAGCCGCTGTCGACGGCAAACACCTTGACCTCCAACCCTTGACGCAGGACCAGTGCGCTTTGGGCATGCCAGGGATTCAAGTCGGTAACCGCGCCGTCGGTTTGGTGTGCCGCCCATACCGCGACGACGGCGTAGGGCGAATTGAGCGTGGCGAGGGACGGGTGCAGACCCAGGCGTAACTGCCTGAGGTCTGCCTGACCGTGCAGTTGCTGGAGCACGCAGGACTGCTTCAACGGCGGGATATCCGCCGCGTGATAGGCGCTCACTCGCAGGCGCTCAAGCCGTGCAATGTCCGCCAGGTAGGGCACGCCCGCTGCAGGCTCGAAGCGCTGGATGAAGTCGGCCAATGTGCTGCCGTATTCGCTGATCAACGGGCTTTTTGGCGGGAATGCTTGTACGTAAACGCCGGCCATCGCGCGAAAGAACTCATCGCCCACCAGTTGCAACGTCACGGGGTAGGCGCTTGCCAGTGCGTTGATCAACGCGCTGTGGACATTGTTGCAGTACACCGCAAAGCGGCTTTGCGGGTCCGCCCCGTTGCTGCTGAACCAGCCGTCCGGGCAAGGCAGGTTCGGCGCCAGCAGCGCAGCGGAAAATTTGGCTTGCAGGCTCATGAGGATGCCCTCGCCAGATGCCATTCGGCCTGCCGGGCTTCGGCCATCAATACGCTGAAGGCCGGCACCTGGTTATCCCGCTCGATCAGCGTGGCCTTGGGGCCGGTGCGCGCCAGTAGCTGCTCGTACAAACGCCACACGGCGTCGTCGATCGGCGCACCATGGTCATCGATCAGCAGGCGGTCACCGAGGCTGTCGGTGTCTTCGGCAAAACCAGCCAGATGAATCTCACCCACCGCGTGCAACGGCAAGGCGTCGATGTAGGCCAACGGATCGCGCCGGTGGTTGATGCACGACACGTAGACGTTATTCACATCGAGCAGCAAGCCACAGCCGGTGCGGCGGATCACTTCGCGGATGAAGTCGGTCTCGTCCAGGGTGGAGCGTTGGAACTGCAGGTAAGTGGAGGGATTCTCCAGCAACATCTGCCGTTTCAGCGTGCTCTGTACCTGGTCGACGTGTTCGCATACCCGGTTCAGGGTGTCCGTGTCGTAGGCCAGCGGCAGCAGATCATTGAGAAACACCGGGCCGTGGCTCGACCAGGCCAGGTGTTCGGAAAAGGACTGGGGTTGATAGCGGTCGATCAGCACGGCCAGGCGGGCCAGATGCTCACGGCTCAACGCGCCTTCGCCGCCGATCGACAGGCCCACGCCATGCAGTGACAGCGGGTACTGCTCGCGGATCAACCCCAGGTAGTGATGGAGCGGGCCGCCGGCGACCATATAGTTTTCGGCGTGCACTTCAAAAAAGCCGATATCGGGAGCGCTCTGGAGCACGTCGCTGAAGTGCTCGTTCTTCAGCCCCAGCCCGGCCCGAGAGGGCAGGCCGGGCGCCTGAGTCTGGGAGATGGCTTGCCGGGATGAAAGGGTCATCATCAGTACTCAGGCTGTGCTGGGTTTCAGGACTTGGCGGTAAAGGCTGCTTCCTGGCCGAAACCGGTCGGCGAGGTGGAGCTGGGAGTTTTGGTGCAGGTACCGGCGGGGACCAGCTTCCAGGCGTTCGCCTGGTCTTTGGTTTTCGAGGTGCCGGCGCAGGAAGTGCCAGCGCCTGCGGCGCAATCGTTCTTGCCGGCTTCAGCGACGCCGAAGCATTTCTGCATATCGTCAGCGGCGTGTGCCGTGGTGCTCAGGGCGGACAGGCTCAGCGCGGAACTCAGGGCCAGAACGAGGGAGGCGGCGGACAGTTTGGTCGTCATGGTGTATCTCCAGCAGTGGGTTTTGAGGAGCAGGCTTGAATGCCTGCTTGCACCACTAGAGACGCGAGGACGATGTTCATTACACGGTCAGGCGAAATACTTTCAAACAACGAAAAAAAAGTGGGAGGGGGGCTTATCCCCCCCTCCCACTTTCAGACCCGGTTCATCCAGCCACCGGTTTTTAACCGCCCAGGTACGCCTCACGCACCTTCGGATCGGTCAGCAACTGCTCGCCAGTGCCCTGCATCACCACCCGACCGTTTTCCAGTACATAGGCGCGGTCGGCGATTTTCAGCGCCTGGTTGGCGTTCTGCTCCACCAGGAACACCGTCACACCGTCCTTGCGCAGCTGTTCGATGATGTCGAAGATCTGCTGGATGATGATCGGCGCCAGACCCAGGGACGGCTCGTCCAGCAGCAACAGCTT
>NZ_JAHXNQ010000024.1:0-68285 GCF_023148575.1 Pseudomonas sp. EYE_354
CTCTTCAGTTCAAACATCTTTGGGTTTTTAAGAAACCCTAAACTTGGCTCAGCAATCGTTGGTTACATCTTTGATTTCTCGCGGAGTAACTTGTGATGCTGATAATCTTGTTGACTATCAGTCTGACCCCACAAGCACCCACACGAATTGCTTGATTCAGTTGTTAAAGAGCGGTTGGTTAAGAGCTTTCGTCTCAACCGAGGCGCGCATTCTACAGCAGCCTCATTTACTGTCAAGTGATTATTTTCAGAAGCTTTCGAAGATTTCTTCAACAACTTCAACCACTTGCGCTTCAGATCTCTCTTCAGCGGGAGGCGAATTCTACAGCGTTACACGCTGCTGTCAACACCTCTTTCTCAACTTCCTTTTGGCTTCGATGAACTGAAGCACCCTACTGCCGAAAACTGCCTAACTCATTGTTTACCAAAGAGTTTTCCGTTTCGACTGCGCCGGAAGTGGGGCGAATTATAGGCTTCCAGAATCTGGCGTCAACCATTTATTTGGTTTTTCTATCAAGAACGCTAAAACCGTCCACCTCCTCTATATTAGGAGAGCGAAGCAACAAGAGACTGAGCAATATATTGCCCAAACACAGACAGTTGAGCATCATAGCGCCCCCTGCTATTCACCTATGACATCGGACCAGCCCATGACCATCTCCTCCCGCCGTCTAACCTCGGCACTGTTTCCTGTTGGTCTTCTGCTGATCGCCATGGCCTCCATCCAGTCAGGCGCCTCATTGGCCAAGAGCATGTTCCCTATTGTCGGCGCACAGGGGACTACGACCCTGCGTTTGATTTTTGCCAGCGTGATCATGCTGCTTATATTGCGCCCGTGGCGTGCCAAGTTGACCGCCAGCTCATTGCGCACCGTGATCATCTACGGGATGGCATTGGGCGGTATGAACTTCCTCTTCTATATGTCCTTGCGCAGTGTGCCGCTGGGTATCGCGGTAGCCCTGGAATTCACAGGCCCGCTCGCCGTAGCGATCTATGCATCGCGCCGGGCAGTGGATTTTTTGTGGATTGGGCTCGCAATCATCGGGCTGCTCCTGCTGATTCCCATGGGGGACGCCAGCAGCGGTATCGATTTAGTTGGCGCCGCCTACGCATTAGGGGCCGGCGTTTGCTGGGCTCTCTACATTCTGTTCGGACAGAAGGCCGGTAACGACAACGGTGTTCAGACCGCCGCCCTCGGCGTAATGATCGCCGCCCTGTTTGTCGCGCCTATCGGAATCGTTCATGCCGGCAGCGCATTACTGACCCCTGGCCTGATTCCCGTCGCCATCGGCGTCGCCATTCTATCCACTGCCCTGCCCTACACCCTGGAGATGGTTGCACTGACACGACTCCCCGCACGCACGTTCGGCACCCTTATGAGTATCGAACCCGCATTCGGTGCGCTTTCGGGCCTTTTTTTCCTTCAAGAGCACCTGTCACTGGCCCAATGGCTGGCCATCACCTGCATTATCCTCGCGTCGGTGGGTGCGACTCTGACGATGCGCGATGAGTCCAGGCCGCTGGTTCCCGCGGACTGAATCATCTTTGAACGTAGCTCTGGTATTTATTGCTCATTTAGGCCATGTTTAGCCTGCAAACGAATGTCATTCATGGAGATTTTCGACAAGGACAGCACGAACGCTACACTCGAGAGCGAGTAGAGCCGGCTTCATGTAGTGCGAAGCGGCTATTAAGGATAGGAATGAAGCGAATTTTGATACTGTTAATGGTCGTGGCCATGGCTGGTTGTGCTGCGACTACCAAGACAGAGGTAAAACGGGGAAAAAAAGGGCTGCACATCAACTGCTCCGGTCTCTCCTCTTCCTGGGACCAGTGCTACACCAGCGCAACCAATTCATGCGGCACCAAGGGCTACCGGGTTATCGCCAAGTCCGGGGACAATTCCGAGGAGCCAGGCGACTATCCCTTCGGCCTCAATCCTGCCGGCTACACCAGCCGCAGCATGATCGTTATTTGTAAGTAACCCCCCCGAGCAGCCACCTACGGCTGCTCCTATTAATGCCTTCCCAGCCGCGGCCGTTCGACAAACGAGTCTTAGGCGCCCGAGCGCGACGCCCTTAACAGCCTGCGGAAGTTCAACCGATCAAATGGCCGCCGTCCGCAACTGCAACCACGCCAACCCAGCGCCATCAAGCAGCGGGCTCAGACGCTCACGCACTTCGGTATGGTACGCATTGAACCACTCACGCTCATCCGCCGTGAGCAGCGAAGGCTCCAGACAGCGGGTGTCGATAGGGCAGAGGGTCAGGGTTTCGAACTTGAGGAACTCACCGAACTCGGTCTTGCCCGCTTCACGGTTCAACACCAGATTCTCGATACGAACGCCCCAACGTCCAGGACGATACGTACCCGGCTCAATCGAGGTGATCATGCCCGGTTGCATCGCTGTCTGTGGTGCGGTCGCGGCCTGATAGGCGATCACTTGCGGCCCCTCATGCACATTGAGGAAATAGCCTACGCCATGCCCAGTGCCGTGGCCGTAGTCCACGCCCTCTGCCCAGATCGGCGCGCGGGCGATGGAATCCAGCAACGGCGACAGAATACCTTTAGGGAAATGCGCGCGGGATAGTGCAATAACCCCCTTCAAGACACGGGTGCAGTCGCGCTTCTGCTCCTCACTCGGCGTACCGATTGGTACCATCCGCGTGATGTCGGTAGTGCCGCCCAAGTACTGGCCGCCCGAATCGATCAACAGCAAGCCATCGCCTTCGATCACGGCATGTTCTTCTTCGGTGGCATGGTAATGCGGCATGGCGCCATTGGCATTGAATGCAGCGATGGTGTTGAAGCTCAGCGACACATAATCGGGGCGGCGCGCGCGCGCGGCAGTCAGGTGCTCGTCGATGGTCAGTTCAGTGATGCGCTCACGGCCCAGCGCACCTTCGAGCCAGGCGAAGAATTCACACAAGGCCGCTCCATCCTGTTCCATGGCTTGGCGGATATGCTCTGCGTCAGCCAGGCTCTTACGGGATTTGGCCAGTGTGGTCGGGTTAAGTCCTTCGATCAGCTTGACACCGGCCACCAGGTTTTCCAGCAATCCGGCAGTCACGCGGGCGGGATCAACCTGCAAGCTGGCGCCCGACGGCACCGCACGCAGCGCGCCCGCCACCTCGCTGTAGTCGCGCAATGTCACGCCATCCTGCTCGAGCACAGCGCGCAAGTCAGCATCGACTTTGCTCAGCGTCACAAACAGCATGGCCTGTTGCTGACTGATCAACGCAAAGGATACGAACACTGGATTAAACGAAACATCGCCACCACGCAGGTTAAACAACCAAGCGATGTCATCCAGGGTCGAGATGAAATGCCAATCGGCCCCCTTCTCTTGCAAACTGGCACGCAGTGCCGCGAGTTTTTCGCCGCGGCTGACGGTCGCCTGCGGTGGCAAGTGTTGATAAATCGGTTGGTTCGGCAGCGCAGGACGGTCTTGCCAGACCTCATTGAGCAGGTCGATATCCGTACGCAGTCGCGCGCCGCGCTCGGCCAGCTTGCCACCCAAGGTGCGCGCCGAAGCCACCGCCATCACCGCGCCGTCCACTGCCACCACGCCACCTTCCGGCGTCTGCTCGGCCAGCCACTCCAGCGGTCCGGGCTGGCCCGGCTGCAACTTCACCAACTCGATGCCGCTGCCTTTGAGTTCTTTGGTCGCCTGCTCCCAATAGCGGCTGTCGGCCCACACACCGGCGAAATCTGCGGTGACAATCAACGTCCCCACCGAGCCATGGAAGCCCGACAACCATTGGCGCCCCTGCCAGTAACCCGGTAGATACTCGGACAGATGCGGGTCGGCCGACGGCACCAGCAAGGCGTTGATACCCTCGCGGCTCATCAGTTCACGGGTGCGCGCCAGGCGCTGGGGAACCGTTCCATGGGTCAAAGACTGCGTGCTCATTGTGTCTCCTGCTAACCACTCATCATTATTATGTAAAAAATCAAACAGCCCAGAACGCCGGTGCACTGGCGAGCGCGGCCTTGATCAATTGAACGGCCCTGTCGATATCCTGCTCCGTAGTGAACCGTCCCAGGCTCAAGCGAATGGTACGCCCGGCGCTGCTGGCGTCATGCCCAAGCGCCAGCAGCACATGGGACGGTGCATTGCTCGCAGAATTGCAAGCCGATGTCGCGGAAAACGCCATCCCTGCACTCAAGGCCGCAGCATTGAATTCGCCTTCGCCGAAGGTCAGGCTCAAGGTGTGGGGAATACGCTGCGTGGCGCTGCCATTGAGGCGTACACCGGCCACCAAGGCCAACTGATCCAGAAGACGGCGACGCAGCGCGACGATAAGCGCTTTTTCTTCGGCAAACGATTGTGCCGCCAAGGCGAACGCCGCACCCATACCCGCGATCTGGTGGGTGGCCAGGGTACCGGAGCGCAAGCCTCCCTCGTGCCCACCACCGTGAATTTGCGCCAACACTTTCTGCTGTGCCCGTGGCCCGACGTACAGCGCACCTATGCCCTTGGGGCCATACACCTTATGTGCGGAAAACGACATCAAATCCACTGGCCACTGCGCCAGATCGATCTCAACTTTGCCAGCCCCCTGCGCCGCATCCACATGCAGTAACGCGCCGTGCTCACGTACCCGCGCACCGATGGCGGGAATATCGTTGAGGGTACCCAGTTCGTTGTTCACCAACATCAACGAGACCAGAAAGGTGTCGTCACGCAACGCCTCACTGACCGCGTCGGCACTGATCAGCCCGTCGGCATCCGGCACCAGGTAAGTCACGGCCACGCCGGCCTCCTGCAACTGGCGCGCGGTGTCCAAAGTGGCCTTGTGCTCGATCTGGCTGGTGATGATATGCCCGCCCGGCACGCCCCGCGCCTGGGCCACGCCCTTGATGGCGAGGTTGTTGGATTCTGTGGCACCGGAGGTCCAGACGATCTGCTCAGGCCGGGCCCCTACCAACTCGGCCACTTGGCGACGCGCCTGCTCAACCGTATGCCGGGCTGCCTGGCCGAACGCATGGGAACTGGAGGCCGGATTACCGAAATTGGCGTTGAAACCCAGACACTCGACCATGACCTGGATGACCCGCTCATCCACCGGCGTGGTGGCGGCGTAGTCGAAATACAAAGGACGTTTATTCATGACGTAATGACTCGCAGAGCAGGTTCCCGAGAGCAGCGTCTCAGGGGCATCGACAGGAACAGAGGACGTCAGGTTTACCTGATCGAATGCCATTGAAGAAGGGTCACTTTAAGTAAATGTGCGTAGGAACGCTCCTGAAATTCAGCTTAACAGGCTGAAGTGACGCCAGGGCAAACAAAAAGCCCGAGGTTCCTTAAGGGAAGCCTCGGGCTTTTTGTTATTGAGCGCGGGATCAACTGGGACGACCATGCAACGTCACGCTACGTTCAGCGTTCATTTCGCCCTGGCGATCAAAGCCGAAAGGCTTCTGTGGCTGACCGTTCAGTGCGGCGCGCTGCTGTTGATATTCATCAAACGACAACCCACGACGGCTCAGCGCTTCCAGCGCCAGTTGCTTCGTTTCTTCGGCCGTGTACGGACGCGACTCAGGTGAGGGGTGGGTCGCACACCCCGCGAGTAGAGAGCTGACAAGCAATAAGCTAACAACGAAAAATCGGTTCATGACGGCGGCCCTGCGAAAGAGAGGAGGAGTCGATGAACACAGGCTACGCCCGGCCTTGCTCAGTGAAAAATCACCGTCCGTGATAGTCGCTATCAACCGCTGCGAGCGCCTCCATAGCGCCCATGTATATTCCTTTAAGATCTATAAATATTCAAATACATTCATTTACGGAATAACCGTAACCTTCTATATATGACCCCACGGCAAGCCACCACTGCTGCGCAGGCAACAGGCATTCAACAAATCAACAGCCAGATAACGGCATTTTCAGCGTTGGACCTGCAGCACAAGCGGCTGACAGCAGCAGTTACCACGCCGCGTTGATTCTTACCGGGCACTCGTACGAAGACTCTTCGGTAATCGCCTGGGCTCCAGTGCCAACGATCGAGCGCCTGCGCGATTTATTAGCGGCCAGGTCCTGTCGACTGCAACGTTCTACTCATAAAAAGAGGTGCCCATGCAGCTTTTAACCTTACCGCCCTCGCCCGCCCTCGCGACCTCTATTCGCGCCACGGCACAGGTCTTCGAAGACCCCAAATCCCAGGCGTTGCTCGACCATATCCAGCAAGTGGCACCCAGCGAAGCCAGCGTGCTGATCATCGGCGAGACCGGCACGGGCAAAGAGCTGGTGGCGCGCCATATCCACAACCTCAGCGCGCGGCGCAACCGGCCGTTTGTGGCGGTGAACTGCGGAGCGTTTTCCGAATCTCTGGTGGAAGCCGAACTGTTCGGCCATGAAAAAGGCGCGTTTACCGGTGCGCTCAGCGCCAAGGCCGGCTGGTTCGAAGAGGCGGACGGTGGGACGCTGTTCCTGGATGAGATCGGCGATTTGCCGATGGCCATTCAGGTCAAACTGCTGCGTGTATTGCAGGAGCGCGAAGTGGTGCGTCTGGGATCGCGCAAGAGCATTCCAATAGACGTGCGCGTAGTGGCCGCGACCAACGTGCAACTGGAAAAAGCCATTAACGCGGGGCATTTCCGCGAAGACCTCTATTACCGCCTCGACGTGGTCAGCCTGGAACTCAGCCCGCTGCGCGACCGCCCCGGCGATATCCTGCCGCTGACCCTCCACTTTATCGAAGCCTACAGCAGGCGACTGGGCTACGGCCCGATCACCCTCAGCCGCGAGGCCGAACACAAGCTCAAGAGCTACAGCTGGCCGGGCAATATCCGCGAACTGGAAAACGTGATTCACCACACCCTGCTGATCTGCCGTAACGGCGTGATCGAACGGGACGACTTACGCCTGTCAAACCTGCGCATCGAGCGTCAGGACGACAGCCAACACGGCAGCGACAACAGCGCCGAAGCTTTGCTCGAACGCGCATTTCAAAAGCTCTTCGAAGAACAGGCCGGCGCCCTGCATGAAAAAGTCGAAGACGCCTTGCTGCGCGCGGGCTATCGCTTCAGCCACTACAACCAGGTGCATACCGCCAACCTGCTGGGCCTGAGCCGCAATGTCACGCGCACCCGCCTGATCAAGATCGGCGAGCTGGCGGTGAACAAGCGCCGCCCCGGGGAAACGGTGCAAGGTGAACGGATGCTGCACCTATCCATATAAGCGACAGTGCAACGCGTTGTCTTGGCTGCGCTCGAAGCTGCGCAGCACATGGAACGAGCCAAAGGTCACGGCCGTGGCCTGATGGACGCGGATCAGCGTCCAGAAATCCTCACCTGCGCGCTCAAAGCGCCTGAACGCCGCCTCTCCATCCGCACGGGATTGCCATTGCAAATAATTGAGGACCCGGCGCCCGTCGTCGCTGACCTGCACGCTGGCACTCAAGAACCCTCGCTGATCCTGGGCCAGGCGCTCGCTCTGGGTGGACAAGGCCGCTACCAGGGCGAACTGTTGCAGGGGCTCGATATGAAATTCGATAAGTTGAGTGAAGCCGAGACTCTTCTCTGATACCTGCATGAATACTCCCCTTTCTGTGTAGGCAGAATCTTGCGATTCGATGCCACGCAGGGTAAAACCTCTAGTTAAGTCAAGGTCAAGCGCTTAATCGGAGTTTTCATGGTTACCAAGGAGCTCACCGTCGGCCAATTGGCGGCTCGTAGTGGCGTGGCGGTCACCGCCCTGCACTTTTACGAAACCAAGGGCCTGATCGCCAGCCGGCGCAACGCCGGTAATCAGCGGCGCTACCCACGGGATGTGTTGCGCCGCGTGGTGGTGATCAAGATCGCTCAGCGCCTGGGCATTCCGTTGGCAACCATAGGCGAGGCGCTGCAGACACTGCCCGATGGCCGCACGCCCACCGCCAAAGACTGGGAGCGTCTGTCGGCGTCGTGGCGCGAAGATTTGGACGAGCGCATCAGCAAACTATTGCTGCTACGGGACAAGCTCAATGGCTGCATTGGCTGCGGCTGTTTGTCGTTGGAGGCCTGTCCGCTGCGCAATCAGGACGATCAATTGGGTGAACGCGGGCCGGGCGCGCAATTGCTGGAGCCCAGCTAAGTCTTCTTGTCGATCGCCGAACCTGAGGACCAGTTTTACGGCGACCGTTCCGGCACGCTGAAGGACCCGTTCGGCCACGTGTGGTTCATTGCAATCCACAAAGAAGACCTGTCTGAAGACAACATACGCCGCCACGCGGCGCAGATGTTCCAGCAAGGCCGATGGATAGGAGCGAGCTTGCTCGCTCCTGCCCCTGATGAGCGCCGGTTCCAGACTTCCCTTGCCTCCTTTCGCGCCTGATCCACGCGCAAAAACCCACTGCCTCCAAACTTGAAACATTTTCTTTCATATCAGGCTTAAGGGTTTTTGATTCTCATCCGTCTTAACTTAGATACAGCCAGTCGCGTCAGCAAAAGCTACGACCGGCCTTTTTTGGGCCTCTATCGCCCTCCTCCGATCAAGACCCTCATTCACATGTCGAAGAAGTCGCGCTCCAAACTCTGGTTTCTCGTACATAGCTGGCTGGCTTTACCCATCTGGTTCTTTGTACTGATCGTCTGCGTCACCGGCACCCTGGCCGTGGTCAGCCAGGAAATCGTCTGGCTGGCCAACCCGGACATCCGCGCAAGCAAGCCGTCGGATGACGCGCAACCCCTGAGCTACGACCAAGTGGTCAGCGCCATCAAGCGTGCCGAGCCCCAGGTAATCGTCCAATCGCTCAGCCGTCCGGATGAATCGCACTTCGCCCTCAGCGTCGACCTCAGCTACCCCGACGGACGCTCGGTTGAGGTCTACGTCAGCCCCTATACCGGCGCGATCCAGGGCATCAGCCCGTCGTTCGACTTCCGTCAATTCACCCGCGCGCTGCACGGTTGGTGGCTGGTGCCCTTCACCAATGGCTACAGCTGGGGCTGGTATCTGGTATCGCTGCTCGGCCTGCCGCTGCTGGCCTCGCTGATCACCGGGCTTGTGGTCTACAAGCGTTTCTGGAAAGGCTTTTTCAAACCAACCCTGCGTTTTCGCCACGGCGCGCGGATCTTTTGGGGTGATTTCCACCGCCTCAGCGGTATCTGGTCGATCTGGTTTATCGCGGTCATTTCCATCACCGGTATCTGGTTCCTGATCGAGGCGATCCTGTCCGACAACCAGATTTCAATTTCCAGCGAACCCATCGTCCCGGTAATCGCCCGCGACAAAGTACCGGCCTCGGCACCGGGCGTGCCGGCGCCCATGATTCCCCTGGACGAAGCCATCAAGATTGCAACCCAGCGCATCCCCGGGCTGGAGGCGAGTTTCGTGCGCCTGCCCTTCAATGCCTACAGCCACCTGCAGATCGGCGGCCGCGGCTGGTACCCACTGATGTACCAGACTGCCCAACTCAACCCCTATAGCGGCGAAATCGCGGTCTCGCACCTGCTGTCCGACCGTACAGCCCTGGAGTTCGTCACCGAATCCATGCGCCCGTTGCACACCGGTGACTTCGGCGGCATTTGGATCAAGCTGATCTGGGCGTTCTTTGGCCTGGTGCTGAGCATGATGGTACTGAGCGGCCTGCTGATCTGGACCAAGCGCACGGCCTTGGCCACCGTCAATGCCCTCAAGCGCAGTGAAAAAGCGCCCCGCCAACCTCAGGCCATCGCCGCCATGCAGGCTGAAACCTCGGAGGCTAACCCATGAAAAAGGTCGCTACCACCGCACCGACGACGCCGTTGAGGGCCTTTTGGCTGAAATGGCGCTTTCATATCAATGTTCTGCTGTTACTCGTGCCCCTGGGCTTTATGCCCAAGTACTTCGCCGACGCCGCGCTGTTTCGCGGTGACACGGGCATCGGCGAACGAGTGGCGGGGGACGTGCAGGTTGGCCCCTGGAGCCTGACCCTCGCCGAGTTCCGCAATGAAGGCCCGCGCCCCGACCCGGCCGGCCCCATGAAGTTCTTCAATGCCGCCCTGTGCGCCACCTGTGCCGACCAGGTCAAAGCCACTTACCTGCGTATCGGTAAACCGCGCAGCCTGCGGGCTGCGGGAGTGATCTTCTTCGGCACGCCGTACCGCATGGGCGCCGCTCTGCCCGTGCCTGAGCGAACGCCCGCCGACGCCGAACTGTGGGTCACCATGGAAGGCTGGGACGGCACGATGCACCAGGGTTCCATCCCGCTGAGCCAGGCCTCGCCTGCCACTGTTGCCTGGCTGAACAAGCAAGGAGTCAAACCATGACGTTCAAGCGCCTTACCCGTGGCTGCGCCGCACTGTTAATCAGTGCCGGTTTGAGCAGCGTCGCGCTGGCCCACAACCCCATGTGCGAATGCAAAGAAATCCCCGGCGAGCAGATCCAGTGCAAGGGAGGCTTCTCCGATGGCAGTGGCGCGCCCGGCGTGACCCTGGATGTGATCGGCTACGACGAAACCATCCTGGTACCCGGCAAGCTCGGCCAGGATTCGACCCTGACCTTCAAAAAACCGTCCGCCGAGTTCTACGTGCTGTTTGATGCGGGCCCTGGCCATGTGGTGGAAATCGACCAAGCGGATATCCAGCCCCAATGAGTACGACTCAGGTTGTACGCCCCGCCGGTGCCGGTCACGAAACCCTTTACGTCCTGCTGCTGTGTCTGATCATCCTCGCGGTGGCTGGCACCGTGGTCGCGCTGCACGGTGAATCCCAGGAAATAACCGCAGTACCCAGCCACCAGCTGGACGCGCGCCGCGACCTGAGCGCCAGCGAACAAGGCATCTACGCCGACCTGCGCGTGACGCTGGACGAGATCCACTTGCTCCAGCAGGAGCAAAGCGCCTTGCCAACCCCTGAGCAACTGGCCGAAGAAGGCTTCGCGCCATTCGCTCAGGATGCCAGCTCGGTCAGCCGTGGCGACCATCACTGGCAATTGCTCACGCCCTCGGCGTACCTGGGCTTGAGTCAGGCGCCCGCGACCAGCGGTTCACTGCTGATGCGCGTGCACGGCACCGAGCCGGATATCTGGCTCAACCGCGGCAAAGACCTGGCCGCCCCCACTGACCTCACTGACCAGGCGCTGATCGCAGCCGGCTGGCGGCAGGTGGTCGCGCAATTCGACGCCGGCGTCACCCGCCAGCACCGTCACTGAACGAGAAGACCGATTGCCCATGTCCATTTCATCTCCCCTGTTACGCCTGCTGCTGGTTGGCCTGTTCAGCCTGACGCTCGCCCCGCTGGCACACGCCGAGGCGGCCAAACGCCTGCGTATCGGTATCACCCTGCATCCTTATTACAGCTACGTGGCCAATATCGTCGGCGACAAGGCCGATGTGGTGCCGTTGATTCCAGCCGGTTTCAACCCCCACGCCTACGAGCCGCGCGCCGAAGACATCAAGCGTATCGGCACCCTGGACGTGATCGTGCTCAATGGCGTCGGCCATGACGACTTCGCCGACAGGATGATCGCCACCAGCGAGCGCCCGGACATTGCCGTAATCGAAGCCAACGCCAACGTGCCGCTGCTGGCCGCCACCGGCAATGCCGCACGCGGTGCGGGCAAGGTGGTCAACCCCCACACCTTCCTGTCCATCAGCGCCTCGATTGCCCAGGTCAACAACATCGCCCGCGAACTGGGCAAGCTCGATCCGGACAATGCCAAGACCTATACCGCAAACGCCCGCGCCTACGGCAAACGCCTGCGCCAGATGCGCGCCGAGGCTTTGGCCAAACTCACCCGCGCGCCCAACCCGGACCTGCGTGTCGCCACGGTGCATGCGGCCTACGACTACCTGCTGCGTGAGTTCGGCCTGGAAGTGACCGCCGTGGTCGAACCCGCCCACGGTATCGAGCCCAGCCCCAGCCAACTGAAGAAAACCATCGACGAACTGCGCGCGCTGGATGTGAAGGTGATCTTTTCGGAGATGGACTTCCCCTCCACCTACGTCGACACCATCCAGCGTGAATCGGGGGTCAAGCTGTACCCGCTGTCGCATATTTCCTACGGTGAATACAGCGCTGAGAAGTACGAAGTGGAAATGACCGGCAACCTCAACACCGTGGTCCGGGCGATTCAGGAGTCGGGCGCATGACCGCGGCCGAGCAACTGAAGGTCGCCAGCGTCGGCCCCACCCTTGATTTCGACAACGTGTCCCTGACGTTGGGCCGCACCGTGATCCTCGACAGCGTGGCGTTCCAGGTACAGCCGGGTAGCATCCATGCTCTGGTCGGCCCCAATGGTGGCGGCAAAAGCTCGTTGATCAAGACCCTGCTCGGGCAGACCCCGCACCAGGGCCGCTTGAGCCTGGTCTGGCCGAGCACGCCCGGCACCATCGGCTATGTGCCACAGGCGCTGGAGTTCGACCGCGGCTTGCCGATGACCGTCGACGATTTCATGGCCGCCATGTGCCAACGGCGTCCGGCGTTCCTGGGGTTGTCCAAGCATTACGCCGCCGCGATTGGCGATGCGCTGGAGCGCGTCGGCATGCAGGACAAACGCAAGCGGCGCATGGGCGCGCTGTCGGGCGGTGAGCGTCAGCGCGTGTTACTGGCCCAGGGCCTGATACCCGCGCCGCAGTTGCTGGTGCTGGACGAGCCGATGTCGGCCCTCGATGAAGCGGGAACCCAGGTCTTCGAGCGCCTGCTCAACGACTGGCGCCTGGCTGGCATCACCGTGCTGTGGATCGAACACGACCTCGAAGCCGTCGGCCGCCTGGCTGACCGTGTCACCGGCCTTAACCGCCGCGTGCTGTTCGACGCCAGCGCAAAAGAGGCGCTGACCCCGGACCGCCTGCTGACCCTGTTCTCCACCCACCCTCGGAGCTCGGCGCAATGAGTTATGAAGCGTTTCGCTTAATGGTCCAGGGCTGGGCCTCGTCCGGCTACCTGCCCGAGGCGCTGGCCTATGGGTTTGTGGTCAACGCCCTGCTCGCCGGCCTGCTGATCGGCCCGGTACTGGGGGGGCTGGGCACTCTGGTGGTGGTCAAGCGCTTTGCGTTTTTCTCCGAAGCGGTCGGCCATGCCGCATTGACCGGCGTAGCCGTGGGCATCCTGCTCGGCGAACCCTACACCGGGCCCTACGGCAGCCTGTTCGGTTACTGCCTGTTGTTCGGCATTCTGCTCAACTACCTGCGCAACCGCACAGGCCTGGCGCCGGATACCTTGATCGGCGTGTTCCTGTCGGTCTCCCTGGCGCTGGGTGCGAGCCTGCTGCTGATCCTGGCGGGCAAGATCAACGTGCACATTCTCGAAAACGTGCTGTTCGGCTCGGTGTTGACGGTCAACGGCAACGACTTGCTGGTGCTGGCGATTGTCGGCTCACTGGTCATGGCCCTGGCGCTGCCACTGTACAACCGCATCATGCTCGCCAGTTTCAACCCGCAACTGGCAGCGGTGCGTGGGGTGGCGGTGAAGACCCTGGACTACCTGTTCGTGATTCTGGTGACACTGATCACCGTGGCGGCAGTCAAGGTCATCGGCGCGATTCTGGTGGGCGCCTTGCTGGTGATTCCCGCCGCCGCCGCGCGCCTGTTAAGCCAGTCGCTCAAAGGCTTCTTCTGGGTCTCGGTGGGGATCGCCACCGTCAGCACCCTGTGCGGGATCCTGCTGCCGATCATCTTTGACCTGCCCATCCCCTCCGGTGCCGCGATCATTCTGATGGCCGGTATCGCTTTCGCCCTTGCCGCCATCGCCCGCGGCACCGTGCCCAGCCTTAAAGGGAACCTAGGATAATGCGCTCTGTTCTTCGGCCTCTGGCCCTGGCCATCGCCTGCTTGATCACCCCACCGCTGATGGCCGCCGAGCCCGCCAAACCGGGCGCTCACGCCACCAACCCCGTCAAAGTTCTGGCTTCGCTGCCGATCACTTTTGGCCTCGCCGAGGCGCTGCTTAAAGGCACCGATGTACACCTGGAGCGCGCGGCGCCGGCCAATCTGCCGGGCTCACGCCAGGTCTCTTACTTCACCGGCCGTGGCGCCCCGGCACTGAGTGCGCTGGCCCAGGACGCCGACGCCGCGATCGGCCTGCGCTCGCTGTGGGCAGATGACCCGCTGTACCCGGTGGCACGGCGCAGCAACATCCGTATCGTCGAAGTCGATGCCGCGCGGCCTGTGGATGGCGGCTTGCCGGGGATCGCCTTACAACCGGGCGTCAGCGACGGCTTGAACAGCCAGCCCTGGCAATCAAGCAACAACCTGGGGCGCATGGCCGATGTGTTGGCTGCCGACCTGAGCCGCCTGGCGCCGGGTGCCAAGGCCAGGATCGACGCCAACCTGGCCGCGCTCAAACAGCGCCTGCTCAGGCTCAACGCTGACAGCGAGGCTCGGCTGGCCGAGGCGGACAACCTGAGTGTGGTCAGTTTGAGCGATCACTTCGGGTATCTGATCAGCAGCCTGAACCTGGAACAGGTCAGCACCGACGCACGGCCCGATGCCGATTGGACGCCTGAGGCGTTGCAGGCATTCAGTGCCCAATTGAAGGACAACGACGTGGCCGTGGTGCTGCACCATCGTCAGCCGAGTGAGGCGGTGAAAGCCGCCATCACGGCAGGTGGCTCGAAGTTGCTGGTGTTGAACGTCGACGGCGCCGACCCGGTGACAGAGTTGGAAACCAATGTGGACCAAGTGATCAAAACCCTCATGCCCTAGCCGCTCCGGCCTCCTGTAGTGAGCAGGCTTGCCCTGCGCTGGGTCGCGAAGCGGCCCCAGTACTCAGGAGTGCGGTACGTCAGAAACTGCGCGGCGTCTGGTTTTGGGGCTGCTTCGCAGCCCGGCGCAGGGCAAGCCTGCTCACTACAGAAGCCCGCGGGTGGTTAGACGACATCCACACCGACGTGGATAGCATCATGCCGCCAAAACTCCAGATCGCAGTCGATCAACCGCTGGTGCTGGTCATAGTTGACCCGGGCAATACGCAAACCCGGGCTGCCCACCGACACGCGCAACGCGGCGGCAGCTTCCACCGGCAGTGACGTCGGCACAATCTCGAAACGCACCCGCCCGTAATGCAAGTCGTACTTGCGTGCATACAACTCAGTCATCGACTGATTCAGGTCACACTCCAGAATCCCCGGAAAATACTGCGGGTTCAGGTAGTGCTCCACATACAACACCAGTCGCCCATCAATCCGCCGGCCCCGGCAAATCTGGATCACGCGGGACAGCGCCGGCAGTTGCAGCCACGCGCACACCGCCGCCGAGGCCGGTTGCAACCGTGCGCTGATCACTTCGGTGGAGGCCACACGCCCCTGGTCATTGACCATCGCGTGAAAGTGGCTGCGTTGCATCAGGTTATAAGCCAGCCGCGGCGGCGAAACGAACCAGCCTCGGCGTTCCTCACGGTAGATCTGCCCTTGGGCTTCCAGTTGTAACAAGGCTTCCCGCACGGTTATTCGAGTGGTACCAAACAACTCGCTGAGCTTGCGCTCGGCGGGCAACTTGCTGGCGGGCGGCAACAGGCCGTGGTCGATCTGCTCTTGCAGCGCCAGGCCGATGGATGTAACCGCCTTGATTGCCTCATCACGCATCAACGTTACCTATCTGGACTAGACCAGCACCGTTCAGGTGCATAAACCGCTCGGCAATTGGGCGCTGGCGACTGCGTGCAAGCGTAGGCATTGCAGATGACCGACAGATGACAGCGCGTCTGAACCGGCTGCCGCAAGTCTTGCAATACATCGGCCAAGTCCAGGGCCTGCGGGCATTTGAGCATGGTCTACGCTCAATCTGCGCAGGCCGACGTCAGCGCAAAAAAAACCACATCGACATGAAACTGTCATGCATCGAGCCTAGATTGGCTCAGGTATTGCTCTGACCTAGACCAACACCACCGCAAACGTTCATAAAAACGCCGCGTTGAAAACGCCCAAAGGAGCTTCGGATGAAACAGCTTTTCCTGGCATCACTGTTAGGCTCGACCATTGCCATGTGCACCGCCGCCATGGCCGCTGATACCGATCTAAAAACTCTGGAAGCCGCCGCGAAAGCGGAAGGTGCCGTCAACAGCGTCGGCATGCCCGATGACTGGGCCAACTGGAAAGGCACGTGGGAAGACCTGGCCAAGACCTATGGTCTCAAGCACATCGACACCGACATGAGCTCGGCCCAGGAAATCGCCAAGTTCAAAGCCGAAAAAGACAACGCCAGTGCCGACATCGGCGACGTCGGTGCCGCCTTCGGCCCGATCGCGGTCAAGCAGGACGTGACCCAACCCTACAAACCCTCTACCTGGGCTTCGATCCCGGATTGGGCAAAAGACAAAGACGGTCACTGGGCCCTGGCCTACACCGGCACCATCGCGTTTATCGTCAACAAAAAGCTGCTGCACGGTTCCGAAGTCCCCACCAGTTGGGCAGACCTGCAAACCGGCAAATACAAGGTGTCGGTGGGTGACGTGAGCACCGCAGCCCAGGCCTCCAACGCCGTGCTGGCCGCTGCCATCGCCAATAAAGGCGACGAAAAGAATATTGCCCCAGGCCTGCAGTTTTTCACCAAGATCGCTCAGCAAGGCCGACTCGGCCTGTCCAACCCGACCATCGCCACGATGGAAAAGGGCGAAGTGGAAGTGGGTATCGTCTGGGACTTCAACGGCCTGAGCTACAAAGCCAAGATGGCCAACCCGGATGACTACGTGGTGCTGATCCCTTCGGACGGCTCGGTAAAATCCGGCTATACCACCATCATCAACAAGTACGCCAAGCACCCGAACGCCGCCAAGCTGACCCGCGAATACATCTTCAGCGATGCTGGCCAACTCAACCTGGCCAAGGGCAACGCGCGTCCGATCCGTGCCGAGACCGACCTGAAACTGCCCGCCGAAATCGCCAAGAACCTGATCCCGGGCGAGCAGTACACCAAGGCCAATCCGCAGCCGATCAAAGATGCCGCAGCCTGGGAAGCCACCTCCAAAAAGCTGCCTCAGTTGTGGAACGAGCAGGTCATCGTAGAGATGAAGTAAGGGTTTAATCCCCCATTGGAGCTCCGGTGGAGATCCAATGGGGGAGCGGGCCTGGCTCGCGAATGCGTACGTTCAGTCAACTGACTTTGCCGTCTGAAACACCGCATTCGCGAGCCGGCCCGTTCCCACTTTTTTGACACCGTTCCTCCAGAGGAATCGAGCCAAGTCAATCGTTGCGGAGCGTCGCCCCCATGAAGTACCCAGTCATCCTTGTCGTGCTCGACGGCCTGAACTTCGAGGTTGCGAAGCACGCCATGGGGCACTTGCAGGCCTATGTCGGCGCAGGACGCGCAGCCCTCTACAAACTGGAATGTGAACTGCCCTCGCTGTCCCGCCCATTGTATGAATGCATCCTCACCGGCGTGCCTCCGATCAAAAGCGGCATCGTGCATAACCAGGTTTCGCGCCTGTCCAACCAGCGCAGCATTTTCCACTACGCGTGCGATGCAGGCCTGACCACGGCCGCGGCGGCTTACCACTGGGTGAGCGAGTTGTATAACCGCACGCCCTTTCTCGCCGCCCGCGATCGTCATACCGACGACAAGACGCTGGCAATCCAACACGGGCATTTCTACTGGAATGACCACTACCCGGACTCCCACCTGTTTGCCGACGCCGAGAGCCTGCGGCTCAAGCACGCGCCAGACTTTTTGGTGGTGCACCCGATGAACATTGACGACGCCGGCCACAAGCACGGCCTCGATACCGCCCAGTACCGCAACAGCGCGCGCTCGGCCGACATCCTCCTCGCCGACTACCTGCAAGGCTGGCTCGATGCTGGCTATCAAGTGTTGGTGACCGCCGACCACGGCATGAACAATGACCGCTCCCACAACGGCCTGCTGCCCGAAGAACGGGAAGTACCGTTGTTCGTGCTCGGCGCTGCGTTCAGCCTGGATGCCAACGCCGCGCCCAAACAGACCGACCTGTGCGGCACCGTGTGTGAACTGTTGGGCGTGCCTCACGACAAACCTGTGTGCCGGGAGCTATTGAAGTGAATGCCATGACTCGCGGCAAATGGCTGGCCCTGCTGTGCCTGCTGCCCTTCGCGTTGTTTTTTATCGTGTTCGAAATCGCCCCGCTGGTGTGGGTGCTGGTCAACAGCCTGCAAACCGAAGAGGCGGGCTGGGGCGTGGAAAATTTCATGCGCATCTTCAGCTCCAGGTTCTACCTGCAAGCGATCCAATTCAGCCTGGAGATCAGCTTTTACTCGAGCATCTTCGGCATCATCATCGCCACCCTGGGCAGTTATTCGCTGCGCCGCGTGGACGGACCGCTGCGCAACTTCGTGACCGCCTTCGCCAACATGACCAGCAACTTCGCCGGCGTGCCGCTGGCCTTTGCGTTCATCATTTTGCTGGGGTTCAACGGCAGCATCACCATCATGCTCAAGCAGGCGGGGATCATTCAGGACTTCAACCTGTACTCCAAAACCGGCCTGATCATCCTCTACACCTACTTCCAGATTCCGTTGGGCGTTCTGCTGCTGTACCCGGCCTTCGATGCCTTGCGCGAAGACTGGCGTGAGTCGGCGGCACTGCTCGGCGCGAACGGCTGGCAGTTCTGGCGACATATCGGCCTGCCGGTACTGACGCCGGCGCTGCTGGGCACCTTCGTGATCCTGCTGGCCAACGCCCTGGGCGCCTACGCCACTGTCTACGCGCTGACCACCGGCAACTTCAACGTGCTGCCGATCCGCATCGCGGGACTGGTCTCCGGTGATGTGTCGCTGGACCCGAACATGGCCAGTGCGCTGGCCGTGGTGCTGGTGGCGCTGATGACCGTGGTGACGGTGGTCCATCAACTGCTGCTCAAGAGGAGCTACCATGTCTCGCGCTGAAGCCGGTTCGGCCTCGCTCTACCACCGCGTGGTGGTGTACATGCTGTTTGCGATCCTGGTGTTGCCGCTGGTGGGCACCTTCGTCTACTCCATCGCCAGCAGTTGGTCGGCGACCATTCTGCCGGCCGGCTTCACGGTCAAGTGGTATGTACAGCTGTGGAGCGACCCGCGCTTTCTAATGGCCTTCGGTCAATCGTTGCTGGTGTGCGTGGGCGCGCTGATCCTGTCGGTGGTGCTGATCCTGCCGCTGCTGTTCGTGGTGCATTACCACTTCCCCAGGCTCGACGCGCTGATGAACATCCTGATCCTGCTGCCGTTCGCTGTACCGCCGGTGGTGTCATCGGTGGGCCTGTTGCAACTGTATGGTTCCGGGCCGTTGGCGATGGTCGGGACGCCGTGGATCCTGATCGGTTGCTACTTCACCGTGGCGCTGCCATTCATGTACCGAGCCATCACCAACAACCTGCAAGCCATCAACCTGCGCGACCTGATGGACGCCTCGCAACTGCTGGGCGCCAGCACCTGGCAAGCGGCGATCTTCGTCGTGCTGCCCAACTTGCGCAAAGGCTTGATGGTGGCGCTGCTGCTGTCGTTCTCATTCCTGTTCGGTGAGTTCGTGTTTGCCAACATTCTGGTAGGCACCCGCTACGAGACCCTGCAGGTGTACCTCAACAACATGCGCAACAGCAGCGGCCACTTCACCAGTGCCGTGGTCATTTCCTATTTCTTCTTTGTGCTGGTGCTGACCTGGGCCGCCAATATCTTGAACAAGGACAAAAGCCAATGAGCTTCGTCAGCGTCCAACATCTGCAAAAGGGCTACGCCGGCACACCGGTGTTCAGTGACATCAACTGCGAAATCGCCAAGGGCGAGTTCGTCACCCTCCTCGGCCCCTCCGGTTGCGGCAAGTCGACCTTGCTGCGCTGCATCGCCGGGCTGACCTCGGTGGACAGCGGGAAAATTCTGCTGGATGGTCAGGACATCGTTCCCCTGGGCCCACAGAAGCGCAACATCGGCATGGTGTTTCAGAGCTATGCGCTGTTCCCCAACATGACGGTGGAACAGAACGTCGCCTTCGGCCTGCGCATGCAAAAGGTCAACGCCGACGACAGCCACGAACGTGTGCAGCAAGTGCTGCAACTGGTGGAGCTCAAAGACCTGGCCGCGCGTTACCCGCACCAGATGTCCGGCGGCCAGTGCCAACGCGTGGCCCTGGCCCGCTCCCTGGTCACGCGCCCGCGCCTGTTGCTGCTGGATGAACCGCTGTCAGCCCTGGACGCGCGCATTCGCAAGCACCTGCGCGAACAGATCCGCCAGATTCAACGCGAGCTGGGCCTGACCACGATTTTCGTGACCCATGATCAGGAGGAAGCGCTGACCATGTCCGACCGCATCTTCCTGATGAATCAGGGCAAGATCGTACAAAGCGGCGATGCCGAAACGCTCTACACCGCGCCGATCGACGTATTTGCCGCCGGCTTCATCGGCAACTACAACCTGCTGGATGCCGACAAAGCCAGCCAACTGCTGCAACGCCCGATCAGCGGGCGCATCGCCATTCGGCCGGAAGCCATCGAGCTGAGCCGCAGTGGCGAACTGGACGCGCTGGTCCGCAGCCACAGCCTGCTGGGTAACGTGATCCGCTATCGCATTGAAGCCCGCGGGGTGGAATTGGTGGTGGACGTGCTCAACCGCTCGGCCGACGACCTGCACCCGGACGGCCAGCGCCTGGCACTTTCCATCGACCCCAGTGCGCTGTGTGAAGTAGCCTGATGCAACGATTGACTAAGAGAGCGTAACGGATGGCATTGGTAATTTTTGATCTGGACGACACCCTGATCCACGGCGACTGCGCGACCCTGTGGAGCGAGCAGATGGGCCGTCTGGGCTGGGTCGACCCGGAGTCGTTCATGCGCACCAACAACGAGCTGATGGATGCCTACAGCCAGGGCAAGCTTCGCATGGAAGACTTCATGGACTTCAGCCTGGAGCCGATGATCGGCCGCACACCGGAGGAGATCGAGCACCTGGTGGAGCCGTGGGTGGAGGACGTGATTGAGCCGCTGATCTACAGCGATGCCACTAAAACCATCGCTCGCCACCGTGCAAACGGTGACCGGATTCTGGTGATTTCGGCCTCGGGCACTCACCTGGTGAAGCCGATTGCCGCACGCATCGGTATCGATGAAGTGCTGGGGATCGAGTTGGACGTGGGCCATGGCGTTTACAGCGGCAAAACAGCCGGTGTGCTCACCTATCGTGAAGGCAAGATCACCCGCTTGCTGGAGTGGCTGGCGCAGGAAGGTGAGACGCTTGAGGGCGCGTATTTCTACTCGGACTCACGGAATGACCTGCCGCTGCTGCAGAAAGTGGATCACCCGCAGGTGGTAAACCCGGACCCGGTATTGCGCGAACACGCCGAAAAGACTGGTTGGCCGATCCACCACTGGGCCTGACTCAGCCGGATTCAAATGTGGGGCTTGCTCGCGAATGCGGTGTCTGTGTGAAGAATGTTTCATCTGACTCATTGCATTCGCGAGCAAGCCCGCACAATTTGATTTGATTCCACTTCAAAACTGGGTCAGGTGAGGCTTTCGTCAATCACCAAAACCAACTTCCCTGAAATCTGATTGGTCGCCAGCTCGGCAAACGCTGCCTCGGCGTCCTTGATCGCGAAGGTCCTGGCCAACTGCGGGCTCAGGCGCCCCTCGGCAAACAAGGGCCAGACTTGCTGGCGCAGGTCGCAGAGCAGGTCCGCCTTGAACTGATCACTACGGCTGCGCAGGGTCGAGCCCAACAACTGAATACGCTTGCCCAGCACCTGGGCCAAGTCCAACTGCGCCTCGCGACCGCCCATCAACCCAATCAGCACCCAACGTCCATCCAACGCCAGCAGCTTGAGGTCCAGCGCCGCATAGTCGCCACCCACAGGGTCGAGAATCACGTCGAACGGCCCGAAGTCGCGCAGCCCTTCGATACCATCAGTTCGTACCACGCCGCCCTGGGCGCCCAAGTCTTCGCAATACGCCAGGCGTTCTGCCGAGCCGACACTGACCCAGCACGGGCTGCCAAATGCCTTGCACAGCTGGATAGCGGCCGAGCCCACGCCACTGGCGCCGGCATGCAACAACACCTTCTCACCCGGCTTGACGCCCGCCAGTTGAAACAGATTGAGCCACGCCGTGCTGTATACCTCAGGCAATGCCGCCGCCTCGACCAGCGACACGCCTTCGGGGACCGGCAGCACGTGCCGCGCATCCACCACCACTTCTTCGGCCATGCCGCCACCCGCCAGCAGTGCGCAGACGCGATCCCCCACCTGCCAGGACACGCCCGCGCCCACTTCGCTGATCACCCCGGAACACTCCAGGCCCAGCACATGGCTCGCACCAGGCGGTGGCGGATAGAGCCCCGCACGCTGCAATAAATCGGCGCGGTTGAGGCCCGCTGCCGCCACCCGGATGCGAACTTGGCCTACATCACATGTAGGACTTGGTTCTTCCAACCACTCCACATGACCTTCAACGCCTTGCAATGCTTTCACAGTGCCTCCATAGTGAGTCCGGACTGAGCCCGTAGCAGTAGCGCCGGGCTTTTTGCATTATGCGACCGGCCCCTATGGAACCGGCAACTTCAAAGACGGCCTAATATGCGTTATCAATTGCCCCCGCGTCGAATCAGCATGAAGCATCTGTTCCCCAGCACCGCCCTCGCTTTTTTCATTGGTCTCGGCTTCGCGTCGATGTCGACCAATACGTTCGCAGCCAACAGCTGGGACAACCTTCAGCCTGACCGCGATGAGGTGATTGCCAGCCTCAACGTCGTTGAGTTGCTCAAGCGCCACCACTACAGCAAGCCGCCGCTGGACGACGCCCGTTCGGTGATCATCTACGACAGCTACCTCAAGCTGCTGGACCCCTCGCGCAGCTATTTCCTGGCCAGCGATATCGCTGAGTTCGACAAGTGGAAGACCCAGTTCGACGACTTCCTCAAAAGCGGCGACCTGCAGCCTGGCTTCACCATCTACAAGCGTTACCTGGATCGCGTCAAAGCGCGGCTGGACTTCGCTCTGGCTGAGCTGGACAAAGGTGTCGACAAACTCGACTTCACCCAGAAGGAAACCCTTCTGGTGGACCGCAAGGACGCCCCTTGGCTGACCAGCACCGCCGCCCTCGACGACCTGTGGCGCAAACGCGTCAAGGACGAAGTGCTGCGCCTGAAGATCGCCGGCAAAGAGCCCAAGGCCATCCAGGAACTGTTGACCAAGCGCTACAAGAATCAACTGGCACGTCTGGACCAGACCCGTGCCGAAGATATCTTCCAGGCCTACATCAACACCTTCGCGATGTCCTACGATCCGCATACCAATTATCTGTCGCCGGATAACGCGGAAAATTTCGATATCAACATGAGTCTGTCGTTGGAAGGCATCGGTGCCGTCCTGCAAAGCGACAATGACCAGGTCAAGATCGTGCGCCTGGTGCCGGCAGGTCCGGCCGACAAGACCAAACAGGTCGCGCCGGCCGACAAGATCATCGGCGTGGCCCAGGGCGACAAAGAGATGGTCGATGTGGTCGGCTGGCGCCTGGACGAAGTGGTCAAGCTGATCCGCGGGCCAAAAGGCAGTGTGGTGCGCCTGGAAGTGATTCCGCACACCAATGCGCCGAACGATCAGACCAGCAAAATCGTGTCGATCACCCGTGAAGCGGTGAAGCTCGAAGACCAGGCCGTACAGAAGAAAGTCCTCAACCTCAAGCAGGATGGCAAGGACTACAAGCTGGGAGTGATTGAGATCCCGGCCTTCTACCTGGACTTCAAGGCTTTCCGTGCGGGCGATCCGGACTACAAGTCCACCACCCGCGACGTGAAAAAAATCCTGACCGAGCTGCAGAAGGAAAAAGTCGACGGCGTGGTCATCGACCTGCGCAACAACGGCGGCGGTTCCCTGCAGGAAGCCACCGAGCTGACCAGCCTGTTTATCGACAAAGGCCCGACCGTGTTGGTACGCAACGCTGACGGCCGTGTCGATGTGCTTGAGGATGAGAACCCAGGTGCCTTCTACAAAGGCCCGATGGCGTTGCTGGTCAACCGCCTCTCGGCCTCGGCATCGGAGATCTTCGCCGGTGCGATGCAGGACTATCACCGTGCGCTGATCATCGGCGGCCAGACCTTCGGCAAAGGCACCGTGCAGACCATTCAGCCGTTGAACCATGGCGAGCTCAAGCTGACGCTGGCCAAGTTCTACCGGGTTTCCGGGCAGAGCACCCAGCATCAGGGCGTACTGCCGGACATCGATTTCCCGTCGATCATCGACACTAAGGAAATCGGCGAAAGCGCCCTGCCGGAAGCCATGCCATGGGACACCATCCGCCCTGCGATCAAGCCGGCGTCGGATCCGTTCAAGCCATTCCTGGCGCAGTTGAAGGCTGACCACGATACCCGCTCCGCCAAGGACGCCGAGTTCGTGTTTATCCGCGACAAGCTGGCCCTGGCCAAGAAGCTGATGGAAGAAAAAACCGTCAGCCTCAACGAAGTGGACCGCCGCAAGCAGCACACCGACATCGAGAACAAGCAACTGGTGCTGGAGAACATCCGCCGCAAGGCCAAGGGTGAAGATCCGCTCAAGGAGCTGAAAAAAGAAGATGAAGATGCGCTGCCAACCGAGGCCGATAAAACCAAGCCGGAAGATGACGCGTACCTGGCCGAGACAGGCCGGATCCTGCTGGACTACCTCAAAGTCACCAAACAGGTCGCCAAGCAGTAGGTGATGGCAATTTAATGTGAGCGCTCCGCGGAGCGTCATCATACAGTCATCATTCTGTCGTGAAATAAAGGATCGCAGGCGCAACGCCTGCGGTCCTTTTTTTTCGATCGAGATCGCCATGACCATGACCGAACAGCTGAATGCACTGGGCTCTATCCTGGCTCAAGGCAGCTTGCACAGCCTGTTCCAACCGATCATCAGCCTGTCCGAACGACGCATTATTGGCTACGAAGCCCTTAGCCGTGGCCCGTCCAACAGTCCGCTGCACTCTCCGGTCGCCCTGTTCGCCGTGGCTAATCAGGCCGGGCGTCTGAGCGAATTGGAGATGGCCTGTCGCAAAAGTGCCTGTCGGCGCTTCAGCGACCAGAAGTTACCCGGCAAGCTGTTCCTGAATATCTCGCCGGAATCCCTGATGGAAACGGCGCACCAACCGGGGCGCACCCTGCAACTGCTGCGCGACTTCGGCATACCGCCGAGCCAGGTCGTGATCGAACTCACCGAACAAACCCCCACCGACGATTTCGACCTGCTGCAAACCGCCCTGTATCACTACCGCAACATGGGTTTTTCGATCGCCCTTGATGACCTCGGTGCCGGCTATTCCAGCCTGCGCTTATGGTCGGAGTTGCGCCCGGATTACGTGAAAATCGACCGGCACTTTATCGACGGCATTCATCAGGACGCACTCAAGCGTGAGTTTGTCGGCTCGATCCTGCAAATCGCCAAAGCGTCACGTGCTCAAGTGATTGCCGAAGGCATCGAATTGCCCGAGGAACTCGCGGTGTTGACCGAAATGGGCGTGGACCTGGTCCAGGGTTACCTGCTCTGTCGTCCGCAGGAGCATCCACCGCAGGAAGCACGCCAGATGCTGCCCAAGCCGGAGCAAACCAACGCGGCCCTCAACGATGAAGGCAGCGACCTCAGCGCCCTGCTCAACGAGCAACCGGCGGTGGACCAGGACACGGCCACCGCACAAGTGCTTGAGGCATTCCGCCGTCAGGCCAACCTCAACTCCCTCGCGGTATTGGATGGTCGCGGCCAGCCGGTGGGCATCGTCCATCGGCATTCGCTGTCAGACGCGCTGCTCAAACCGTTTGCCACCGACCTGTTCGCGCGCAAGCCCATCAGTCGCCTGATGAGCACCGACTTTCTGGCGGTGGAGCTGAGTCAATCGCTGCAACAGGTCAGCCGCCTGCTCACCAGCCGCGCGCGGCAACGTATCGAAGAAGATTTCATCATCACCCTCAATGGCGATTACCTGGGCCTGGGCCGGGTGATCGACGTACTCAAGCTGATCACCGAGCTGAAAATCCAACAGGCGCGCTATGCCAACCCGTTGACCCTGTTGCCCGGCAATGTGCCGATTCAACAATGCCTGACGCGACTGCTGCAGCAACAACGCGAGTCGGTGATCTGCTACGTGGATATCGACAGCTTCAAGCCGTTCAACGACATTTACGGCTACGGGCGCGGGGATGAGGTGTTGCTGTGTCTGGCGCAATGCCTGAATGACCGGGTAGACCCCAGCCGCGACTTCGTGGGGCATATCGGCGGCGATGATTTTTTGCTGGTGCTCGGGCCACAGGACTGGCGCAAACGGCTCAATCAGCTGCTGGACGACTTCCACACCCAGTGCCGACGCTTCTATCGCGCCGAACATGTTGAAGCTGGCTGTTTTGTGGCGATGAACCGTCAGGGCCTGCGTCAAGAGTTCGCGCTGCTGTCGCTATCGATCGGGGTGGTGCACTTATATCCACAGGCCTGTGGACAACTCGATGCCAGCCAATTGGCGGAATTGGCGTCGCAGGCCAAGCATCATGCAAAGAATGTGGCCGGTTACAGCATCCATGTGATCAACAGCATGGACGCGCTGACCCAGGCGCTTTAAGCCTCGGCGGATTCGGGATACTCATATTCGAACACCCGCACCACTTCCGAGGCGTGCCAGGAGGCGGCCGCCACGCCATCGGACGGCCCACTGAAGCGGCCCAGGCGCTCCACGCATTCAAAGAACCCGGTACGCGGCAGGCGGCTGGCGCCCTGGCTGATCACCAGAGAGCTGCGCAACGGCTGCTCGGCCTTGGCGTCCAGTGCCGCCAGATGCTCCAAGGCCGCGGCCAGGGTTTGCATCGCCGGTGTAGGAAATTGCAGACGCTCCAGCAATGCACGGTACGTCAGCAGATGGCGCTGGCGGCGCGCCTGGTCCAGTTCGTTGAGTAAGCCATCCCAGTGTTGACGGCTGATACGTAGGCTCAAGATTCATCCCTCCAACCTGCAATGCCCAATTCCCAGGCCAGACTACGGCGGATCGCGGCGTCCGGCTGACGTTCACCACTTTCGATCAATCCGAGATACGAAGGGCTGATGCCCACGGTGCGGGCCAGGGCCTCGATGGCCAGACCCTTGGTCTCACGCAAGCTGCGCAGGGCTGACAGCGGGCGCAGGTCCTGGGCGGGTGCGGCGTGGGTGGCAGGAGAAGGAGTGTGGGCCGGCGACTGCTGACCGGCAGCTTTAAGCAGCGCCTGGTACTGGTCCCATGGCAACACCGCGTATTCGGGTTCGCCATTGCGTGAAATGATCTGAATATCCATGACTGCCCCGTAGGATAACTGCTCTTACTAAGTAAGCTCTTTCCTTAGGAGTGTAATCCTAACAGTCACAAAGGTCGCAGGGGATAGGCGCAATGTCAGTTTTTTTGCGGGTTTTCCTTGGCCAGCAAGGCTGGGGTCGCAGGCAGGCGCTCAACGACCGCGAGCTTTTCCGGGCGCTGGGCGTCACGCCACGCGCGAAACGCGCTCAGTTCGCCCGCCAGGGCCTTCATGACCCATGCCAGCACGGCGATGTCATCGAGCATGCCAAACATGGGGATAAAGTCCGGGATTGCATCAATCGGGCTCAGGAAGTACATCAATCCCGCCACTACCGAGATCAGCGCCTTGGGACTGATCGCCCGATACTCGCCGCGCCAGTAGGCCAGACACAACGCTTGCAGCAACTTCAGATCATCCTTGAGCGTACCCAGGCGATTGCCCTGGCTCGCGCCTTTGGCGGCCACTGCAAACAACAGCGTCGGCAGGCGCCCACGGCCCAGCAAGCGCGCGGCCAGCGGCAGGAAACGGGTGAAATTGAAGGGTGGTTTCATCTGTCACTCCAGTTCCATCAAACAGAAAGGTTATCCACACAAATTGTGGATAACCTTGTGAACAGAGCCTGTTTTACCGGCTGAGAGCCACGGATTACAAGGCTTGCGGTTAGATCGGGCGTTTTTTGCGCACATCAAAAAAACCCAAGATTTCATTGACTTGGCGCTTGTGTACGGCTAGCCCTGCTCGCGTCTTATATCAGACTGTTACAGGTGACGGACGTTCGTTTGGATTACGCCGCCATCGCAAAGGGCCAGGGTTAAACGCCCAGAAACGACAACGCCCCGTCGAGACGGGGCGTTGTGTTTTCAAGCGCCGATTACTTCTTGGCGGCAGGTGCAGCAGGAGCGTCAGCCTTGGCTGGGTCCTTGATGGCCAGCAGTTCCAGGTCGAACACCAGCACGGAGTTGGCTGGAATCGCCGGGCTCGGGCTCTGGGCGCCGTAGGCCAGGTCGGACGGGATGTACAGCTCAACCTTCTCGCCAACGTGCATCAGTTGCAGACCTTCGACCCAACCTGGAATCACGCCGCTGACCGGCAGGTCAATCGGGCTGCCGCGATCCACGGAGCTGTCGAAGGTGGTGCCGTTGGTGAGCTTGCCGGTGTAGTGAACAGTCACCACATCAGTCGGCTTGGGCTGTGCGCCGTCGGCCTTCTTGATGATCTTGTACTGCAGACCGGAAGCGGTGGTGACTACGCCGTCTTTCTTGGCATTGTCTTCGAGGAATTTCTTGCCGGCGGCCGCCGACTCTTCGCTCATCTTGGTCATGCGTTCTTCAGCACGTTTTTGCAGTGCGGCAAACGCTTCAACCAGTTCGTCGTCTTTGAGCTTCTGCTCTTTCTTGCCGACGGCATCTTCGATGCCTTGGGCTACTGCTTTGGAATCCAGGTCATCCATGCCTTCCTGAGCAAGGCTTTTGCCCATGTTCAGGCCGATGCCGTAGGAAGCTTTTTGCGCCGGGGTTTTCAGCTCTACGCTGGTCTGCGAATCACAACCCGCAAGTACCAGGCTAACCAGGGCCACCGCCGCCGCCAACCGATGCTGTTTCATGCTATTTCCTTGTTCATGCGCCAATAGGGCATTCGAATAAAGTCGCGAGCTTATCAGGCGGCCACGACCAATGGCTACCGGCATGTGAGCAGGAAACTTCCGATAAGTTCACGTGTTTAAAAGCATTTTCATCCATGATGAGGCCCCGCGAAGGATCGTGGGACCACTGGGCGCCAGGCTCATGGCCACTTGCCGCACCTGTGCCGTAGTGGCATAACAACGCGACAACTCGACAAGGATAGTTATCTTGCGCATTTTTTCCCGTGTTTTACTCCTGATACTCGCCATTTCGGTCCTGTTGCTGGCCGTGGTGATCTATTACACCCTCAACCCCAAGCTGCCGGACTACGTGTCCGTGGAGCAGGTGCACTACCAGGACCAATGGAGTGCCGCCGACCGCCAGACCTATTACTTCACGCCCCAGGGCACGCAAGTCAAAGGCCTGCATTACGACTGGTTCACCGCCCTGGAACTGCCGTTCTCCGAGCGACGTTTTGCCACGCCCGATTACCTGGCGCGCTTCGGCTTCCTGGTCGACCCGAAACAAGTGCCGACGGCGCAAAATCCCGGCAACCTGCCGGTAGGTTTTGCGCGGCATAAAAACGCCGGCAGCACCGTTGAATACCTGGATATCACCTGCGCCGCCTGCCATACCGGCGAGCTGCATTTCAAAGGCCAGGCCCTGCGGATCGACGGCGGTTCTGCGCAACATGTGCTGCCCTCCAGCGTGCCGACCCTGCGCGGTGGCAGCTTCGGCCAGGCGCTGGTCGCCAGCCTCGCGGCCACCTATTACAACCCGTGGAAATTCGAGCGTTTCGCCCGCCAGGTATTGGGTAACCGCTACGACGCCGAGCACGGCCAACTGCGCCAGGACTTCAAACAGTCGCTGAACCAATTCCTCAAAGTTGCCTGGAACGACACTCACCGTGGCCTCTACCCCACCGAAGAAGGCCCGGGCCGTACCGACGCGTTCGGGCGCATCGCCAATGCCAGCTTTGGCGATGCCATTTCCCCGGACAACTATCGCGTCGCCAATGCGCCGGTGGACTATCCGCAGTTGTGGGATATCTGGACCTTCGACTGGGTGCAGTGGAACGGCTCGGCCCAGCAACCCATGGCGCGCAATATCGGCGAGGCCCTGGGTGTTGGGGCGACGCTGACGTTTTTCGACGCTGCCGGCCAGCCGCTCCAGGGCGATGCGCGTTACCCTTCCAGCGTGCGGGTGCGCGACCTCAACCTGATCGAAGAAACCCTGCAACGGCTCAAGCCGCCCACCTGGCCCGAAGATTTATTCGGCCCCATCGACAAGCTCCTCGCCGCCCAGGGCCGTGCGCTGTTCGGCGAGAATTGCGCCGGCTGCCATGTGCCCGCCGTCAGCGCGGAAGGTGGTCGTCCGGTACAGCACCTGAAGATGCTTCCGGTGGACTACATCGGCACCGACCCTGGCACTGCCAGCAATATTGCCGACCAGCGTTATGACCTGAGCGCCCTGCAATGGGACCCGGCGCAGTTGGCAACGCTCAATGTCGAGCTGCACCCGACGCCGACCGAGCCCCTGGACTTGAAAAAAATGTCGGTGGCCAAGGGCCTGGCCTACGTCACCGCGTTCGTCGAAGACCATGCCTACCGCGCTGCCGGTGTCACCCCCGCCGAGCGGCCACGCCTGGATGGCTACGGCCTGCCGATTGGCGTGCGCGAGTTGCGCGCCTACAAGGCCCGACCACTGGCCGGCGTGTGGGCCACTCCGCCGTACTTGCATAACGGCTCGGTGCCGACGATCTACCAACTGCTCTCGCCTCAGGACGAGCGCAGCACCACCTTCTATAAAGGCACCTTTAATTACAACCCGCGTCACCTGGGCTTTGAGACCGGCGCGTTCAAAAATGCCTTTCTGTTCGACACCAAAATTACCGGCAACCACAACAGCGGCCACGAATTCCGTGCCGGTGAGCGTGGCAATGGCGTGATCGGCCGTGGCTTGCTGCCACAGGAGCGCTGGGCGCTGCTGGAATATCTCAAAGTGCTGGGCGGCCCGCTGGAGCAACAATTGCCATGATTATCCGATCTCGATATGACCAACCGTCCCTGCTCGCGCGCCTGTGGCTGCGCATCGGAGCGCTCCTTGGCAAGACCTTGCTGTGGCTGGTCGGCCTGGGCCTGCTCGGCTGGCTCGCAGGCACCGCCTGGTACGCCTGGCAACACAGCGGGCCGGTGTCGCCGAACGAACAAATCCCGGCCGGTGAAGCGGCGATGACCCAAGGCATCATTCAGACCGCCGTGCGCATCGTTGACCAACACCGCGAAGGCACGCGCTACCTGCGCGATGCCCACGCCAAGGCCCATGGTTGCGTGAAGGCCGAAGTCAGCGTGCTGGCCGACCTTGACCCGGCATTGCGCCAGGGTGTGTTCGCCACACCCGGCAAAACCTGGCAGGCGACGATGCGGCTGTCCAACGGCAACGCCTACCCGCAGTTCGACAGCATCCGAGACGCCCGCGGCATGGCGATCAAGCTGCTTGATGTACCGGGTAAACAACT
This sequence comes from Pseudomonas sp. EYE_354, assembly GCF_023148575.1. Taxonomy (NCBI): domain Bacteria; kingdom Pseudomonadati; phylum Pseudomonadota; class Gammaproteobacteria; order Pseudomonadales; family Pseudomonadaceae; genus Pseudomonas; species Pseudomonas sp. EYE_354. The sequence goes on from NZ_JAHXNQ010000024.1 coordinate 31,243, forward strand.
GCTGGCCGACCAACAAAGCCGGGGCGAACAAGACTTTGTGATGTTCAGCCACCCGAACTTTTTTGTCAGCGATGTGGCGGAATACGCGCAGAACATCGGCGCCCAGGCCGATGGCAAGAAAGTCCTGGCGTTCTTTCCCAGCCTCGACCCTCGCAGTTGGCAAGTGCGCCACTTGTTCATCGCCCTGGCCACCCTGGCACCCGCTCCGGCAAGCCCGACGCAGACGACGTACTTTTCCGTTTCGCCCTACAAGTTCGGCACAGGCAACGCCAAATTCCGCGTCGCGCCAGACCCGCAAAGCTGCCCCGAATACACGCTGCCCAAACAGAACCAGGACCTGCCGAACTTCCTGCGCAGCGCCCTGAGCCAGCAACTGTCCACCGACCGTATGCCAGCATGTTTCGTGTTGCAGATTCAGCGGCAGAACCCGCAGAAGTTCATGCCGATCGAAGACACCAGCATTGAATGGAAGGAGAACGATGCGCCCTATGAAAGCGTGGCCAAGGTGCGGATCCCGGCACAGGACTTCGATACTCCGGAACTGAACCTGGCCTGCGACAACCAGTCGTTCAACCCGTGGTTCGGAGTGGAAGAGCACCGCCCCATCGGCGGCATCAACCGCTTGCGCAAAGCGGTCTACGAGGCGGTCAGCGACTACCGCCACAGCCGTAACGCGCCGTAAAGAGTGCGTAACAACAGGCCCGACGCCGTCAGGATTACGTCGGGTCCATTGAGACGTTTTCGCGCGGCCTCTACGGCCGAATATTCTAATATGGCCACTCGAATGCACGCTGTCCTCTTGACTGACCTGCTGTTAAAAAATCTTGATAAGCAGTCATCGATCCCAATGCAAAAACAGATGTATGACACCATCCGATTTGCAGTGCTGGATCACACGCTGGTTGCGGGGCAGAAGCTTCCCTCGTCCCGCGCTTTGGCCGCTGACCTTGAGATTTCCCGGATCACCATCTCCCTGACTTACGACCGGCTGATCGCGGAGAACTATCTGGTTACCCGTGCCGGGAATGGGACATACGTGGCCCCTACCCTCACGCAGCCACTGGGTGCTGCGCCCGAAAGCGTACACACGCAGCATTCCATGCACCTTTCCAGGCGTGGTGCTCAATTGAGCTGTTTGCCGGGCGGCATGGGCACTACCACGGGAGCATTTGTGCCTGGGATTGCCGACTCACAGGCCTTCCCGTTTCACATCTGGAAGCGGCTTGTTGCCAGACATCTTTGCAAAGGCAATCTGGCGCTCTCTGGCTATGCGGACCATGGCGGATTACGCCAACTTCGGGAGGCGATAGCGGGCTATCTGAAAATTTCACGATCAGTCAATTGTGAGCCCGGCCAGATCATTATCACGACCGGTACACACCAGGCCGTTGACCTCTGTGCGAGATTGCTTGCAGATGTAGGCGATACAGTGATCGTCGAAAATCCTTGCCACTGGGCCTTCCCTACCGTCTTTGCAGCGTCGGGACTGGACGTGGCAGCGGGTGAGGTCAACGAACAGGGTTTGGATCTCGCGAACAGTGACGTCCCGCCACGGACAAAGATCGTCGTCGTGAGCCCGTCGCATCAATATCCGACGGGCGTCGTGATGCCGTTGTCCAGGCGCCTGGAGTTGCTTCAAAGCGCCCGAGCACAAAATCTATGGGTCCTGGAAGACGACTACGACAGCGAGTTCAGATACGACGGCGCCCCGCTGCCTTCGCTCCAGGGTTTGGACAATGATGGGCGCGTCATCTACATAGGCACCTTCAGTAAGGCGATGTTCGCAGGGATACGCATGGGCTTTCTGGTGGTTCCACATCACCTTTCAGAGGCCTTTGCCAAAGCCAGTACCAAGCTTTTCAGACCCGGGGCTTTGCATCTCCAGGCAGCGCTGGCTGACTTCATTCATGAAGGGCATTTTGCTCAGCATATTCGCAGGATGCGTACCGAGTATTCATCCCGGCAGAACCTCTTGAGATCATCTCTTGAAAAGTCGCTGGGTGACATGGTGAGCCTTTCCAACGCGCGCGCGGGCCTTCATGTTTTTGCCGAGTGTTCTTCACTGGTGAATTATCAGAGCATGATTAATGAATCCAGACGCGAAGGGATTTTCCTTGGAACGCCCTGCTTTGTAAAAAAAGTCCCAACTCTGGAAAACAGGTGCTTCGTTCTTGGTTTCGGCGCAGTACCACTGGAGAAAATTGAGGCCGGCGTGCAGTCGTTAACAACGGCCATGAGTCGTAGCCTCTACTGATTCACAGACTCTCCAACGCGCCCGCTGCGGCCATCAACAACTGTTGCGCGTGAGCCTCATTGAACGTCAGCATTGGGCGAATCTTCAGCACATTTCCACGTGGGCCGGTTGCGCTGATCAATACGCCACGCTGGCGCATGCCGTTCACAATCTGGTTGGCCACCCCTTTGGCGGGAGCCTTGGTCTTGCGATCGACCACAAGCTCCACGCCAATAAATAGTCCATCACCTCTGACATCGCCAATCAGCTCAAATTTTTCGGCAAGTTTCCAAAAACCAGTACGAATCAGCCCGCCAATGTGAGCCGCGTTGCCCTGCAGCTTATCGTTCTGGATCACTTGAAGCGTGGCCATCGCGGCGGCGCAGGAAACCGGGTTGCCGCCAAACGTATTGAAGTAGCGGGCTTCATCCCCAAACGCTTGAAGCACCTCAGGCCTGGCCACCAGGCCCGCGATGGGATGACCATTGCCCATGGGCTTGCCGAGCGTCACGATATCGGGGATGAGTCCATGCCGCTGAAAGCCCCACATGGCCGATCCGGTTCGCGCAAAGCCGGATTGCACCTCGTCGGCAATATAGAGGCCTCCCTCGGCGCGTATCAAATCCACCGCTTCTTTCAGAAACCCCTTTGGGTCGCAGTACACGCCGTCGCTGGAAAAAATAGAATCGACGATTAACGCGGCGGGTTTGATCCCATGTCGCTTGAGGTCAGTGATGGCCTCTCCTACCGCTTTCGCGAAGCGAGCACCAATATCTTCGTCGCTGAAGAGATACGTATCTGGAGCTTCCACCGTCCGTACGTGCTGCCCCAGTGGAACGCCGACGCCGAGCGAAGGTGAGATATCTGCGACCGAAGCCGTCACACCGTGATACGCGAGTTGAGTCACGATGACGCCGGTGCCGCCTGTAAAACGCTTGGCGATACGCAGTGCCAGATCGTTCGCCTCGCTGCCGGTGCAGGTAAACATCACCTGTGACAGCTCTGCCGGAAACGTACCGACCAACCGCTCTGCATAATCAACAACCAGCTCGTGGAGGTAGCGGGTATGGGTATTCAGAAGTGAAGCCTGGCGGGTAATCGCTTCAACCACTTCCGGGCGGCTGTGGCCAATAGACGCTACGTTGTTATACGCATCAAGATACGGTCGTCCGTCCTGATCAAACAAGTAAACGCCCTCTCCTCGGACAATATGGAGTGGTTCCTCATAAAACAGACGGTAAGCCGGACCGAGTACCTTGTTGCGCCGTTTGATCATGTCGGCTTCGCGTAAAGGCAAGTCTCCCATGCGCGTGGCGTCAAACGAATTGAGCATGCTGGAATCTTTTTTCATACGATCATCCCCGCTTCTTGGATTTTTTCTAAAATAAAGGTCTGTGCCTGGCCCGTCCCAAATGCCTCAAGGCGCCGCAGCCCAGCCCATGCAGACGGATTGTTGCGGAGTATGTATTCGCTGTTTTCAGGATGCTCTCTGGATCGCCACTCGGTAATCAGCACTGTGGCCAGCAAGCGGGCTTCGATCAAGTTGGGGAGCAGATGGAGTTCGGATTGCGTGAGCGGGCTGACAGCGTGGTAGGCCTTTATGCACTCCACGGCATGGCTCAATACGTTGTCATCCTCTGACAACTGATAGGCGCAGAGCACTGCAAGGTCCTGTACTCGTGGGGCCGAAACCATATCGCCAAGGTCCAGGATCGCAGTGAGCCTGGTCCCACTCTCATCATCAACCATGATGTTGTACGGGTTCATGTCGTTATGAATGACTTGCTTTGGCAAAAGCTTGAGTGCGGGTTCAGTTTCGGTCCCATAACGCTTCAAGCCTTCGAGAACTCGTTTACGTTTTTCATCGTCGTCGATGTAACTCGTCAGTGCGCTCAACGCTTTCAGGTGCTGGATGTCCCACAGAAGTTTGTGATTCATCTGGGGATGATTAAAACCTTTGAGCGCAATATCCAGATGCGCCATTGCCGCGCCTAATGATTCAAGTAGCCTGGTGCTGCGCTGCACCTTGTAGAGTGGCGAGCCTGGTATGAAATCGATGACTCTGATGGCTTGGCTCTGTTCGGACCCAGGAATAGTGCGGCGATGCACATACTCACCGTCAAGCGTCAGCCTCAACCTTGGGACCGGAACATCTGGCCCCTTGTTCATGATGTGTAATTGAGCCTGGGTCTGGAAGTCGGTCACGCCAGGATCTTCCGATGGGTGGGTCGCTTTCAAAACAAAATCACGCCCCTGATCAGTCGAGATCTTAAAGTTTTGATCACGCTCACTTGTCAGGATCGAGGCCTGGCCGTCAATGCCGAACACCGAACGGGCCAGGCACTGAGCTTGAATGGCAGATAAACCTGAGAAATGCGTGCTGAAGAGATCGTTAGCCGTCACTTCGTCGTCACGCGCCGACCCGCTTGAGCGCTCTTGCTGTTCATGCGGAGCATGTGGATTGTGCATGAGCGACCCCTGATATCTACCAGGGGAAAACTTAGCCCGTATCGGCCCTACCTGAAATATCCACTCAGGAGAATTTCATAAGGCCACTGCGGCAGATCCGGTTACTCCTGTGACGTCACGCCGTCAAGCCGGCAAAGAATCGCGAGGCATTTTCATCCAGCGTGGCGATGTCATAGCCGCCCTCCTGCACCACCACACAAGGAACCCCCAGCGCCTTGATCCGCTGCCCCAGTAAACGGAAGCCCTCATGGCTGACGGACACTTTGGACTGAGGATCATTTTCGTAAATATCGAAGCCCAGTGAGAGTACCAACACATCCGGCCCGAAGGTGCGCAATGCAGAAGCGGCCTGATCCATACAGTTGAAAAAATCGACCTCGCTGGCACCGTGGGCCATCGGTAAGTTCAGGTTGAAGCCCTCACCGGCCCCCGTTCCGGTTTCATCGTCAAAACCGGCGACCACCGGGTAGAAGTTGGTCGGATCACCATGGATCGACACATACATCACGTCATCCCGATCGTAGAAAATCTCCTGTATGCCCTGGCCGTGGTGCATGTCGGTGTCGAGCACAGCGACTTTGGAAAACCTGCCCCTCAGTACCTGAGCGGCGATTGCAGCGTTGTTGAGAAAGCAGAAGCCGCCTGCCGCTTCGGCACGGGCGTGGTGCCCCGGTGGACGGCAAAGTGCGTAGGCGAACGGGTCACCGTCGATAACCGCGTGGGCGGCAGCCACTGCACTCTGTGCCGACCAGTAGGCGGACTGCCAGGTGTGCTCGCCGATCGGGCAGCTGCCATCAGCCAGGTAGCGGGCAGTCTTGCCCAGAATCCCGCGCAGGGGGTTGCCTTCGCGGATATAGATATTGGACATGACTTCATCGCCCCAGTCTTCCGGCACTTCGTGCCACTGCTGGTAAGCGCTGCTCAGGTAGTCCAGATAGGCCGCGCTGTGTACGGCGGCCAACGGCGCCTGACCATAGTCGTGAGGTACCAACAGGGGGTACCCCAGTTTTTCGGCCATCGCCAGCAGCGGGTCAATACGTGCGGGCAATTCCTGTGGCTGACGCATCTGGCCGCGCGACAGGTAGGAACGGGGATGGTGAAGGCGCTGCGCCGGGTGGAAAAATGTTTTCATTGCGGACCTCTCTCAAAACACATGCGGTCAATAACCCAGTTCAGGATTGACCCGATTGTTCAGTGCAAGCCCTTGGGCCAATCGCTGCACGTTGTCGGCGACTTGCCGGGCGATACACAGGTCGGAGGCGGCAGACGCCATGTGCGGCGTCACCCAGACCTCCGGCGTGCGCCACAACAGCGAGTCGGCGGGCAAAGGCTCCTGCTCGAAGACATCCAGTAAGGCTCCGCGCAGTTGCCCGCTCGCCAGTGCCTGTTGCAGGTCATCGGCGTTCAGATGTTGGCCACGGCCGCAATTGATCAAGGCGCTGCCTTTGGCCATGCACTGGAAGACCTCATCGCACAACACGCCCTGGGTCGCGGGGGTAAGGGGCAGCAGGTTGATCAGCACATCCAAGCTATCGAGAAACTCGCGTCGCGCATCAGCACCGCTGAAGGTTGTCACGCCGTCGATCTCACGCGGCGTGCGGGCCCAGCCGCGCACGTCGTAGCCCGCCGCCGCCAGTCTGAGCGCCACCGGCGTACCAATCGCGCCCAAGCCCATCACGCCGACCCTGAAATCTTCAGCTTTTCGCTGCACCGGCCGCTGCCAGTGCTGCACAAGATTGCCGACGATCACCTGATCGAAGCCTCGGTGAAAGTGCAGTACGCCCCAGTGCACGTACTCGCTCATACCCAGGCTGTGATCAGGGTCGACCACGCGGCAGACCGGCACCGCCGTATCGCGAGAGCCGTCCTGAGCCAAATGGTCGATACCCGAGCCGATCGAATGCACGAGGCGCAGGCGTGGCAAGCGCCCCAGGCTGCCGGGCGGTGGGAACCAGCACACCGCGACCTCGGCGAACGGCGCCTGCCCATCGTCTGGCCGCAGTACATTCAGGTGCGGCGCATGCTCGGCGAAAAGCGCTGCCAGCCAATCGGTCAGCGCAGGGTCCTGACAAAGCAAAACGATACAGGTCATGGTCAGCTGCACCAGTCGGTGCGCTGCTCGTCGATCAGACTGAGCGCGGCCTGCCAGGCCAGGTCGATAATGCCGTCGATGCCGTCACGGCCAAACTGCGCCGCCGTGTGCTGGCATACGGCTTCACTGGGAATATTCAACGCGACACCGGCCGACATCGCCTGGATCTGCGCCTGGCAGGCCCGCTCCAGAAAATAGATCTCGTGGAACGCCGCCGCTACACCCGCACCGGCCGCCAGCAAACCGTGGTTACGCAAAATCATCGCCTTGTGCGACCCCAGATCGGCGACCAGACGCTGGCGCTCGTCCAGTGACAACGCGATGCCTTCATAGGTGTGATACGCCAGGTTGCCGTAGAACTTCAGCGCATGCTGGGTCAGCGGCAGCAACCCATCGCGCTGGGCCGCCACTGCCATACCGCTGGCGGTATGGGTGTGAATGATGCAATGAAGGTCCGGGCGCGCCTCATGGATGGCCGAATGGATGACGAACCCGGCGGCGTTGACCTTGCCACCGTTGCAGTTGCTACCGACCACGTTGCCTTGCAGGTCGATCAGGATCAGATCGCTGGCGCGCATTCTCTCGAACGCCACCCCATAGCGGTTGATCAGAAAATGCGGCGCCTGCCCCGGTACCCGCAAAGTGATGTGGGTATCGATCAGGTCGGTCATGCGGTAGTAGGCGATCAAGCGGTACAGCGCTGCCAGTTCACAGCGCGCCTGCCATTCGACCTCTGACATCGCGAGAGGCTTGCTCATCATGCGACTCCTTGGGAAGTGGAAAGCGTGACCGGGTTGGCGTTGGCACTGCGCAGATGCGCCAGCCCCAGTACTCCGGTCAGTGACATCAGGGCCAGCACACTGAAAAACAGCGCCAACGGCATCCATTGCCCGGCGAACTGAGCGGCGATGAAGGTGCCGATCATCGGTGTCAGACCTCCGGTCAAGCCGCTGCCGAGTTGATAGGCGATCGAAATGCCCGAATACCGCACTCGTGCCGGGAAAGCTTCAGCCATGTAGCCGGCGATCACTGCGTAAAGTGCGGCCAGCAGGATCACCGCCAGGGCAATGCCGGCGGTCATGTAGAACAGATTGCCGGTCTGTACCAGCAGGAACATCGGATACGGCACCACGATACATAGCGACGCCACCCACTTGAGAAACCGCCCTTCACCCAGCCGCTCCGCCAGCAATGCCGAACAGGGTTGCGAAAGGAACTGCAGGATGGTGACCACAAACAGGCAATCCAGGATGGTGGTCTTGGCGATGCCCTGATACTGGGTGACGTAGGTGATCATGAACGTATTGGTGAAAAAGAAACCGCCCGAACCGATGGTGACGGCCAGTGCAGCAAAGAGAATGTTCTTCCAGCCCGTGCGCAGCGCTTCCATCACCGGGTTATCAGAGGTCTCGTCGCTCTCCTTGACCTCCGCGAATTCCGGCGATTCCGGCACGCCGAAACGAATGACCAGGCCGACGATCATCAGCACCCCGCTCATCAGAAACGGAATGCGCCAGCCCCAACTCATCAGGGCGTCCTGTTCCATTTCACTGATCAAACGGAAGGCAATCAGCGCCAGCAACAGGCCGGCCGGGCTGCCCCATTGAGCGAATGAAGCGAAAAACACCTTGCGTCCTTTGGGCGCGTGTTCGCTGGCCATCAGTACCGCGCCGCCCCATTCGCCGCCGACTGAGATGCCTTGCAGCAACCGCAGCACCACAAGGCCGATAGGCGCCCATATACCTGCCTGAGCGTAAGTCGGCAGCAGACCTATCGCGGTCGTCGCGACGCCCATCAGCACAATGGTCACCAGCAGCATTTTTTTGCGGCCCAGCCGATCACCTAGATGGCCAAATACCATCCCGGCGAACGGCCGAGCGATGAAGCCTACAGCGAAGCTACCAAACGCAGCCATGGTGCTGAGGGCCGGGTTTTCACTGGGAAAGAACAGCTGTCCCAACACCAGTGCCGCGGCAAATGCATAGATGTAGTAGTCATAGAATTCGATGGTGGTGCCGATAAATGCGGCGGCTGCGGCACGACGCGGCGTGGAGGTTCTGCTCGTCATCTGAGGCTCCCGGGAATCATTGTTATAGGCAGGAGATAAGGTCATGCGTGAGCATGAAAGTCGCACTCTCACGGTGCATTGATCGATGGTGCGCCAAGCCCTATGCTAGGAAAAGCTTCTAATCTAAATACTTAAGTATAAGCCTGGAAAATAATGACTATTTCAGCGTCTGGTTTTCAAAGGGACCCCGAGGCAAAGCGATTTCTCAATGACCGCCTGGACTGGAACCTGTTGCGAACCTTCCTGGTTATTGGTCAGGAGGGCAGCATCAGCAAGGCCGCCGCCCGCCTGCACTTGAGTCAACCGGCAATCAGTCAGGCGCTCAAAAGACTGGAGGAGCAACTATCAAGTGAGCTAGTCGTGCGGCGCGGGCCTCGCATTACCCTGTCCAAGGCTGGCGAGGAAGTCATGCAGATCGCCGCAGAGATTTATGGCACGGTCTCCCGTTTAGGGCCTGCGCTGGATGCGCCTGCGGAGTCGGTAACGGGTAAAATCAGGCTGCTGTCCATCAGCCGTATCCAATCTCGCAGCTACGATGAGTTCCTGGCGCAATTCCACAATGAGTTCCCTCAAGTGGAATTGGAAGTTGATGTACTGCGCAGCTCGGATGTGATCAGCGCGCTGCTGCAAAAGACCGCGTCTTTCGGTTTGAGCCTGTGCCGTACACCGCAGCCCCGCCTCGAACAGCGGGTCATGCTTGAACAGCGCTATGCATTTTTCTGTGGGAAGCGCCATCGGCTGTTTGGTCGCAAGAACCTGACCTTGTCAGACCTGCAAAGCGAAAATTTCGTGAGTTTCACCAGTGACCAGATCGGCGGCAATTTATCGCCGCTGACCGTGTTCAGGGATCAACAAGGCTTCACTGGACGCATTGTCGCGTCTTCACCCAGCCTGGATGAGATCTTGCGTTTGGTCGCGGCCGGATATGGCATTGGCTGCCTGCCCGAACACATTGTCGCTGCCGATGTGCAAGCCGATGAAATCTGGCGCCTGCCGCCCTGGGAGGGTGTCAGCGATGTGAACGTTTATTTGCTGTGGAATCGCGAACAAAAGATGACCCGCGCCGAGTCGGTCTTTCTGGAGCGCTTCCAGCAGATGCTTATGACGACGGACGTGACTGGCCGGTTTTAGGTCGACATTCAAATCGATATTGTTGGCCACCAGCACACGTGCAGCCTCTCTCCACTGCCGAGCCGCCTTGAGACTCGAACCCGTCGTGGGCACTTGCAGAGATAAGCCATCCCATCAGTTAACGTATAAGGCTGGCGGGCTTGGCTTGCTTGATCGCTGTATCTGTCAGAGCCATCAGACACCTCCTTCTGCATCAAGGAGGGGGAATACAACCCAGCGGTAGCCGGACCAGTACGAAAATTGATGCACATGGAATCGTAAAAAGGCTGTGCCAGCGGTGTACTTAAAAATGGGTACTTGAAAACCGTGGCTGGAGATGGATCTGAATGGAATTCAGAAAACGAAAAAAGCGGCACAAGGCCGCTATTTCCGTGGCTTCCAGGCGTTCAGTGGGCCTTAATGGAAGCAAATATGGCGCAGCGGACGGGACTCGAACCCGCGACCCCCGGCGTGACAGGCCGGTATTCTAACCGACTGAACTACCGCTGCGCGTAACACTTGAAGCGAATGGTGGGTGATGACGGGATCGAACCGCCGACCCTCTGCTTGTAAGGCAGATGCTCTCCCAGCTGAGCTAATCACCCTTCGTTTCGGTGTGAGCGCATCATACACCAAAAAATCGTAATGTCTTGATTTAAATGCACTTTATCTAAAAAAAGTTTCCTGCACGTTTTTTTGCCATATTTCGGACAGAAAAAAGCCCGCTCGATGAGCGGGCTTTCTGTGGTGACCTGGCGTTCAGCGTTCCAGGTTACCGAATATGGCGCAGCGGACGGGACTCGAACCCGCGACCCCCGGCGTGACAGGCCGGTATTCTAACCGACTGAACTACCGCTGCGCGTAACACATGAAGCGAATGGTGGGTGATGACGGGATCGAACCGCCGACCCTCTGCTTGTAAGGCAGATGCTCTCCCAGCTGAGCTAATCACCCTTCGTCTCGGTGTGGCGCGCATTCTACGGAGCGACCCAGGGTCTGGCAAGCACTTTCTTAAATCTTTTTTTTGAGGCCTTCCAATGGCTTAGGCAGGGTTGGCCTGGGGCGATATCAAGAGAATAATGCCCCCCTTTGTATAAAGGAGAGACTCACCCCATGTGGTTCAAGAACCTGCTTATCTATCGCCTGACCCAAGATCTGCCTGTTGATGCCGAGGCGTTGGAAACTGCAATGGCCACCAAACTGGCGCGCCCTTGTGCAAGCCAGGAGTTGACCACCTACGGTTTCGTCGCACCTTTTGGTAAAGGTGAAGATGCTCCCCTGGTACACGTCAGCGGTGACTTCCTGCTGATCGCCGCGCGCAAGGAAGAACGCATCCTGCCGGGCAGCGTGGTGCGTGACGCACTTAAAGAGAAAGTCGAAGAGATCGAGGCCGAGCAAATGCGCAAGGTCTATAAGAAGGAACGTGACCAGATCAAGGATGAAATCATCCAGGCCTTCCTGCCGCGCGCGTTTATCCGTCGTTCGTCGACCTTCGCCGCCATCGCGCCAAAACAGGGCCTGATCCTGGTCAACTCGGCCAGCCCGAAACGCGCCGAAGACTTGCTCTCGACCCTGCGTGAAGTGATCGGCACCCTGCCGGTACGGCCACTGACCGTGAAGACCGCGCCGACGGCGATCATGACCGACTGGGTTACCACCCAAAAACCGGCCGATGACTTTTTCGTCCTCGACGAATGCGAACTGCGCGACACACACGAAGACGGCGGCATTGTGCGCTGCAAGCGCCAGGACCTGACCGGCGAAGAAATCCAACTGCACCTGACCACCGGCAAAGTCGTGACTCAACTGTCACTGGCCTGGCAGGACAAGCTGTCCTTCATGCTCGACGACAAAATGACCGTCAAGCGCCTGAAATTCGAAGACCTGCTGCAGGATCAGGCGGAACAGGATGGCGGCGACGAGGCCCTGGGCCAGTTGGACGCCAGCTTTACCCTGATGATGCTGACGTTTGGCGAGTTCCTGCCGGCGCTGGTGGAAGCACTGGGCGGTGAAGAGACGCCACAAGGCATCTGACCCGACCGACCCCAAGTGAGCACGATCAGTGTGGCAGGCCTGTTTCCACACTGATCGGATCGCCACATCCAGCACGCTAATAACAAGGACATCCCCATGCGAGCACTCGCCGCCTTGAGCCGCTTCGTCGGCAATACCTTCGCCTACTGGGTGTTGATTTTCGCCGTCCTGGCCTTCCTCGAACCCAGCTGGTTCATTGGCCTTAAAAGCGCCATTGTGCCGCTGCTGGGCCTGGTGATGTTCGGCATGGGGCTGACCCTTAAACTCGATGACTTCGCCGAAGTCGCACGCCACCCCTGGCGTGTGGCGCTCGGCGTGGTTGCGCACTTTGTGATCATGCCGGGCGTGGCCTGGTTGTTGTGCCAGGTGTTTCATCTGCCGCCGGAAATTGCCGTCGGTGTGATCCTGGTCGGTTGCTGCCCAAGCGGCACCTCGTCCAACGTGATGACCTGGCTGGCTCGGGGTGACCTGGCGCTGTCGGTGGCCATTGCGGCCGTCACCACCCTCCTCGCCCCGTTGCTCACGCCGGCGCTGATCTGGCTGCTGGCCTCGGCCTGGCTGCCGGTGTCGTTCATGGAGCTGTTCTGGTCGATCCTGCAAGTGGTGCTGCTGCCGATCGTGCTCGGCGTGGTCGCACAACGCCTGCTCGGTGAGCGGGTGCGCCATGCGGTGGAGGTGTTGCCACTGGTGTCGGTGATCAGCATCGTGATCATCGTCGCAGCCGTGGTTGCCGCCAGCCAGGCGAAGATTGCCGAATCGGGCTTGCTGATCATGGCAGTGGTGATGCTGCACAACAGCTTCGGTTACGTGCTGGGCTACTTCACCGGCCGCGTGTTCAAGTTGCCCTTGGCGCAACGCAAGTCGCTGGCGCTGGAGGTGGGTATGCAGAACTCCGGGCTGGGCGCCGCGCTGGCCAGTGCGCACTTCTCGCCACTGGCGGCGGTGCCGAGTGCGCTGTTCAGCGTCTGGCACAATATTTCCGGGGCATTGCTGTCGACCTATTTCCGCCGAATGAGCGAAAAGGAAGACCGTCGAGCGGCGCAGAACACCGCGCAAACTTGATCGCCTGGTCCGTTTTCGGCACCCTACCGGCTTCGCGGGGACGACCTCGCGGCGCCAACGTGCGTTGAATCCGGGGACGACCCCGCCTGAAAAAGCGAGGTCATCATGTCCTGGATCATTCTGTTTTTCGCGGGGTTATTTGAAGTCGGTTGGGCCGTAGGCCTTAAGTACACCGACGGTTTCAGCAAGCCACTGCCCACCGCCCTGACGATTGTCGCCATGGCCATCAGCCTCGGGCTGCTGGGGCTTGCAGTCAAAGAGCTGCCACTGGGTACCGCCTATGCCGTATGGACTGGCGTAGGCGCCGTGGGCACGGTGATTGCCGGGATTATCCTGTTTGGCGAATCCATGGCGTTGTTTCGGTTGGCCAGCGTGGCACTGATCATTTGCGGGCTCATTGGCCTCAAGATCAGCACTTAAGCCACTGCCGTTTTCGCTTGCAAGCCCGCCCTCGCACCCGACCGCATGACAACTCGGTCAAATGTGAGCGCGGGCTTGCTTGCAAAGCGTCCCTGGTAACCGGCAAGAAACTACCTGATACCCCCTCGCAATGCCCCGACGCGCACCTGTAACTGCTCAGGCGTCGCCGCGTCTGCCACCACCGGTTCACCCGCCACCAACACCACCCGCGACCAGATTCGATGGAAGAACCCCTTGTTCGGATCGCGACTGAAGAAACTCCCCCACAGCCCCTGCAACGCCATCGGAATCACCGGCACCGGCGTCTCTTCCAGAATCCGCGTCACGCCGCCGCGAAATTCGTTCATCTCGCCATCGGCGGTCAACTTGCCTTCCGGGAAGATGCATACCAACTCGCCTTCCTTCAGATACTGCGCAATGCGTGTGAAGGCTTTTTCGTAGATCTGGATGTCTTCATTGCGCCCGGCAATCGGAATCGTCCCGGCGGTGCGGAAAATGAAATTGAGCACCGGCAGGCGGTAGATCTTGTAGTACATGACAAAGCGAATCGGCCGCCGCACTGCGCCGCCAATCAACAGTGCATCGACGAACGACACGTGGTTGCACACCAGCAACGCCGCGCCTTCATCAGGAATGGCCTGCAGGTTGCGGTGCTCCACGCGGTACATGGAATGGCTGAGCAGCCAGATCATGAAACGCATGGTGAACTCGGGGACGATTTTGAAGATGTAGGTGTTGACCGCGACGTTGAGCAGCGACACCACCAGGAACAGCTCGGGGATCGACAGTTTGGCCACGCTCAGCAACAGGATCGACACTATCGCCGACACCACCATGAACAGCGCGTTGAGGATGTTGTTGGCAGCAATCACCCGTGCGCGCTCGTTCTCGGCGGTACGCGACTGGATCAGCGCATACAGCGGCACGATATAGAAACCGCCGAACACCCCCAGACCGAGAATATCGAACAACACCCACCACGCCTGGCCGACACTGAGCACCGCCAGCCAGTCGTTGGCCTGGACGTTCTGCGGGAAGCCGCCGGAATGCCACCACAACAACAGGCCGAACACCGTCAGGCCGAATGAACCGAAGGGCACCAGGCCGATTTCCACCTTACGCCCGGAGAGTTTCTCGCAGAGCATCGAACCGAGGGCGATACCCACCGAGAACACGGTGAGGATCAACGTCACCACGGTTTCGTCGCCGTACAACCACTCTTTGGCGTACGCCGGAATCTGCGTCAGGTAGATCGCCCCGACAAACCAGAACCATGAGTTGCCGACGATCGAGCGCGACACCGCCGGCGTCTGTCCCAGGCCCATGCGCAAAGTGGCCCACGACTGGGTGAAGATGTTCCAGTCCAGGCGCAACTGCGGGGTCGACGCCGCCGCACGGGGAATGCTGCGGCTGGCCAGATACCCCAGCAGCGCCACGCCGACAATCGCCACCGACACCACGGGCGCATAGTGCACGGACGACATCATGACGCCTGCGCCGATGGTGCCGGCCAGAATTGCCAGGAAGGTGCCCATTTCCACCAGGCCATTGCCGCCCACCAACTCGTCGTCATGCAGGGCCTGGGGCATGATCGAATACTTGACCGGGCCGAACAGCGCCGAATGCGTGCCCATGGCAAACAGCGCCAGCAGCATCAACTCCAGGTGGTTAGTCAGAAAGCCGGTGGCGCCCACGGCCATGATCACGATCTCGCCGATCTTGATCGCGCGGATCAGTGCGTCCTTGTTGAATTTCTCGCCAAACTGCCCGGCCAACGCCGAGAACAGAAAGAACGGCAGGATAAACAGCAGGGCACAGAGGTTGACCCAGATAGAGCGGTCACCATCGATAGTGAGCTTGTAGAGAATGGCCAGGATCAACGATTGCTTGAAGATGTTGTCGTTGAACGCGCCCAGCAACTGGGTAATGAAGAACGGCAAAAAGCGCCGCGTGCGCAGCAAGGTGAATTGCGAGGGGTGGCTCATCGTCCGTGTTCCTGCGTGGCCTTTATTTATCAGGCCACGACTTTACCTAATCGCGCTTACTTATTCCCTAATCCTGCAATACACGGTGAAACAAAAAGCTCACCTTTGTAGGCGCCTTGCACGGTGCGCTTGGCCACCACCCACCACATCAGCGCCAAGGCGACCACCAACACACTGCCGACTACGCTGAAGAACCCCAGGTGCAGCACGGCGGCCAGTTTCAGCGTGGCCAGGGCATACACCCCCAAGGGGAAGGTAAATCCCCACCAACCGAGGTTGAACGGGATACCGGCGCGCAAGTAACGCAGGGTAATCAGCACTGCGATCAGCATCCACCACAGGCCGAAGCCCCACAACGTGATGCCCGCGATCAGGCCAAGGCCGCTGGCGATTTCACCGACGCCGGGCAGGCCATTGGCGGCAAAGATCGCAGGAGCATCGCCCCCCAGCAACAACATGCCGAGGGCCCCCGTACCAATGGGACCCAGCGCCAGCCAACTCGACGCGGCCATATTGGCGTGGGGCAGCTTATGCAGGGCCATGCGCAGCATGAGGATGGTCAGGATGCTGAACGCCACTGGCAGGGAAAACGCCCACAGCACGTAACTGGTCACCAGCATCACCAGTTGCCCATGGGCGTCGACCAGATGCGGCGCGAGCAAGCCACCACTGGCCGCGGCGACTTCGGCGGCGACCACCGGCAACAGCCACACGGCGGTCATCTGGTCGATGCTGTGTTCCTGGCGGGTGAACATCATGAACGGGATCAGCACACCGCAGGCCAGGGCCATGGCCACGTCCAGCCACCACAGGGCTTCAGCCAGGGGAATTACATCAGCCCCCCAACGTGGCAGGCCGAACACCAGCAAGCCGTTGAGAATGGTCGCCAGTCCCATGGGGATGGTGCCGAAAAACATCGACACCGTGGAGTGACCGAAGATTCGGCGTGCTTCGTGGAAAAACATCACCCAGCGCGCGCCGTACAACACGCTGAACAGAGCGAACAGGCCGATGGTAAACAGCCACAACCCTTCAGCGACCGCCCGCACCCCCGGCAGGCTCACTGGAAACTGGGCCAAGGCCAGCGCCAGCACGCCGGTGCCCATGGTCGCGGCAAACCAGTTCGGGGTGAATTGGCGGATCACTTCCCGCGGACGGGTCAGGTGACTGAAGGGCTTGTAACTAAATGTATTGGAGCAGGTCATGATGAACATCCTCTTCCTCGCATGAGGTTGAGACCATGGTAGAACCTGATCGAATATCTATATAACGGGTAATATCTCTAACTGTTATCTGTTTTACCAATAAGCGCTAGACACTGCCCTCGCCTTCTATCACCAGAATCCGCGCCGGGCCCTGGGGATGCGCCACATGCTCGGTGCCGACGCTGGCGTAGAAAATGTCTCCCACGGCCAACTCCGCCACCTGCTCAAACCCCTTGTCGCGGTAGTGCATGTTCACCCGCCCATCCAACACCACGAACACTTCTTCACCGTCGTTGATGTGCCAGCGATAGGGCTGATCGGTCCAATGCAAACGGGTGGTGATGCCGTTCATGTTGGCGATATCCAATGCTTCCCAGGCACGGCTGCCGGTGAAGTCCTTGCTGCGGATGATCTTCATACTTGAATCTCACGGCTTTGGGTGTCGCCGATTATTACCGGATCAGCGGTTGGATGTCGCCCTGGCCCTGTAGGAATCCTGCACCAGCAGCGCGATCAAGGCGCTGAGTGCCAGCACGATCAACAACACGCCATAGGCGTCGGTGGTCACAACCAAGCCAAACCGGCGGATCAGGTTACCCGCCAACAGCGACGGCACGCAGAAGGCCAGGTAACTGAGCACATAAAACGCCGACATCAACCCCGCCCGCTCGTGGGGCAACGCCAGCGGCACCACGCTGCGTAAAGCGCCCAGGAACCCGGCGCCGAAACCGCTGCCGGCAATCAACGTCGCGGCGAAAAACAACGCCACGCTCCCCGCGTGCACAGCGCTCAGGATCAGCGCCACGCCCACCGCCAGCAGCCCCGCCCCCAGGCGCAGAACCCTGTCGGCCGGGCGACTGCGCAGGCGGTAAATCATCACGGCACCGCTCAATGTGAGCACCGCCACCAACCCGCCACCGATCAGGTTTGACGTCGACCCGGTCGCGGCCCGCACCAGCGACGGCGCCAGGGACAGATAAAAACCACCCATGGCCCACACCGCGACATCCACCGGCAAGGCAATCCACAACGCGCGGCGCGCCTGGGCCGGCACATGCAAGGTGGGCCACAGGGAAGCCATCGCGCCGGGCATTGGGCTGACGGTTTCCGGCAGGCGCCATACATACAGCGCTTGCAGGAGCATCAAGCTAAGCAGCACCCAATAGATCAAGGTGGTCGGCAACGGCGCGTACTCCACCAGCAGGCTGCAGCCCATCGCCCCACACGCCATCCCCAACAACGGCGCCACGCTGTTGACCAGCGGCCCCTGTTGGCGATCGGTGTCGAGCAACGCCGCCCCCAGCACCGCGGTGGCCATGCCGGTGGCAAAGCCCTGTAACGTACGGGCGGCGATCAGCCAAGCCACGCTGCTTTCATTGATAAACAGCAACATCGCCAACATGTTCAGAACCAGCGCGGCAAAAATCACCGGCCTGCGCCCCAGGTGGTCCGACAGCGAACCCACAGTCAGCAGCGCCGCCAGCAGGCTCAAGGCGTAGACGCCAAAGATCAGCGTGAGCGTGCCCGCCGAAAAATGCAGGCCTTCTTGATACAGGTGGTACAACGGCGTCGGCGCGCTGGAAGCGGCCAGAAACGTCAGCAATGTGATCGCGAGGAATACCAGGCTGGAACGGTGAGAAGTCAGGCTAGTCATGGGCACGCTCCGCTAAAGCTAATATTTTGCTTTTGTGGAGTGTGCGACTGACCAGCGCTTAAAGCAAATTCTTTGTGTTAAGGTCGCAAACATGGCGATCAAAGAAGGCCTCCGCCCGGGGGGCCGTAGTGCCCGGGTACAAGAATCCGTTCATTCGGCAGTGCGCGAACTGTTGGAGACCCATGAACGCACGAGCGTGACCGTGCCCCTGATTGCCGCACGCGCAGGCGTCACGCCGTCGACCATCTACCGGCGCTGGGGCGAGCTGTCCGCGCTGCTGGCCGATGTGGCCGTTGCGCGCATGCGCCCGGACAGCGAACCAGCCAATACCGGCAGCCTGCGCGGGGACCTGCAAGCCTGGGCCGAGCAATACCTGGATGAAATGAGTTCGGAGCTTGGGCGCAATATGATGCGCGACGTGCAGTGCAGCCTGACGCCGGGCCAGTGCGTGAGCATCTTGAGTCGGCAGTTGCAGACAATCGTCGACCGCTACCCGCAAGACACACCGCCGAGTGTCGACCGGTTGATCAATCTGATCGCGGCGCCGACAGTGTTTCGTATTTTGTTCTCAACGTCGCCGCTGGCTGTTGAAGAGTTGCGCGCGCTGATTGATCTGGCGCTGAAAAACTAAAGCCTGCACTTAAACAACATGTGGGAGGGGCAATCCCCCTCCCACATTTTTTGGCCGCCGTTAAGTCAGCATTTAAGTGCGCATCCCCCGACCACTCACCAGCAACCGCGCGCAACCGATGTACAACACCACAGTGGCCACGATCATGAAAGTGATCGCCACGCTGATCTTGATATCCGACACGCCCAGGATGCCGTAGCGGAAGGCGTTGACCATGTGCAGCACCGGGTTGGCCAGCGACACCGTCTGCCAGAATGGCGGCAACAAGGTGATGGAATAGAACACTCCGCCCAGGTAAGTCAGCGGCGTCAGCACGAAAGTCGGGATGATCGAAATGTCATCGAAATTGCGTGCGAATACAGCGTTGATGAACCCCAGCAGCGAGAAGATCGTCGCCGTCAGCACCACCACCAGAATGGTCAAGCCCAGGTGATGCACCTGCAGGTGGGTAAAGAACAGCGACAGCAGTGTCACGATCACACCGACCATCAAACCGCGCAGTACGCCGCCCAGGGTGTAGCCGATCAGAATGGTGTGCGGCGACACCGGCGACACCATCAGCTCTTCGATGGAGCGCTGGAACTTGCTGCCGAAGAAACTCGACACCACGTTGCCGTAGGAGTTGGTGATCACCGACATCATGATCAAGCCCGGTACGATGTACTCCATGTAGGTGAAACCACCCATGTCGCCGATCTGCCGACCGATCAGGTTACCGAAGATCACGAAGTACAAAACCATGGTGATCGCCGGCGGCAGCAAGGTCTGCGGCCAGATCCGGGTAAAGCGCTTCACTTCGCGGTAGACGATGGTTTGCAGGGCAACAAGGTTGGGTTGCAGTTCCGAACTCATACCGCCACCTTCGTCAGATTTTTCTCCACCAGGGACACGAACAACTCCTCAAGGCGATTGGTTTTATTACGCAGGCTCAGCACCTCGATGTTCTGGGTCGCCAACTGAGTGAACAGCGCGGTGATGCCCATGGCCTTGTCCACCTGGACTTCCAGGGTGTGGCTGTCCACCAGGCGACTCGGGTAGCCGAGCAGTTGCGGCGCCACCGACAGGTTGTTCTTCAGGTCCAGCAGGAAGGTTTCCACATGCAACTGGCCCAGCAGATTACGCATGCTGGTGTTCTCGACGATGGTGCCGTGGTCGATGATGCCGATGTTGCGGCACAGTTGCTCAGCCTCCTCCAGGTAATGGGTGGTGAGGATGATGGTAATGCCCTTCTCGTTCAGTTCAGTGAGGAAGGTCCACATCGAACGACGCAGCTCGATGTCCACGCCAGCGGTGGGTTCGTCGAGGATCAGCAGACGCGGTTCATGCACCAGCGCACGGGCGATCATCAGGCGCCGCTTCATACCGCCGGAGAGCGAGCGCGACGGCACGTCGCGTTTGTCCCACAGGCCCAGTTGGGTCAGGTATTGCTCGGCGCGCTCCTTGGCGATTTTCGCCGGGATGCCGTAGTAGCCGGCCTGGGTCACGACGATGTCGAAGGTCTTTTCAAACTGGTTGAAATTGAATTCCTGGGGCACAACGCCGATGGAGCGCTTGAGCGCCGCCGGGGATTTGTCCAGGTCGTGACCGAAGATATTCACCGTGCCGCTGGTCTTGTTGACCAGGGTGGAGAGGATACCGATGGTGGTGGATTTACCGGCACCGTTGGGGCCGAGCAAGGCGAAGAAGTCACCTTCGGCAACGTCCAGATCGATACCACTCAGGGCCTGGAAACCGTTGCCGTAGGTTTTGGTTAGCTGCCGGATGGACAGAGCGGAACTCATATCGGAATACGCACCAAAGAAGGGAATAGAAAGAATAGATGAGGGCGCAGCGCAGGTAGTTCAACCCGGGATGCATGGCGGGCATGGTGCGTGCCCGCGCAGCACAAGTACAGTCACCCGTATTAATAGTGGGTATTAAGTCAACGCAGTCATCACCGCTTTGCGGTAGGCCGGGCGTTGTTGCAGGCGCGCATACCAGGCCTCTAGATGCGGCATTGCAGGGCGTTCGATGGGCATCTCGAACCAGGCGTAGATAAAGCAGCCCAGGGGGATGTCACCCATACCGAACGTATCGCCCGACAGGTAAGGGTGGTCGGCCAGTGCCTGGTCGACGGTCGCGAGAGCATCGATACATGCTTGGCGCCCGGCGTTGATGCTGTCCCAGTTCTGTTTGTCCGCCGGGGTGCGCACGATGCCCCAGAACACGGCTTTGAACGGCTCGGCCAGGGTCGAGGTGGTCCAGTCCATCCATTTTTCGGCGTTGGCCCTAGCTTGCAGATCACTCGGGTAAAACGCCGACGCGTGTTTGGCGCAGAGGTAACGCACGATGGTGTTGGATTCCCACAACACAAAATCACCATCCTGGATCACTGGCACCCGGCCATTGGGGTTCATCTCCCGGTACTGCGGGGTGTCCACCACACCAAAAGCCCCGCCTGCATCAATGGCTTCATAGTCCAGACCGAGTTCCTCGGCGCACCACAGTGCTTTACGGACGTTTGATGAATTTTTACGACCCCAGATCTTCAGCATGACCGCGCCTTATCGTTGATGAACATGGCTTGATGAACGCAGCAGCATACGCCGGTTCATTCGCGGCTCAAATCGCTCTGCATGTCGCCCAGCAGGCTTGGCAGGTGTTCTTCAAACAGGTGCGGGTAGCATTTCTGAATATGGCCGAAGAACAACTCTTCAGGCACATCGGCAAATTGGCCGTGGTCCACGACGTACTCCATCGAGCGCTGGCCCTGGCGGTTGAACGCATGAAACACGCTGTCGTTGAGCCCATCGAAGGGTAACGGCGGCACATCGAACACCTCACACAGTTGCGCATTGAACGCCGGCGTGGCCTTGACCCAGGCGCCGTTCAGGTACAACTCGGTGTAGCCGTGCATGGCGAACACGTCACTCTTGAGCAGCGCGAGCAAGCGCGGCGTCGACAAGTGATTGCGCACATCCGCCAGGCCGATGCGCGCCGGGATGCCGCAGTGACGTGCGCAGGCCGCCAGCAAGGTGGCCTTGGGCACGCAGTAGCTCTCACGGGTGGCCAACGCAAAGCTGGCATTCAAGGTGCCTGGATCACGGCTGAAGGTATACGGGTTGTAGCGCACGGCCTCACGTACGACGTAGTACAGACTGACTGCCTGGTCACGCAGATCCGCGCTGGAACCGCGATGTTTTTCGGCGAACTCCACCACCGCAGGGTGGTCACTATCGATGAAGCGGCTGGGCCTCAGGTACGTTTCCATGCGCGTTATCTCCGAAGGAAGCCTGGAGTTTAACGACAGGCCTGCCACAGAGATAACGACGATTCGGCCAAATGTCGGCGCCTGTTGATCGGTGCCTTCCGTACAACTCGTAACACCCTGACTGCCGCGCTTTCTCGGATGCCGACTAAGCTCCTTGGTGGTTTCGCCCCTGGTTTCACGGAGGATTGAATATGCTGTTGTTGTGGATACTGGTTCTGGTGGTCGGCGTTGCCTACCTGGCACACCGCCGCACCGCGCCCCTGCCCGCCCTGGGCGTGGTCGCCGTTTACCTGTTGGCGATGGGCGCCTGGAGCCATGCACCGGGTTGGCTGCTGCTGATTTTCTGGGTCTTGATCGCTGTAATCGCAGCGCCGTTGTTGCTACCGGACCTGCGCCGCCAATACTTCACCAAGCCGCTGTTCAGTTGGTTTCAGAAAGTGTTGCCGCCGATGTCCGAAACCGAACGCGACGCCATCGATGCCGGCACTGTGTGGTGGGATGGTGAGTTGTTCAGCGGTCGCCCCGACTGGGACAAGTTGCTGGCCTACCCCAAAGTCCGACTGACCGAAGAAGAACAGGCCTTCATTGATGGCCCCACGGAAGAACTCTGTGCCATGGTCAGCGACTGGGACATTGGCCAGGCCATGGACCTGCCCCCGGCCGCCTGGGCGCACATCAAGACCCATGGCTTTTTCGCCCTGATCATCCCCAAGGAATACGGCGGCAAAGGGTTCTCCGCCTATGCCCATTCCCAGGTCGCGATGAAACTCGCCACCCGCAGCGGCGACCTGGCCTCTACCGTGATGGTGCCCAACTCCCTCGGTCCAGCCGAGTTGTTGCTGCACTACGGCACCGAAGAACAACGTAACCACTACCTGCCGCGTCTGGCACGCGGCGACGATATCCCGTGCTTTGCCCTAACCGGCCCGCTGGCCGGCTCCGACGCCGGCGCCATGCCCGACACCGGCGTGATCTGCAAAGGTGAATGGGAAGGCCAGGAAACCCTCGGCCTGCGCCTGAACTGGGAAAAACGCTACATCACCCTCGGCCCCGTCGCGACGCTGCTCGGGCTGGCCTTCAAGGCCTATGACCCAGACCATCTGCTGGGCGACGAGGAAGATCTGGGCATCAGCCTGGCGCTCATTCCCACCGATACCCCCGGCGTAGAGATCGGTCGCCGTCACCTGCCCCTGGGCGCCGCTTTCATGAACGGCCCCAATTCCGGCAAGGACGTATTCATCCCCCTGAGCTACCTGATCGGCGGCCAGGAAATGCTCGGCAAGGGCTGGATGATGCTGATGAACTGCCTGTCGGTGGGCCGCTCCATTTCCCTGCCGGCCGTCGGTACTGGCGCGGCCAAGTTCACCAGCCTGGTGACCGGCCAATATGCCCAAGTGCGCGAGCAGTTCAACGTGCCGCTGTCGGCCTTCGAGGGTATCCAGGAAGCCTTGGCGCGGATTGGCGGTAACGCCTGGCTGATGGACAGCGCACGCATGCTCACTGCCAATGCGGTTGACCTGGGCGAGAAACCCTCGGTGCTGTCGGCGATCCTCAAGTACCACCTCACCGAGCGCGGTCGCGAGTGCATCAGCCACGCGATGGATGTGCACGGCGGCAAGGGCATCATCATGGGCCCGAATAACTACCTGGGCCGCAGTTGGCAAGGCGCGCCCATTTTCATCACGGTGGAAGGCGCGAATATCCTCTCGCGCAACCTGATGATCTTTGGCCAGGGCGCGATCCGATGCCATCCGTTCGTGCTCAAGGAGATGGCCCTGGCCGGGCGTGAGGACCGCGACCAGGCGCTGAAGGAATTCGACGGCCTGCTGATGCAACACATCGGGTTTGCCGTGAGCAACGCCGCCAGTACGCTGGTGCTGAACCTCGGCCTCGGCCATTTCGAAAAAGCCCCCGGCAACCGCCTCAGCCAGGGTTATTTCCGCGCGCTCAATCGTCAGGCCGCCGCATTCGCCCTGCTCGCCGACCTGAGCATGATGCTGTTGGGCGGCGAATTGAAACGTCGCGAGCGCCTGTCGGCGCGTCTGGGCGATGTGCTGAGCCACATGTACCTGGCGTCGGCGGCGCTCAAGCGTTATCACGACCTGGATTCGCCGGACCATATGGAACCGCTGTTCGCCTGGGCCATGGAGGAAAGCCTCGGTGAATCGGAACGCGCACTGGATGAACTGCTGAGCAACTTCCCCAGCAAGGTGCTTGGCTGTCTGCTGCGGGTGATCGTGTTCCCGTTCGGCCGCCGCCATACCGGGCCGTCGGATGCACTGGATGCCCAGGTAGCCGCGGTGATCGGCCGTGCCAAAGGTGACCCGACCCTGGAAGAATTGCTGGCCGGCTGCTACCGCCCGCAATCGGCGGACGATCCGGTGGGCGCGCTGCAACAGGCTTACGATCTGCTCGGTGCCAGCCATCCGCTGCAGAAAAAACTCCATACCGCGCTGAAAAGCGGCCAGGTCAAACCGACTGCCGGCGAGCATGCCATCGATGCCGCCCTGAATGCCGGCGTGTTGCAGCCGGCCGAAGCGCAGACCCTGCGTGACGCCGAAACAGCGCGACGCAAGGTGATCGACGTGGATGATTTCAACAAGGAAGAACTGACCCAGGCCGAAGGCAAAGTGCGCTGAGTCCAGCGGTCATATAAATACGGGCACGAGGGCTATATACTCTCGCGCCCGTTTTTGCTTTAGAGGACTTATCTCGTGTCCAACGTCGTTGCCGATCATCTCGTCTTGCTCGACCACTTGCGCAGCATCCTGGTTGCCGTCGGCGAAGCCGAACAAGTGCCCGAGGAGAGCCACACCCTGTTTCTGGAGCGCTTTGACGAACTGCGCGCCCTGTTGCCGATCGACCCGATCGAAAGCCAGTACCTGGGCCAGGACCTTATGAGCCAGGTCATCCTGCGTTACCCGCAAATTGCCCATCTGGTGCCGCGCGACCTGCTGTGGTTCTTTGGCGGCGATTGCCTGCACTTCATGCCCGACGAAGAACTGGACCTGTACCAGGCCCTGGAAGAACGTCGCCATGAAGCCGAGCTGAACGACGAACCGTTCGACTGGAACCAGGAGAAGCAGCTGCTGGCCATGCCCCAGGATCAAAGCAAACACTGACGTGGGAAGCGCCCTTCTCCGGGCGCCGACTTGCCTGCGATGGTATTGCCTCGGCCCAACTGACGGACCTTGTCGCCCACATCGCAGCCAAGCGGGCTCCCTCGCCTACCTGCGATGCAATGTCGGCTCCTTCGCCATGCACGCCACCAGGTAATCGATGAACACCCGCAACTTCGGCGGCAGGTAGCGCGTAGGCGAATGCAGCAGCCAAGCCTGGCCATGGTAGGACGCAATAAACTCCCACTCCGGCAACACCTGCACCAAGTGCCCCGCCTCCAAGGCATGGCGCGCCGTAAAGTACGGCAGACTGCCAATCCCGACATCCTGCAACACCGCTTCCAGCCGAACGCCAGTATGGTTCGCTGCATAACGCCCACGCACGCCGACGGTCACGGTCTTACCGCCCTGGCGGAACTTCCAGCGTGAGTCCGCCGGGGTTTCACCCAGGTAAATGCAACTGTGCTTCAGCAAGTCATGGGGATGTCCAGGCGTGCCATGTTCGGCCAAATACTGCGGCGTCGCACAGAGCAAATGTTCGATCGGCAATAACTGGCGCCCCACCAGGCCCGGCGGGGGGCTGTCGGTGATGCGGATGCTCAAGTCGACATTGTCATCGATCAGGTCCACGTGCCGGTCCTCAAGGATCAACTGCACGTCCACCTTGGGGTAACGCCGCATAAACGCCGGCATGTGCGGATGCACCACAAACCGCCCCACCGCCTTGGGCACACTGACCCGCACCAGGCCCTCGGCTTCGTGGGTGAACTGGCCGCTGATTTCCATCACCGAATGCGCCGCATTGACCATCTCCTGACAGCGCTTGAACACCTCTTCACCGCCCTCGCTCAGGCGCAATTTGCGCGTGGTGCGTTGCAGCAGACGGGTGGCCAGGGCCTTTTCCAGGCGTGAAATGCTGCGGCTCACCGCCGACGGCGAAACGCTCAATTGCCGCGCCGCTTCAGAAAAGCTGCCGGTCTCCACCACTTTGACGAAAATCGCCATTTCGCCCAGCAGCGGCAAAGGAAGATTAATGCTCATGAAGCACAGGTCCATTGATAATTGGGCGGATTATCACCCATATGCGCACTATTTATACTGCCCGCAGAACCCTGATGCGGATGTAGACCATGACCGAACGCCTGTTTTTTACCCACGACCACCTGACTGCTGAGCTGGAAGTGCTCAGTTGCACCCCTCACGAAGGGCAGTTCGCGGTGATCCTGCAATCGACGATCTTCCACCCCCAGGGCGGCGGGCAGCCCTTCGACACTGGCCGACTCGGCGAAAGCAACGTCGTGCGCGTGACCCAAGAGGCCGATCGCGTGGTGCATTATCTGGACCGTGCCATAGCCCCAGGCCCCATCAGCGCGCGGGTCGATGCAGACCGCCGCACCCTGCATACCCGCCTGCATTCGGCCGGGCATTTGATCGGCAATGCCGGTGAAACCCTGGGCTGGATGCCAATCAAGGCGCACCACTGGCCGGGCGAAGGCAAGATCACGTTCATTCGTGGCGAGACCGCACAAACCATGGACGCAGAGGTGCTGCAACGACAGATCAACCAATGGATCGCTGCGGACTATTCGCGCCATATGGCCCTGGAAGATGGCACCCGCGAAGTGGGCTTCGGTGAACTGCCCAGCTACGCCTGCGGCGGAACTCATGTGCAAACCCTGGGCGAGTTGGGCAAGGTGACGATCCTGGCATTGTCGGAGAAAAAAGGGGCGCTGTCGGTGCGCTATACCCTCGACTGAACACTCTCCGCTCGCCCCGGCTTCACGGCGAATAACGTCAGCGCCCCTACCCTGGCCAGCCTTGACCATGGCCACCTCAGTAGTGGTAGTGTGTGGAAATATTTCTGACAGATTGATCAGAAACCTCCCACCCCACGTTGCAAAGGAATGCTTTGAGCACGCCATTGAAGTTATCGCGATCAATGAGGACGAACTTACGATCCTTCAGGCGCGGCAGTGGCTCCAGCGGGTGCCCAGAGAAGTCGCCCATCGCACCGACCACGAACGGCAACTCCTTCTGTTCAATGGCGTCTCCAACTTCAACGTCATAGGTGATTTGCACACGCGGCGCACGAATACGGTCGAGCTTGTGCTGGGTACTTTCCATCTTTGCCATCTGGCGAACTCCTTAATCGTGTTTCATCCGTTGTTGCCCTACACACCGTAGCGGGAAAATCCCCTACGGAAATGAGATGTTGGCCAAGGCTTAAGCACACAACTTTTGTAAACCATTCGAGACTGAACTAATGCGGCCATAGCATTTCAAAGGGCCTCATCAAACGCCGCACACCGTAACTGCCGAAATCGGCACGAACAATCAGACCCATTACAGTTTCAAGTAGCCTATTTCTACTTGAATTGAAGGACCATTCCTACAAGGAATAAATTTGTAATTTTTGTCGAAAAATAACTTACAAAACATTTCGATCGACCCATTCCGCCCGCGCACGCAGCCCTACACGTCAACAGCTCTAGTTCGCGGGACCAAGACAAAATCTCACAACGAACAGCACCGTTTTATAGCGCAGATTTTTTACAATTTTCAGTACAGATAGTTCGCCGCGTTACAATTCCCTGGCTTGACAAGCGTTTTCCAAGAAGGTCTCCTTCGCGACTTTAAATGCGAGTGAATACCTGCATGAGCATCACGAACGCTCATGGCTGACATCACTCGCGTCATGGCGCTTACAGGAACTTATGGATGAGCAATAGACTGTATCCCTGCTCGATGAATGACCCGTTGGGTGAGGGCACGCATAGTGGGTTACTTGGGCATGGCACACTGCCTTGGCCGAGCGTAATCGCTGAGCGCCAGTTTCCTACAGACATATCTATTAGTGGCTTTTACGCGACTGACGAACTGAGCGCGGCACACTTTATGGTGGCAACGCTTAGCGATCCGGATAACGGACTGGATGCTCAGGAGCACGAGCAGATGGCGTTGCACCTGAGTTATCTACTTTCAAAGGTAAAAGTTGCAGGGTATGTCACGGCGCGTGAAGTCAAGGAGCTACATCAGAAGGCGCAGTCGATTCCGGTGATTGGACCGGCGCTCTTCTCTCTTTCCAGTTTACCTAGCACTACAGCTGCACTCGCAGGTCTTATACATGCGCCTTTCCAGGCAGGACGACTAGTGGACATGCTAGATCTGTCACCCGAGCTCAAACGGCAGTTGGTTAATTGGGCAAATACCCGTGGAAAACCAGGAAGCGTTTCAGCCAAACGAGCCTTTAAACAACGAATCAAGCTAGTGCGAATTCAAGGGCAACTGCATTTCGAGGTGCCAGCCAATGCACGTGCTCAGTTTTATACAATCGGTGGAAAAACTGCATCAAATGCTATCCAACTTCCAATTTATCAAGCTGCCGAAGCTCTTCGCAGGAGGGTTCCAATCACTTCCAGTGCCTACAGCGCCCGGGGTATTGGCCGCATACTCACTGGTACTACTGCTGGAGCTCTCCTAACCGTTGGACCACAAGCCATTATAGATGGAACCTCATCAAACGGCTTTAATGACTTCCTGAATAAAAGTGCTTATAGCCAGCCGACGAATGTGGGAATTGTAATTTTAAGTGTGATTGTTGGAGTGATGGGACTATCTGCGGTGTCTGCTATCGCTATCGTCATAGCTGGTGGCATCATCATTCACGTCCTAATGAATGCGGGAGAATATAACGCTAACGAGCGGATAGGTGATGCATTAACAGGAACGACACGATGATCCGCACTGACAAGCAATACTTTCTACACAACCTCCATAGCGTCCTCTTCGCATACTGCGCACTTGGAACAATACTTTTAATATTATCACCTTCAGAACTTCGCCTACCAGGCTCAGCATTAATTGGACTGCTATTAATCAAACACCTCCACTGCGCTTACATCACCGAAAGCTTCACCAAATGCATGTCATTTCTGCTAAGCCTGGTACTCATTTTCTTTTTCGCATTCTCATATATCATCACATCCACACTAATCAACCACTACTTGATTACTTCTCTCACGACCTCTTTCGCGATTGGCATAATTTCTCCAGCAGTACACGCCACCCAGTACTTCCATGCTCGGTCTCGAAAGATTTTCAACTCCCCTTTTACACTCAGCGGATCTAGAGTTAAAACGACATACCCCAAAAATACTTTAACTCCACGCAAGCATTTCGTGATAGCAGGAGCCTGCACAGGATTAATA
Organism: Pseudomonas sp. EYE_354; assembly: GCF_023148575.1. Classification (NCBI taxonomy): domain Bacteria; kingdom Pseudomonadati; phylum Pseudomonadota; class Gammaproteobacteria; order Pseudomonadales; family Pseudomonadaceae; genus Pseudomonas; species Pseudomonas sp. EYE_354. The sequence goes on from NZ_JAHXNQ010000024.1 coordinate 60,783, forward strand.
TCTGTAATATTTCCGTATCTGGAAAAATTCGAGTTTTCCTTCCTATTCTTCGGGATGTCAACGCTAATTGGTTGCGCGTACATCTTTTACTATATGCGCAATGCCGTTTCCGGGCTAAAACAACTAAATGAACACCAGAAGAAAGAAAATATCACTTTAACCTTCTGCAATCTCGAAGAAATCCGCAATTTAAGAAACGCCTCATGGATAGGTCGTAGTGTGCAATGGATTTTCAAGTAAAAAGCCATGGCACCCTCCACCACATTTGAAAGACCAACGTCACAGCCCAAACACCTAGGATTCGCATAAATGGACCTGGAATCAATATTTGCGCCTCAAAATCGTCGTTTAATCAAACTGACAACACCGACTTTGGAGCTTCAAGAATTACTATTAGAGAACTTCGATGGCACTGAGGGTCTCTCACAGCTGTTCGAGTTCACCCTATCGATGCTCTCCCAAGACCCGGCACTTGAGCTCAAGACTCTGATCGGCAAACCTGCCTCCTTAGAGATCGAACTTACCGATGGCGGAGCCCGGTACATACACGGCTACATCACCGAGTTTGGCAATTCCGGCAGCCAGGGCAACCTGACCCATTATTCGGCAACACTGACCCCTTGGCTGTGGATGCTCGGCAAACGCTTCAACTCGCGCATTTTTCAAAATCAATCCGTCGAACAAGTCATCAGCTCGGTTTTTGCTGACTACACACCGCTTGCCCAATACGAGTTCCGCTTGCTGGGTGATCTGCCGTCACGGAGTTACATCACTCAGTACCGAGAGTCTGATTTGAACTTCGTGCTGCGCTTGCTAGAGAGTGAAGGCCTGTTCTTTTATTTTGAACACAGTGCCGACCAGCACACCCTGATCATCACCGACGCTTCCAACCTGCTCAAGCCGTTGCCGCAGCAGCCCACCATCCGTTATCACAGCACGTCAATCAACGAGACCGCTGACTCGATCTTCCGATGGAGTGGCCATCGCCAGCTGCAGTCTGGAAAGATTGCCGTACAGACATTCGACTACAAACAACCGGATCACCTTTTACCGGTAAACCTGCAAAGCCTGAATCAGCAGGGCGATGTTACTGCGTACGAGATCTATGACTTCCCAGGGCAATACACCCACGCAAGCAGCGCCGACGGGGAGCGTCTGGTACGCCACCGCATCGAAGCCCTGGAAGTGCAAGGAAAAATATTCAGTGGCGCCAGCAACTGCCGGGCAATGTGCCCTGGCTACACCTTTGAACTAACCCAGCACCATGAGCATGACCGCGACACGATAGAAGACCGGCAGTTTCAGTTGCTTACCGTGAACCATCACGGCAGCAACAACTACCTGACCGGCAGTGAGGCCGGCTATGAGAATAACTTCACCTGCATCCGCAAGAAGATCCCTTTCCGTGCACAACCAGCGACCCCTCGCCCCACCGTCCACGGCCCGCAAACGGCCATCGTGGTCGGCCCGCCCGGTGAGGAGATCTTCACGGATGACCTGGGCCGGGTGAAGGTCCATTTTCACTGGGACCGTGAGTCACGCGGCGCCAACAGCCAGCGCAAGAAAGAAGAGAGCTCCTGCTGGGTTCGCGTCTCCCAAACCTCAGCCAGCGGTGGCTTCGGCAGCATCCACATCCCCAGGGTTGGCGATGAAGTGGTGGTGTCGTTCCTGGACGGCCAACCCGACCGCCCACTGATCACCGGCAGCGTTTACAACAGCAAGAACACACCGCCCTGGAGCTTGCCGGCCAACAAGACGCAGAGTGGTTTTCTTACCCGCTCGACCAAGGGTTCTGGAGCCAATGCCAACTCGCTGTTGTTTGAAGATAAGCAGGGCAGTGAGCGCATTTCGGTGCATGCAGAAAGAGACATGGATAGAGAAGTGGAACGTGATGACTCGCTGACCGTCGGCGGTAATCGTGTCTTGGATATCTCGGGAACGCACACCGAAACCATTGCCCATGACACCTCTATAACGATCAAAGAGGGCGAATTCAAACTTGAGACTTCGGGCAACGCTATCACCCTGACCGCAAGTACCTCCATCGTCTTAACGGTAGGAAGCAGCTCCCTGACTATGTGTAATGACGGCGTCATTACCTTATCTGGCAGCACCCTCAATTTGATCGGTACGTCAAAAGTTCATATCAACGAAAATAGTTAACCGAGAGGTCCTAATTAATGCGTCAGAATATCTACGACCGCTACGCGGAAAAGCTGTTGCGCGAACGTCAAGAACAAGCAATAGCGTTGCAAGAATCTGAAGCAAGTCCTCCCCCTCCTGCTCCCTATTTGACAAACGAACTGAGCTTTATTCGGCCAGTCGGCATCTTGGATAAAACATTCCACGTATTCGCCGAAACTGACTCAGGTCCGAGTCCTTTCTCATTAGTAATAGGCCGCAGCCAAATTGATAAAGACGCCGACGTGGAAGGTATAAGCCAACGCGTAATCAAAAAAATGGAAAGTTCTCTTGCGCACCTTGAGTGGATTAATCCACTTGCGCCCCTAGAGATCGCCGGCGTGGAAGGTCGCGAATTCGAGTATCGGTGGCGCCAACAAGGCAAGCCAGTCCACCAGATCCAAATACTGTTTTTGCATACCGACGAGCAACACCATCGAGTACTGATTCAGATCACCGGCACCAGTAACAATATTCAGGGCATGTTGATCGAGGAGAGGATCAGGTTCTACTCAGTGGTTGAAACGATGCAACTGCGACAGCCTCGCTCTGGCGGGGTTTGCGAATGACGGCGGCAGCTCGTGAGGGTGATTCAATAGAGCATTCAAGCGCGCTTGCGGGATTGCTGATTGGACTGGCGGTAGGCGCTGCAGCCACTGCACTCATCGTAGGCACTGGTGGTCTAGCGGCAGTGGCCATGATCGGAGCAGGCGCTGCGGCCGGGGCTGGTATCGGACAACTAATTGGCAGTCTCTCGTGCTGTCGCAATGAGGCTGGCAAGATCACATCCGGTTCACCCAACGTATTTTTCAATGGAAAACCGGCTGCTAGAGCACACCTTGATCATGTTGACTGTGACCAACACGGCGTTGGTAAGGTGCTCGCTGAAGGCAGCACCAGCGTCTATATCAATGGTCAGCCAGCAGCCAGGGTAGATGATCGTACTGAGTGTGATGGAAAAATCAGTACAGGATCAGGCAATATTTCTATTGGAGGTGGAACGCAGCTCACTGACGCTATCAATCCTGAAGTACCTGTGTGGCTTCAATGGACGATTGGAGGGATTGGCTTCGCCAGTGCCTTCGTGTTAACAGGCGGGTTCCTGATACCTATTGTTGCCTTTTTCGGAGGGGTGACTGGGGGTATTGGAGGTCATTGGGTTGGTGGAAAGCTGTTTGGAGATGGGTCAAATGGCCAAAAACTCACTGCTTTTGGCGGTGCATTTCTTGGTGGCATGCTGGGAGCGAAAGGAGCGTCATCGACCAAATCATTATTCGGTTCTAAAAACACCGTTAGTAGGAGCACTGACGCACGAAGTGCTATGAACGCCCAAAAGCTTAAAACCTATTACACTCAAGCTGAAAAATATGGAAAAGGCGGTATAAAGGAATTACAAAATGGCCGACACCGTTTCTATAGTACGATGACACCTTCACGCAATCCAGGACAAATGCAAGGTGCACGGTTAGTGAGAGAATGGGATCCTAGTACCGGAAATAAAAGAACGTGGTATGAAACAATAGATCACTCAGGAAAAGTGAGAAGCGTGGCGCCCAAACCCGTAACCGACAATTTGAATCACCATATTTTCAACTCCACTGGAAAATATCAAGGCAGGAGATAAAATGAATGCCATACCCAACCGCCAGGATTTGATTTCGAAAATTGAAGGAATCATTAACGACACTATGAGCAGGCGCACCATAGCAGCGTGGGCATTTAGCTTAGTAGATGATGATGCGATATACATTGAAGACACTGTAGTGTTAGATCACTTGATTCTTCTAGGCGCACTAGATTTACCTTCTACTGATCGAGACTACCTTTACGCCAACGATGACCTTAAAGAATGGATTAATCAACTTTCAAAAAAATAAAGCGATAGTAATTTTGGAAGATTTAGCCTCAACAAATTTCGCGAAAGATTAATCATACATGTTGGTTTTTTGGACAGGCGCAAGCAGCGTCAAAAACTTTTAGCAAAATACTGCGCGACCATGCGCGCACAACGAGAAATCAATAAACATTGAAAAATAATCATGCCATACTCATACAGAATCACTAAATACACTGAAACCAACGAGGAATGCTTTCTTGCATCTCCTCCAGAAGAATGGACCAGTTTTCATGAAATAGACACGCCAGAGAAAGAAAAAGACTATGTAGAAATAGAAAACAGGTACTTGAATTCAATCAGGATAATTACAGATTGCATGAACATTACCAACTATAAAATATCCGAACTAGAGTCACATGACAGCGCGGATTTTTTTGAAGGCCAGGAAATAAATACATCCGACATTGAAAATATTGCAAGGCAGATTTTGAGAGAGAAAATTTGGTGCAAACTAATTTCTCCAAACGGTGAATTCCACTTTGGCTATGATTATTATATGTACTTCTTATCTAATAAATGCGCACCAGCTTGCATATCAGCCCTATCTAAGAATTTGACAATTCAAGAATATCTCTCCCCTTATGCTTAGCACACTTATAAAGCCAGAGCGCATTCTGAATAGCAGAAACGCCAAAGCTAAAAACTGGATCGGGTGATCGGCCCTATCTTTGGCAAGTCGATACCAGCAACGGCCGCAAACTCTTGCCCTGGGCGGTCAGGAGCGCGTCGTGAAGCATTGGACCAGCGATGGCGAGCACTATCACTTCACTTATGACCTGGAGGCTCGCACTACGCGCATCACCGATGTTTTGCAGCGCGAAGCTCAGGTCACCTATAACCATGACAGCCGAGTCATTGCCAGCCGGGACTTCGGCGGCGAACACTACACGATCGATCTGGATGACTGCGGCAACCTGGTCGGCCTGACGCTGCCGGGCGAACAGCGCCTGGCCTTTCAGTACGATGAATACTCGCGGCTGATCGCCGAAGCCGATTCCCTCGGCCGCACCACCGAGTACCGCTATCACTTCAACACCCCGTTGGTCACGCGGGTCCGCGCACCGGACGGCGGCACCTGGCAAGCAGACTACGACCGTGCCGGCAACTTGATCTGCGAAACCGATGCCGTGGGCCAGGTCACGCGGTACGCCAATGGCGACGATGGCCTGCCCCACACCATTACCGACCCACTGCACAAAACCAAGACTCTGAGTTGGAACGCCTTTGCCCAGCTCACCCGCTATGAGGATTGCTCCGGCAAGGTCACTACCTATCGCTACGACGACCGCCAACACCTGATCGCCGTCACCGATGCCCTGAGCCAAACCACCCAGTTTCAGTGCACCGCCCAAGGCGAAGTGCTGCGTATCGAACACCCCGACGGCAGCGTAGAAAGCTTCGAGTAAAACCCATTGGGCCAGGTGACGGCCCACACTGACGGGGCTGGCCACGTCACTCGCCTGCACCGCAACGCCCGCGGCCTGCCCACCCAGCGCCGCCACGCCGAAGGTCAGCAGACTCATTACGAATACGACAAGGCCCAGCGCCTGGTGGCCCTGGTCAACGAAAACAACGCCACCTACCGGTTTAGCTACGACAGCGCCGACCGACTGATCAGCGAACTGCGCGTGGACCAGCTACAGCGCCAATTCACCTACAACGCCAGCGGCCATCTGCTCTGCGTCACCGAAACCGGCCACGACGACAGCGGCGAGCGCCCGCAGCGTCGCACCGACTTCGAACGCGATGCGGCCGGCCGCCTGCTCAGCAAGATCACCGCTGAGGCGCGTCACGACTACCACTACGATGACGCCGATCGCCTGTTGAGCATCGCGCGTCAGCCCAGCCAGCAGGGCAAACGCCTGGGTGTGCAGCCTGAAATCCTGCGCTTCAGCTACGATCCGCTGGGCCGCCTGATCGAGGAGGCCGGGCCACAAGGTACCCTGGGTTACCACTATGACCCGCTGGACAACCTCAGCACCCTGACCCTGCCGGATGGCCGCGCCCTCAACCACCTGTATTACGGCAGCGGGCACCTGCACCAGATCAACCTCGACGGCCAGTTGATCAGCGACATTGAGCGCGACGACCTGCACCGCGAAATCCTGCGCAGCCAGGGTCGTCTCAGCAGTTGCTTTGGTTACGACGTGCGCGGACGTAAGCAGTGGCAATTCGCGTCGCGCCGGGGCGCCGAACACCTGTCACGGGTGCTGCAACCGCAGCGCGACACCCACGACCTGTTCGACGATCCCGGCAGTTACCTGCAGCGCAGGTATCACTACGACAAGGCTGGGGAACTGGCCAGCAGCAGCGATCGTCAGCGCGGCGCCAGCGTCTACCGCTACCTGAAAACCGGCGACCTGCTCAGCCGCAGTACAAAAGAACACCTGAACAACGAACACTTCGAAACCGACCCGGCCGGCAACCGCCTCGACCCCCAGCGCGGCACCCGTTTCGGGCATATCAAGGACAACCGCCTGCGGCACTGGCAGCAGTACCACTACCGCTACGACGCCTGGGGCAATGTGATCGAGCGGCGCAGCCCCCACCAGCGCCAGCTGTTCGAATACGACAGCGAGAACCGTCTGATACATGCCCTGCGCTACAGTGACGGCAACCTGCTGAACGAGGCCCGTTACCAGTACGACTCCCTGGGCCGGCGCACGCACAAACAGGTGGAGATCGCAGGTACGCTGACCACCACGCAGTTCCTCTGGCAGGGCTTGCGCTTGCTGCAAGAGACCTGCGGCGGCCGCCAGCAGCTGTATATTTATGAACCCGACAGCTATGCACCGCTGGCGCGGGCGGATCGCAGAGACGGCGGCAAACCCAGCCTCTACTACTTCCACACCGACCAGATCGGCACACCGCTGGAGGTCACGACATCCCAAGGGGATCTGGTCTGGCAGGCCTGCTACAAGGCCTGGGGCGAGGTGGAACGGTTCGAGCTGCAGAGCATCGAGCAGCACCTGCGCTTTCAGGGGCAGTACTTCGATGCAGAGACCGGGCTTCATTACAACACGTTTCGCTATTACGATCCGGGGGTGGGCCGCTTTACCACGCAGGATCCGGTTGGGTTGTTGGGTGGGGAGAACCTGTATCAGTATGCGGTGAATCCTACGGGGTGGGTTGATCCGCTTGGGTTAAATGCGTGCGGGACTACCAAAGGAAACGGCAAGTTTACCGAGCCGGCACTGCCACCAAAGTTAATCGCACAACATGGAGATGTTAAAATTGTCCACTACACCCGAAGTGGGGATCATGGCCCCGCCCACTTGCACGTCAAAGGAGGTGGCAATGTAGTGGTCTAATGAAACCGGACACCCATCTAGGCGAGAATGCTCGCCAGAACGAGGTGTCAGATGACCAAACAACGCCGTACCTTTTCCCCTGAATTCAAACGCGAGGCTGCCGACCTCGTTCTC
>NZ_JAHXNQ010000025.1:0-51027 GCF_023148575.1 Pseudomonas sp. EYE_354
GGTGGCGGCGTTTATTCCTGCGGCGGTGATCGCCATCCTGCTGGCGCTGCTGCCTGGGTTCGCCAGTGTCTCGCCGTTTTCCTGGCTGTTTGGCGCCGGTATTGCAGGGCTGCTGTACGGGCTCATCGCCAAGCGCCAGCCGTTCTACGCCGATGTCAGCGGCGAAAGCATTGCAGTCGACAACGTCAGTCATTAATCAAGGACACTCCATGCGTATCCTCGTGGTCAACGTCAACACCACCGCCTCCATCACCGACACCATTGCCGCGCAAGCGCGGGCCGTGGCCGCACCGGGCACCGAAATTGTCGGGCTCACGCCGTACTTCGGCGCCGAATCGGTGGAGGGCAATTTTGAAAGCTACCTGGCGGCCATCGCCGTGATGGACCGGGTGACGGCCTACGACCAGCCGTTCGACGCGGTGATCCAGGCCGGCTACGGCGAACACGGTCGCGAAGGCCTGCAGGAATTGTTGAACGTGCCGGTGGTGGACATCACCGAAGCCGCCGCCAGCACCGCCATGTTCCTCGGCCACGCGTATTCGGTGGTGACCACCCTGGACCGCACCGTGCCGCTGATCGAAGACCGCCTCAAACTCGCCGGCCTGTACCAGCGCTGCGCCTCGGTGCGGGCCAGCGGCATGGCCGTGCTGGAGTTGGAAGAACACCCGATGGCCGCCATGGAAGCCATCGTGCGTCAGGCCGAACTGGCGATCAGCGAAGACAAGGCCGAGGTGATCTGCCTGGGCTGCGGCGGCATGGCCGGGCTGGATGAACAGATTCGCCAGCGCACCGGCGTACCGGTGGTGGACGGCGTGACGGCGGCGGTGACCATTGCAGAGTCGTTGGTGCGGTTGGGGTTGTCGACGTCGAAGATTCGCACCTACGCCACGCCGCGGCCGAAGAAGGTCATCGGTTGGCCGAGTGCGTTCGGGCGGTAGACCCAGGCGCCTGTATCGCGGGCAAGCCCGGCTCCCACAGTTGATCCAATTCCAATGCGGGAGCCGGGCTTGCCCGCGATGGCCACGACGTCAAACAGCGCTGAAACGCTGCCCCAGAGCCTTCGAGGCAAACTGCTCGATGATGAAGTCCACAAATGCGCGAGTCTTGCCGGGCAGCAGTTTGTGCTCGGCGTAATAGATGGAAATGTTGCCGTCGTCCACATACCAGTCAGGCAACACCCGCACCACAGCGCCACTGTCCAGGAACGGCACGGCCATGGGCATGCTCACCAGCGCAATGCCCAGGCCCTGGGCGCTGGCGCAGCAGGCAGCTTCGGAGTCGCTCATGGTCATGCCGGGCTTGAGCACCAGCGGGCGATGCTCACGCTCAAGACTGGTCAACTGCCAGGAGCGCACCCGGCCGGTCTGCGGTGAGCGGATGAGGATGCCGAGGCAGCGCGCCAGGTCCTCCGGCGCCAACACTGGCGAACGCTTTGCCAGGTAATCCGGCGAGGCCACCAATACCCGGTGCGCGGGTGCCAGCTTGCGCGCCACCACCCCTTGGGGCAGTTCAAAACCACCGCCGATGGCGGCATCGAACCCTTGGCCAATCAAGTCGACCTGACGGTTATCGAAATGCCAGTCCGGGCTGATATCCGGGAAGCGCCCCATGAATTCCCCCAGCAACGGCACCACATAGCGATTGCCGAACACCGTGCCCATGCTGACCTTGAGCGTACCCACCGGCCGCCCTTCGGCGCTGGCCAGGTTGGCCACAGCGTTCTGGATGGTGATGAGGCTGCCGCTGACTTCCTCGAAGAACCGTTTGCCGGCTTCGGTCAATGTGAGACGCCGCGTACTGCGCTGGAACAGCCGCACACCCAGTCGCGCTTCCAGCTTGGCCACGCTTTTACCCACCGCTGCCGGAGTCAGGCTCAGGTGCCGCGCGGCTTCGGCAAAGCTGCCGCCTTCGGCACTGCGCACAAAGCATTCGATACTGCCAAAGCTCTCCATATCGGCCCACTCTAAACTTTTGGTTTACACAGACTATAGCAATCACCGTCTACCGGTTGAGAGGGGCGAGGTCGATACTCGGCGCCAACAACAGGGCATTTCGCCTTGAACAGCTCGGAGATCGACATGACCCCACTCAACCTCAGCGGCAAAGTCGCCTTGATTCAAGGCGGTTCTCGCGGCATCGGCGCCGCCATCGTCAAGCGCCTCGCCGCCCAAGGCGCAGCCGTGGCCTTTACCTACGTCAGCTCTGCGGCCAAGGCCCAAGCACTGCAAAACAGTGTGATCGGCGAAGGCGGCCAAGCCCTGGCGATTCACGCCGACAGCGCCGACGCCGCCGCCATTCGCCGCGCCGTCAACGCCACCGTCGAAGCCTTTGGACGCCTGGATATCCTGGTGAACAACGCCGGCGTGCTGGCCATCGCCCCGTTGCAAGACTTCACGCTGGAAGACTTCGACCAGACCCTGGCGATCAACGTACGCAGCGTCTTTATCGCCACCCAGGCCGCCGCCGAGCATATGGGGGAAGGCGGTCGCGTAATCAACATCGGCAGCACCAACGCCGAGCGCATGCCATTTGGCGGTGGCGGGCCGTATGCGATGAGCAAGGCCGCGCTGGTGGGCCTGACCAAGGGCTTGGCGCGGGATCTGGGACCACGGGGTATTACGATCAACAACGTGCAGCCAGGGCCGGTGGACACCGATATGAACCCGGCAAGCGGTGAGTTTGCCGCGAGCCTGATGGACTTGATGGCGGTGGGCCGTTATGGGCACGTGGAGGAAATCGCCAGTTTCGTGGCTTACCTTTCAGGCCCGGAAGCCGGCTACATCACCGGTGCCAGCCTGACCATCGATGGTGGCTTCAGCGCATGACCGAACGAGGGAGCCGGCAGGCCTGCTCCCACAGTTTGATCGTGATCAATCAGGCAAACGGCGGCAGGCCATACGCGGCCAGATCGAAATCCGCCAACTTGCGGATGATCTGGTCGGCATGCTGGTATTTGCTGTCGGCCATGGCTTCATCGGGCACGGCGATGGCGGTCATGTGGGCGGCCTTTGCAGCAGTGACACCGAACGGCGAGTCTTCGAACACCAGGCAATCCTGGGGTGCCACGCCCAGGCGGCGCGCGGCGGTGAGGAATATATCCGGCGCGGGTTTGGCGGCCCCCACTTCGGGGTCGTCCGCGGTGACGATGGTGTCGAACAGGCTGAACCACTCACGGTGCAGGGTGGTCTTGTGGCCGAACGAATGGCGCGACGAACTGGTGCCCACGGCAATTGGAATGTGGTGCGCCTTCAAGTGCCGCACCAGCGCCTCGGCACCGGGCATGCCCAGGGCCTTGGGGAAACGCTCGCTCATCAAGGGCTCGCGGATCTGCAGAAACTCAGCCGGTGTGATCGGCAGGTCCAGCGCCTTGACTACGTAATCCGCCAGGTCCTGGGCGCCGCGACCAATGATGTGTTGCTTGATCCCCCAGTCATAGGTGCGGCCATAGCGCTCGGCGATGATCTGCGTGACTTCGGTGTAGATGCCTTCGGTGTCGAGCAACAACCCGTCCATGTCGAAAATCACAGCCTTGATCGGAGCAGCGGTACGCGGTGCATTCATCACAACAGATCCTTGGGGGGAAGGACTAAAAGGATTCAGCACAATAACGGCCACGCCGACCTGCGGGCAACCCTTTAGACTGTGCGCCTCCCCTTTCGAAGCGCACGCCATGCTCTACCGTCTCGCAGCCGACAGCCTTGTGCTGTTCCACCTGTGTTTCATCCTGTTCGTACTGTTCGGCGGCCTGCTGGCGCTCAAATGGCGGGCGGTGATCTGGCTGCACCTGCCCGCCGCAGCATGGGGTGTGGCGGTCGAAGTCTTGCACCTGCCCTGCCCGCTCACGCGCTGGGAAAACCTGTTCCGCCACCTGGCCGGCCTGGACGGGTATGGCGGTGGGTTTATCGAGCATTACCTGCTCACGCTGATCTACCCGGCCGGGCTGACCCCGCAGATCCAGCTGGGCCTGGGCGCGCTGGTGCTGTTAATCAATATGGCCGTGTATGCGCGGCTGATCCGGCGTTACGTACAGGCTTGAGACAGCTGCACTGGTGAAGAATCAGTCTCCCTTACTCCCTTCATAGCCGCCGCCATGTCCGAAGCCTTCGAAGTCCCCAGCCCCCACGAAAAACATCTCGAACACACCACCGAACATGCCCACGCGCGAGGGGATAATTTCGCCAGCCGCATCGCCGTCATGACCGCGTTGATGGCCACCCTCGGCGCCATGCTCAGTTATCAGGCCGGCTCCACCGAAAGCGAAGCGGCGATGGACAAAAACAACGCCGCCATCTTCAAGACCGAAGCGGCCAACCAGTGGAATTATTACCAGGCCAAATCCAGCCGGCAGAACCTGGCAGAGCTGGCCACTCATATTCCTGGCGTGGACGCCGCACATTACAAGGATGAAATCGAGCGCTACCAACACCAGAAGGAAGACGTGCGCAAACAGGCCGAGACGCTTGAAGCCACGTCGCGGGAGTGGAATGAAAAGTCCGAACAGGCGTTGCACCAGCACCACCGCTGGGCCCAGGCGATGACGGCGATTCAGATCGCGATTTCGCTGGCGGCGATTACCTTGCTGACGCGCAAAGAGTGGCTCAAGCGCATGGCGTATACGGCCGGCGGCGTGGCGGTGCTGCTGGGGAGCCTGGCGTGGTTGAAGCTCTGACCTGTCTGGAGCGTGTGCAGGCGCGCAGATGAAATTGTCAGCAAAATATTTCAATCTGGCATCGCGGCGACTACAGTAGCGCGCCTTCGAGAATTGGATCTCGATATTCAGCCCATGGAGTTACGCAGTGAAGTACGCCAGTAAAGTAGTCGCAGCCGCTGTTCTCGGTTTCGCCCTCGCAGGTTGCACGGGCACCGCTATCAAATCGCCGCAATACGACAGCAGCCAGTACACCGTATTGGGCCACAGTGAAGCCAGCGCCACCGGCATCATGCTGTTCGGTGTTATCCCGATCGGCCAGAACAGCCGCTTCGTGCGGGCTCAGAATGCAGCCATCAAGGCGAAGGGCGGCGACGCGCTGATCAACACCCAGGTGCAGGAAAACTGGTTCTGGGCTTGGGTACTGAGTGGTTACACCACCAAGATTTCGGGTGACGTGATCAAGCTGAAAACCGCGCAGTAAAATCGCCGGGCGTTACTCAACGCCTGCGACGTATCATGGGCCGACCTTCAGAGGACGAGCCCATGAACCTCAGCATCATGTACGCACTGGCCGCCGCCGCCCTGTTCGGCGCCAGCACGCCACTGGCCAAAAGCCTCGGCCTGGGTCTGTCTCCCATACTGCTCGCCGGTCTGCTCTACCTGGGCAGCGGCATCGGACTCGCCAGCGTGCGCCTCGTCCGCGACCGTGGCTGGAAACCCTCCGGTCTCACCCCCACCGAATGGCCCTGGCTGCTCGGCGCCATTGCCTTCGGTGGCATCCTCGGCCCGGTGGCCCTGATGTTTGGCCTCACCCGCACCACCGGCGCAACCGCTTCGCTGATGCTCAACTTGGAATCGGTGTTGACTGCGGTGATCGCCTGGCTGGTCTTCAGGGAAAACGCCGACCGCCGTATCGTCCTTGGGATGGCCGCGATTGTACTGGGCGGCGTCGCGTTGTCCTGGCCTGAAGGCGCCAGCACCCACCATGACTGGACAGGACCGCTGGCGGTGGCGCTCGCCTGCCTGTGCTGGGGCATCGACAACAACATGACCCGCAAAGTGTCGGCGTCTGACGCGCTGTTTATCGCCGGGGCCAAGGGCCTGATCGCCGGGATGGTGAACGGCGGGCTGGCCCTGTACCTCGGCGCGCAGATCCCCGGCGTGGCGCAACTGGCGCCGATTTTGTGGGTGGGGTTTCTGGGCTATGGCATCAGCCTGGTGCTGTTCGTGCTGGCGCTGCGGGGATTGGGCAGCGCACGCACAGGCGCCTACTTTTCCACGGCGCCGTTCCTGGGTGCCGCGATTGCGCTTTTTGTGTTGGGGGAGTCGGTGACGGTAGCGTTCTGGGTGGCCTCAGCCCTGATGGCCGTGGGCGTGTGGCTGCACCTGAGCGAGCGGCATGCCCATGAGCATCTGCATGAAGCCACGGAACACGGGCATCGCCATGTGCACGATGAACATCACCAGCACGAGCATGGGTTTGAATGGGACCCGCAGGCGCCCCATAGCCATGTGCACGTGCACACGCCGATCAGGCACAGTCATGCGCATTTTCCGGACGTGCATCACCGGCATCGGCATTAAGCCGCGCTATCAGCGCCTGCTCCACCACGACACGGTTACGGCCGTCTTGTTTGGCTTGGTACAACAACTGGTCGGCCCGCTCAAGCACGGCCGAAATCGGATCTCCACCGGGGCTCCACAGCGCCACCCCCAGGGACACAGTGATGTGCCCGACCGTATCGATATCCGCAGCGGCAATAGAAGCTCGCAGTCGCTCTGCGACCTCGGCCGCGGTCTGCAGCGAACTGTTCGGCAACAAGAGCACAAACTCCTCGCCTCCAACCCGACAGGCCAAATCGTTGGAGCGGGAGTTTTGCTGCATGAGTGCCGCAATGGTCCTCAGCGTCTGATCGCCCACCCCATGACCAAACGTATCGTTCACCCGTTTGAAGTGATCGATGTCCATGGACACCACCGCGAATGCTTTGTTGGCGTCCTGCCAGCGCGCCAGGATCTCCTGCATAGCGCGCCGGTTGGCCAGCCCTGTCAGCGCATCGGTCTGTGCCTGCTGGTTCAACTTGCCGATCTTTTCCTGAAGCAGGGTCGCCCCCAGCAGCAGCGCCCGGCGAATCTGCCAGCTTTCAAAATAACGCGCCGGGACTGCGCTGATCCGTTCGTAGCTGTCCGGCGTATCCAGGCGTTTGGCGCAGTCGGCGAGCCGGGACAACGGCGCCGAGATACGTGCCCCCAGCCACCAGATCAGGACGATGCCAAACAGCGCAAGCGGCGCGATGCCCTGCGCCACCTTGACCATGGTTTGTCGCAGGATGGTTTGGATATTCTCGATCGGCTGCTGCGAGATCACACCCCAGCCACTGCTGGGCACTTTGGCGAACCCCGCAAGCATTTCCACCCCCTGCTCATCGGGCGCCTGCAACGTACCCGTTTCCTGGCTGAGCGCCGCGTCGACAATTGCCCCCTGCCCCACAATGTCGCCTATCTGCTCAGGTTGGTTGTGATAGAGCACCCGACGCGCACTGTCGATCAAATAGAGATGCGCGCCATCCTTGCGCACGTTAGTGTCGATCAACGCCTGAAGCGTATTTCTCTGCTCAAGGCGAACACTGCCACCGATAAGCCCCAGGTACTCGCCCTTCACGTCGAATACAGGATGGGAAATAAACACCACCAGATTGCCGGCCATGGACTCAAACGCGTTACTGATAATCGGCGTGCGCAGCCTCAGAGGTGCCTTGTGTTGCAGCGTCCGGCCATTCAGACCGAGGTCCTCGGGGGCTGAGGCAATAATGGTGCCGGCGGCGTCGGCAATGAGCACCGCGTTAAAACTGGCGTCCTGCCCGAACAGACGCTGGGTTTCTGCTGCCAGGGAATGCTTGTCGTCAAACGTTTTGCCAATGACCGCAGAACCGTATTTCAGCTTATCCAGATCAGAACGCAACACCTGCTCAACACTGGCGGCGATCCGAGCGGCATAGGCTTTATTAACCTCCAACGCATTCTCAATCAGCTCCTGCTTGCGAATCTTGAACATCACCCAAAAGCTGTTGGCCAGCGTGGCAACGGCAGAAAGCACGACGAAGATCAGCAGCAGAATACGCAGGTTGAGCTTGGGCTTCGGTTGGGCGGGCATATCAGGCAGTCCGGATGGGGCAGGAGAATGGCAAGCACGGGCGTTAAAGTTTGAACCGTCCTTGCAATCAGTTCTCGTCCGGGCCCGGCGCGACTTTTCAGACGCCATAAACCACAAACCCCCGGCATTTTCTAGGAAAACCGGGGGTTTGTGTTTACTTAATGGGGGGTGACGGAGAGATTCGGAAGTACCCGCCACGAAACTGTCAAAAAAAAGTGTGCGGTTTCAGAGCGCGGCAAAGCTGTTGCCGTCGTAAAAAATCGGTGCCGCCAGATGTTGGCTGATCGCGCGGATTTACTTGATTGTTAAGGCACCGGCCACCACAAGCCAATAGCCAAGGTGACCGCCTGTGTCAATGAATAGCTTGCGGAGCTTTTTCGGGCCGCACTGAAAGACGCTGAGATTAGCGTTGAAACTCTTCTTCGGCTGTGTCGGTTTTGCCGTTCATGGCCCATTCAGGTGAGCTCAATTTGCGCACCAAATAGAGGGCCCCCAGCCCCATATCAGTCCCATATGGCCATTTTTCAGACGCAAAAAAACACAAACCCCCGACTTTCTCTAGGAAAATCAGGGGTTTGCGTTTTCAGAATGTGGCGGTGAAGGAGAGATTCGAACTCTCGATTCTATCGAAGACCGACAAAGCCCAGTATTTACGTGATCTACAGCGTTGCCGCAGAGATCAAAGTGTACGCATGGAGGGTACGCATGACAAGCTACTGGCATCTGATGGTCTAATCGCTAATTGGTAACAGGTAGAAAACGGCAAAATCCGGGCTGTGGTTATAAGTAAGGATCGCCAATACCGACTCGTTATGGGATGCATTCAGACCGACGTAGATTGATGGAGGCGATTCCCCCCTCTATCACCTGATTGGGGAACACCCTGAGCCTTCAAACCTCTCACTCACTATTTACCCAACAAATCATTCAGCGCATCCGTTCTCAGTCACCAGCGCGTTGAGACGGATGCACCCATGTAGACGTCTAGCACATCACCTCGACTAACTCACATATGCAATGAAACGCTTAATTTTTCCGTCGGGATAAGCATTGCTTAAAAATCTGCGAACGCTCGGCTTGAACTCAGGAGCGACCTCATAGAAATTGGCGACTGTTTTGGCTTTGGTATGGATGAAATATCCTTCCGCTATCAATCGATCAAACTTATCCTGACCTAGCCCTGGCACTTTATTAGAGAACTTTATAAACTGCCTACGGTTATCAATGAAACGATCACCACGGAAGAACGAATGCAAGAAGCGATCGACTTCGGAATAAATCATCACTTTCTCTTCTGCTTTGGCTCCATGTGCCACAGCGAAAGCTTCGCGCAAATCTCCTATATCACATGTAATGTCTATCATTGATGGATCAAGTTGCGTATTCTTAATTGAAAAATTAGCGCAGTCTTCAAATATAGAGTACAAGAATTTGGATTCATTGAATCGGCACGCCATTAGGTTTTGGTAGCCGTGAAATCTTGATTGAGTGACAAGCAGGTTGGAAAAATCTAATACGGGAAACTCACCCTTTAGATATAATCCAGTAATCGTGCGACTAGTGACAGCCTCCTGCTCACCTAAGCCAAAAAACAAAAGTAATTTTTTAGTGGCATCGTGCACTGATAGCTTTTGAGTCGAAAAATACAAACTCAAGATATTTGCTATCGCACCTTTTGAATACTCAACATCTGCTTTAGTATTTTTGGCTGACACTTCAGCAATAGCATAGTCGCGGACACTTGGGATAATCGAGGTGAGTGCATTCTCAACATCCTGAATATTCATCTTAAAAAACATCTTAAGGTCTTTCGACTCTTCACTTTCTAGGTCCAGACGCGAGAATGCCCTGATTGCGGTCCTCTCAAGGCGAGCGCGCTCTAGGCCGCGAAGCATCAAAAGCACGTCGAAGTACGAGCCTAAAAACGAATAGCGTAGTTCTATTTGGTCATCCTTAACAGTAAGTAATGGATTCAACGCAAGCTTAGATGAGATCGATGTGGCTCTAGCCTCATATAAAATCTGAAGTCGCTCAAACATCTCAGCAATAGGCCAGCGCTTGCCAAAATCCACCACAAGGTCCGATATAAGTTCGACAACTTCTGTTACAGGGACTTCCAACTCGTGACGAGTTTGCTCGCGCCTAAGCACGGAGTATATAATATGGTCAATAACACCGTTGTTAGACGGATAAGGAGTCGAATCATCTGACACTTCAAACGCATCCGTTTTACCTTCACGCAGCTCATCTTCGACCACTGTTGTAGAAATATCGGCTAAAAATGGAATAATCCGACCTTCTTCGTCACGCATCCGAATTTTAGCGATCTGGTCCATAACCTTGTCAACCATGGCGCCTGAGGAGGAGTAGGCTGACAGTCGACGCTTGACGTATCTCTTACAACTCTCGGCGTCAAAACCCAAGAGTTCGTATCGTTCGATCGCCAAAGCTTCAAGTCTCGTTTCTTCCGCAACTACATTATTGCGTGTCGTTAACAAAACATGTGAGCTTCCGAGTTGATCATGCAAGTGCTTAAGTGACTCTAAAAAAGCATTGACATCAAACCTTTCTTGAAAAAGAGTAGTTAACTCGTCCAAACCGTCGATAATTACTGAAAGGTTTCCACATACAACAGCCAAATCGAACGTCGCTCTTTCGAATAATCGTGACTGGCCTTGATATTTAGCGTAGAGCTCGTACAAGTCATAAATATTGTCAATTCGAGACTGAGCCAAACCCCGCTCTGAAACATATTTTTTGATTGATTCTGCTTGTATGAGAATCACAGACGATCGTAAATCTTCGCGAAAATGTAAACGCTTGGCAGCAGACAAACAAAGAGATGTCTTACCCATTCCTCCAGGAGCTACGATTAAATGAGCCGCCACCTTGGAAGTTTTATGTAATGCATCAACAATAAAATCTAAAGCGGATTCGGTACGAGCCAATTCACCACTTTCACTACTCATATAACTAAGTGCTTGATTAGTGTAATTTTCTATAGGACTTGGAGGTTCAATCCTTTTCAAGGATGCGTCAATACAATAGTCCCAGATATATTCCTTGTAGGTACACTCGTGTGTACGAGTAGCTAGACCCTCCTCCGCGAACGAACGTGTAATAAGCTCTTGCTCAGGCCGTGCAACACGCGGTCGGAGGACGGTGATATCAGCCGGACTCAGACCAGCTTTTAAAAGCTGGCGTGCTGCATGCTGTGCACTCTGCTTAATGGTGCCGCTCGCGTGCAATGCGAGAAAGTAATTTAATGCCGGGGATTTTGTTTCCCATAGCTCGTATTTGACCCTGTTACTACCAGAAAAATCGGTCCCCCCAGCGCTATCCACAATGGCACGGCGATTGGGATGGTTAACTTGAATGATCTCTTCAACCCGAGCGAAGTCATAGCCACTCTCAGCGAATGAACTTAGGCTCCGACGCTTCTTTGGACGCTCAGCCGAAGTTCGCTTTTGTAGCAACCCAAGCAGCTCCTCAAGTCGCTTAGGGAATTGTGCGTCATCCTCGAAATTTAGATGGAAGTGCCCCTCTAAGTAGCGCGGAGTAGAATTTTTTTCACGGCTAAGCATGATGACTTTGCTGCGTTTATCTCGGAGTAAACCATCCCAATGCACAGCCGTGGCAAGAAACGTCTCAAGTCCAACACCGTGTGTGCGGTCATCCGCCTTGACCTTATACTTTGCCGTGGTAATGACTAGCACATAGTTCGCGTCATGGATACCAGCCTCCATGAAATAATTTTTGTCGACTAGGCTGTCGAGGTCGTACCCATCCCAAGTGACGGTGACTTCTTCAATTTCCTCTAGAGAGTCTGCAAGCTTTTTAACCCATGCAATATGCTCCGCGTTGTCCCAGCTATAAGAAATGAAGACTTTAATATTTTCCATGCTCTTCCTTGTGCGAACCAACGTCGATTCGATTCCGCAGGTTTTTTTCGTATCTCGGAATTTTGCTACATTCATCGTCGGTACGCCAGACTTATCGTTTCCACATTCCGAATTGTATTCGGACGGTACGATTATTC
Organism: Pseudomonas sp. EYE_354; assembly: GCF_023148575.1. NCBI lineage: Bacteria > Pseudomonadati > Pseudomonadota > Gammaproteobacteria > Pseudomonadales > Pseudomonadaceae > Pseudomonas > Pseudomonas sp. EYE_354. Next base: position 11,845 of record NZ_JAHXNQ010000025.1, read on the forward strand.
TTGCCTAGCACTGATAGAGAAAGAATTGCTCTTCACTGCCGCCACGACTTCTAGCTCTTAGGCTATTTGAAAGCCTCAAAACATCAGAAATTTTAAAATTTCAGTTAAATAATTAACCCTGCAAGATTTTAAAAACAATTGTCATATCTCTAAAGTTTTTGAAAGACACTCGATGCTGCTTTACGAATGTAAGAAATCTCAACCATCGATACATGATTGCCGCCACAACGAATACAATGATAGCGTACTTCACGCTAACTCTATTCTACTTCGGATTGACACATTAAGCTTTAGCGATTGGGAGTCATGATTGAAGGTTTTTCAGGGAAAACTTCTTACCTAGGACATGTCCTTTACTCTGAAATTTGGAACGCCATAATAGAGGCAACGACTTCAGCACCGTACTTCTGAACGACAGAATGGTAAAATGCGGGCTCTACATGCTTTGCGAATGCCAGCCTCCCTTTGAGTGCGTAGATATCTTCACCAGACATCCCACCGAGTGAATACCTATGTATCAACGACCTAAAATACCTTTTCCTCTCCCGGCCTAGAGACACCTTGTTGTCGTTTGTTAATACAAGACCTGTGACATGACGATTGTTACCTTTTGATGAAAAAACCGTTTTCTCGGAATTTATCCTTAAAGTTGGGTACTCAATCTCGGCGCAAATTGTAGTAATTACATCGAGAAGCCCCGACAGCACACCCCGAGCATTAGTAGTAAATGTAAGATCATCTGCATACCGTGTATATCTGACACTTATGCGACTGCACGCTTCGAAAACCTTGCAATCAAACTCATACATTAGGGTGTTCGAGATAAAAGGTGATGATGGTGCGCCGATACTTAGCCTGTGCACAGGATCTTTCTTTTTAGCCCAGAAAAAGATTTTCTTTACCGCATACGCATCTTCTCGAGCGATACTTTCTCGATGTCTCTTTATGTGTAAAATAAGGTCGCCCGGGCCTATAGACGGAAAAAAATCTGAAAAATCCATCTTTAAAAGATATTTGCTATCCAGATGCGCGGTAGCGTTCTCCTTGATACTCACGCCATCTCTGTATGCTGTAGCGCAATCATGGACAGGAAGCCCTTTTAAGTAACTATCGAGGACCATGCGCTGCATTAATTTTAGCACCTCCGTAGGCTGCGCAATGATTCTAGTCCCTCGACCGCTCCTTTTGGGGATTGAATATACCTTATATCGGTAAGGCGCAGTGTTCACAAAGCTTACTAATTCTGCTGTACTAATAAACAGCTTACTTGCCAGCTCTTCTAGAATCAGCATTACTCCGCCCCCGCTGGTAAGACAACCGGTTCGGGAACAGCTTTAGCATAGGCGGACTGAATAATATGCATTCTTTTTGCCTCACCATCATTAGTCGCATAATACTGCTGTGCTGCGAGCTTCACTTTGGTCGGTTCAAACCTACCCGCAAACTCCACCATAACCACATCGAGAGTAACATAATAATAGTCGACATGCCCTCTCGTTGAGCTGTCAACCAACTTGAACTTCCCGAGGAGAAAAAGAAGTCTTTTCAGCTTATCCCTTGAAATTTTGATTTTGATAGCTTGAAGGTAGCTTTCAATTTCCATGAACATTAAAGCCCTGAAAACTTTCACAACCTCATAGATTACGAAGGCTATGTGCCCCTCATTATCTATATTGAACGCCTCTGAACCATCTCGGTTTGATACCGCACTCAAAATATCTTCTCTCATTTCTTTCAATGAGGAGGAAAGGGTTCCTACCAGATCACCATCATCCCATGGATATGAGCAGACGCTACTTACTTTTATGTCTTGTAGATATCTTAACGGTCCAAGTCTGATGAAGGAGCTTTCCTCATAATGATCTTGTCTTACAAAAACCAATATTTTGTTTTTTAGAGCTTTGTTTTTCACAAACAGCCCCAGCTCAGCTAGCGCACCCGGACTTTCGAGAATTATAACGATCAGGGATGATATGTGAGCGATGTCACTCTCAAAGGCCAATAGATCCTTATAAACTGCATCATGAATCCAGTCTTGAAAGTCTTCAGCCAGAGTAATACTGTCCGCGAGATGACATTGGGCTTTGTGCAAATACTCAACAAGCGCTCCTCTAACAGAAATCGGCGCAGGTGATTTAACGTCTACCTGGCCGCCGCAGAGAAAAAGAATTGGATGTGTCAGGACGATACGGGAATTTTCGAGAGAAATATGCGCTAGCGACTCAAGTCTTTTATCGTCGTACTTCAAGGTCACTTTATTTGGCCCTAGTCCATGGCACTTGGTTGCGCCTCCAGGAAGTTCTCTTTACCAAAGATATAGCGGCGAAGGCTCGCGTGGGGTTTGCGAGGAGTGCGAGGTACGAGTACGACGAGTGAAGCCCACGCGAGCCTTCGTCGCAACTAATACCGTTCAATAAATTAGAGTCTGGCTATACACCGGACTAGAGCTCGAAAGCTCCTAAAACGCGTAAAGAGGACCATATTTTATTTGGGCGCGAGCTTTTGTCAAGCCTAATGTTCAGTTACTCAGGAGACCTGTTCAGATATTTTTGGCGAGGTTCTCTGCACATTTTTCAGCGAGCGGAAGGCTCTGAAGCACTAAATCGAGCGAGAAATTAAAGATCTGGAACCGGATCTACGCCGACCAATACGGGACGAAAAGGCAGTGCCGGTAATGGATACGCTGCACGAATGGATGGTTGACCAGCGCAATATCGTGCACACCGATTCGGCTATCGGCAAAGCCCTGGACTACCGCCGTAAACACTGGGCGGCGCTGTCGCGCGATTTTGATGACGGGGCTCTACCTTAGACAATAACTGGTGTGAAAACCAGATAAGACCGTGGGCCCTGGGGTCGCAAAAATTGGCTGTTCGCTGTATCGCTGCGCAGTGGCAAACGCACCACCTCGACGATGATTTTGATCGAGCAGGCGCGCAAATATGGGCACGCCCCATACGCGTATTTCGAGGAGATATTGACGCTCCTGCCGACGCCGCGGACTACTTAGCTTACGGCGTGGCTGCCGCATAGATCGCGTTCAGCTTAGTCATGCAAGATGGTTTAGTCGTACGCTTAATGAAGGTCGAGCATCGCTCGATTTGCAAATGACGCAGGCTACAGGATATATAGGGTATGAGGACTTGCCATGTCAGCATGTAATCTAACATATCGATCCAGACTGACACCCTACAGCAAGGAGCGGCTTGGCTGCATTGGGCCTTACTTTACTAACACTGTTTCCGACGCCAGAACCAATGAAGACAATATCCATTTACTCTGTAGGTAGCTGCGACACTACCACACGCCTCGGCACGGCGGAGTCGCTGCTTGAGTACAACGGCAACACCAAGTACCTACACCAACAGCTGCAAAATACGACTGTCAACCGCTGCATCATTGAGGGTCTGATTTCATGTGTAGATCAACTAAAAGAGCCGTGTTCTGTGCTGCTCGTTACGGCAACGAAGATCGGTGTACAAAAAGCACTTCGAGGCAAGGGCATCAACGCAGACCTTGTGGGCAGGCTCATTAAAGACTTACAAAAGCGAGATTGCACCTTTAATTTTGAGGTCTGGGAGGGGCGCGGCGACGAACTTCGCTCTAAAGTTATGGCTGGGCGGAGGGGGCCTGCCACGTACTTCATCCAATCTGAATCTGTTCAGCAGCGTGAGTCTTAACCATTCCATCTAGAGGATTCGCCGCGGCAAGCCGGCTCCAGCCCCTCAGGTCAAACTTTCATGTTCGCTTTTGGCAAGGTGCTGTCGTTCGCCAACAGGCGCTAGGGTTCTTGTTCTACCTGATGCGACGGGCAGCCTATGGTCGGTTTCTGTCCGTCATGATTACGAAGGGTGCCAGTCGAACCGGCTAGGTCCAGCACAGCGAGCGACCAACAGAGACTGTACGGATGTATTATAGCGAAAAATCTGTCCGCCTTTAAGTAATAAGGACAAGGCGCGTCCCCCCCCCCCCCCATCGACCTCACTTTCTGAAGGGCCGCTACCAGTGTTCAGTGCGCGGCCACCTGTCAATGAAGAAACCATCTGAGTAACGGGCCTGGCCTTCCCGAACACACTTACATCAATACCCAGAGAAAGAACGCAGCGTAGGTTCGCTGCGCACTGTCGACGCCTTTATACCGCCAGGCATTTAGGAATCGAGGACGTGGGCGCAAGGGTATACTTCATCGGCAACGGCTGGAGGCCAGTCAAGGTGTTATCGCTTAGGTTGTATTGACCATGTATACGACAACATGCATAGTGACACCACTTCAACGACAACAAGGGCTGCCCGCTATGCTTATCCACGCCTACCTCCGCGCCAGTACAGCAGACCAGGACGCCAACCGCGCCAAGCAGCAACTGAAGGACTTCGCAGTCCAACACGGCCACTCCCGCGTCCTTTACTACACCGAGAACGTAAGCGGTGCATCGCTCCAGCGCCCGGAGCTGTTCCGACTCCTGGAGGTAGCCGAGCCGGGGGACGTCCTCTTGGTCGAACAGGTTGACCGGTTATCACGCCTGACCGAAGGAGACTGGCAACAGCTCCTAACTATCATCAAGGCCAAGGGCGTTAAGGTGGTCTCTCTGGACTTGCCGACTTCGCACATGGCAATGGCCCCGACTACTACGAACAACGCCGCAGACGCCTTCACAGGGCGCGTCATAGAGGCCGTGAACGCCATGTTGCTGGACATGCTCGCCGCTGTAGCCAGGAAGGACTATGAAGACCGTATCAGGCGTCAACGCCAGGGCATCGAGAAGGCCAAAGAGGAGAAGCGCTATCAGGGTAAGCCCATCGACCAGGACAAGCACAAGCGCATACTCGCGTGTCTTGCCAAGGGCATGAGCATCCGCGAAACAGCCGAGACCACCGGCACCAGCACGTCCACGGTCATCCGGGCAAAGAAGCTCCAGGCGCAAGCATACTGACGCCAGAATTTGTAGGTCATCACTAACCCTGGCGGTACCTAGGTATCCAGGGCGGAATTCCGGTCTTAACCGCTCCCCTGTTGGGCTTCAGCAATAAAAGCGGCAATTAGGGCCCTTCCTTGTCTAACCATACCGGCTTCCTGTCCGGCGACATCTCAACAATGGATCCCTACGCACAATTCACCCTGCCCGGACAACTGAGGCGGGGCGTCTGTGTTTGCCATCCCGCTTCCAAGGAACATTTATCCATGTACCGCAATATCCCCTCCACCCTTGTCCGCTTCAATCTGCATATACGCCGTGACCACGTCCAACGTCTGGCGCAACTGGCCCAGTGTCTGGTGAAGAAAAAAGGACGCGACGTCCGCTTAGCCGAAGCCATCGAGCTCGCCCTGGTAGCGGGTCTTCACTGGAAGGACGCCGACCTCCTGGATTTGGCCGTCCCCGACAACGCCGCACCGTACTGGCTCCAGGTAGGCCCCGTTAGGCGTCCAGGTAACGTCATCGTCCCCCGCGCCATCGAGCTGTAAGGGGGCCGCATGGGAAACTTATCCACGACGACAGCCACCACCTCCACCACAGCAAAAGTCACCATTGCGCAACTCTGCCGCTCCAAAGACTTCCAAGTACGGGCGAAGCTCTGCTTCCACACGGTTCAACGATACGCAACAGCTATCAAGGCGGGGCAGGAACTACCACCACTCCAAGTTGCTTTGGTTGACGGCGTCCCGTGTCTTGTTGACGGCTATCACCGAGCCGAAGCCCTGGATTACCTGGGTTACGTGGAAGCGGAGGCAGTCATCACCGAAACAACCAGGCACGAAGCTCAATGGATGGCAGCCACTGCCAACCTAACCCACGGACTCCCCCTCAAGACGCGTGAGCTGCGGGAGGTTTTCAGGGTCTACATTCGCACTGGCCGTCACAAGATGGGCCGAGGGCGGCTGAAGTCCTACCGGGAAATTGCTCAGGATTTAGGCCGACCACATACTACCATCCGGGGCTGGATGGAGAAGGACTTCAAGAAACTGTTCAACCAATACGGGGACGCCAATCGAAGGGCCAAGGGGGACGAGGACATTATCCGTGCACTACCTCCCCCAAGAAACGCATGGGTCGCGATTGACCACCTCGACGCCGTCCGCAACGCCTTTCAGGAAACTGCCTGCGCCGAGTCACGCGAGGCCATACGGGTCTACCTCAAAGCTCTCAGTGACGATCTACTGGCTGACTGGAAAAACAGGATGGCCGACTTCTAGCGCGGTCCCCTCCAGCCCATGCCAAACGGGCTTCTCAGCATCAACTGTTCAATTTGTACACCTCCTATCGACAGGAAAGGGTCGCAGCCCCGCAGCGGCGCGGCCTCCAGCGAATTAACCTCGAATACAAAGGACATCAATCCATGACCACGTACATTGCTTACGTCGACGGCGCCTGCCCGAACAACGGTAAACCCAACGCCAAAGCGGGCTGGGGCGCCTACATCACTAACCCCCAAGGGGATACGTTGGAAGTTGCTGGGCCGGTACCTTCAGACCAACGTCAAACCAATAGTCGTGCGGAGCTTCTGGCGCCGCTAATGGCGCTCCGACGTTGTAAGCCTGGGGCAGCTATCACCATCGTCTCTGACGCCCAATACGTCGTCAAAGGCGCTATGGAATGGCTGGAGGGCTGGAAGGCCAGGGGCTGGCGAAAGTCGGACAAGACGCCGGTCGAACATCGGGACCTATGGGAGTTGCTAGACCAAGAAATGCTGAAGCGCGAGATTCGCTTCCATTGGGTCAAAGGTCACAACGGCGATCCAGGTAACGAGCGCGCCGACGGCCTGGCGTGCCGGGGGGCTACCGGTGAGTGCGTTTCGCAACTGACGAGGGCTAACGCAACAGCGTAATCACTGGCGGGGAGGTTGGGGCTTGTATCTCTACCCCCCTGTCGCTTTCAACAGAGGTCAATGGAGGTCGGTCCCAGCGCCTCCGACGTAACGCTCCATGCACGCCTGCATGACGTTGCACTTCTCGACTACGACAAGCTCCAAGCGGGCAACCACCTCAGGGCTTCCTTGCTCCCTGGCGCTGTAGTACTCCCTCAAGGCGTCTCCGTATTCAACGCAAAGGCGCGCCATCGTTTTCAGGTATGCGTCATCCCAGCCAGGGTCGTCGTCGTTTTCCATAACTATCTCCACTGCGTCCTTTTTTGCCAGTGTAGACAACAGTTCAAGCCACGCAAACCACGCCCAGGCCGACGCCAAGATGGAACAGGCTGAAGACCTGGACAACCAAGCTGTGGCCCTCCGTGATGAAGCCAAAGCGGCAACGCAAGCGGCAACCAACATCCGCGCCCTGGTCGGTGACGTCCAATGAGCCGCCGCATCGAGCAAATCCTGGAGCTGTTCCAGGAGCAACTGGAAGTGGAAGGCTATGACGCTGACGACATCGAGCGGGTACGTGCCAGCATGGCCGACGCGAAGCCTGAAGGCTCCCTGGAGACGCTGATTTATATGCAGCACTTTATGCGCCGGTTGCACATCACCCGGCCGGTGTTGGAGGAGACGGCATGAACCAGGTGCAAAACTTCGCCTTTGGCCAGATGGACGTCCGCGTCATCGAGCAGAACGGCCAGCCGTGGTTTGTTGCCGGTGACGTGTGCGACTGCCTGGGGTTGAAGGTCGACGGCCAAAACCGCTCCTATCAGAACCACTACCGACGCCTGGCCCAGGACGAACTGTCTTTAGGAAAGGTGCGACCTGCTAGTGGTCGAGGGACTAGCACCGTGAAGCTAATCAGCGAGTCCGGCCTCTACAAGCTGGTCATGCGGTCGGACAAGCCTGAAGCCCGCGCCTTCCAGGATTGGGTTACGCGGGTAGTCCTCCCGGCAATCCGCAAGGACGGCGCCTATGTCCTGGGCGAAGAAAAGGTAGCGACCGGCGAGCTGTCCGAAGACGAATTGGTCATGCGGGCAATGAACATCATGTCCAGGAAGGTCGACCGACTGACCCAGGAACGTGACCAGCTCGCCAGCATGTCGGCCGTCCAGGCTGCACACATCGAGCGAATCGCCCCGGCCGCTGAAGTGGGCCAGGCGTTGGCTAAGCGTAAGGCCCTGGGAATTGTGGACTTCTGCCGCAAGCTGCCTGGCGTCTCTATCAACGCCGTACAGACCCGCCTGTATGACATGCAGTACTTGCACAAGAAGCCAGGCCACTGGACCCCTTACGCCAAGTTCAAGGGCGTCCTGTTTGACGAAACCTTCACCGCTGACGGCTATTCGAAAGTGGTTGTCCTGGAAGCTGGCCAGCGCAAGCTGGTAGGCATGTACCACATGCGTTACTTGAGCAACCCCGCCTCCAGGGCCAGGCGCGGGAACTTGTTTAGCTCCTCCGCCATGCGGGTCAAAGGCATACTGCCGTAAGACCGCCCTACCGTCCCACCACTGTGGCCGGTGATGGCCTCATGAACGTCGTCTGGAATTCCCGCCCCTCGACACATGGTTTTGAACGCATGGCGAAAGCCGTGCATCGGAGCAGCTGGACTATCAAGACCAACGACCTTAACCAAGTAAGGCCCCCAGTGTCGGCCAAACGACTGACCGAACTTCCCGCCTGCATCCTGCGCCAACCTGGGGAACAACTGCCCCGCCGAAGGCAAAGAATCCACGTAGGCACCAAAACCCAGCTCCAACAAATCCCGATGGAGCGGAACATCCCGTCGGCTGCTGACGCTTTTAACCCGTCGGCCATCGTCATCGTCGGACTCATCATTAAGGATACTCAGGTAGTAAATCCCCCCAGTAGCCTGACGCACATCACGGACGTAAAGTTGAGCCAATTCGTTCTGACGGGCCCCCGTGTAGGCAGCCAACAGCGGCATCCAGTAAAGCGCCCGACCAAGGTCCGTAAGCTGAGGTTTCCAGTCCGCAACGAATACTGGACTGGACAAGATAGTTTTTATTTCATCCCGCGTGTAGTCCTTGCGACGGCGACTGCCACCCGCTTTATTAATGTCCCGCGATACACGCTTGGAAACGCCGGAGTCAACAATTGGGTTAACCTGAATCCACCCCATGTCCTTGGCGAACGCCAGGATGGACGACATGACTCGAAGGCGCTTCTGTGTGGTGGCAGGGCTAATCCGTGGCAGGTCCTGAGCATCCGCTAAAGCGATTTGCTGAACCGCGTCCATTCCACGAATACCTACCCCTTTACTAACTGGAGTTCGGGCGAGCTTCAGCCTGTACTCCTGGGCAAGTTCATTTGTGAAACTGGAAACGGGAATATCACCGAACAATTCGACGAAGTGCTGAACGATCCCCCTGTAGTCGTTAAGAGTGGTGGCCGTAGCAGCGCCTTTACTGGCAAGACGGTCTGTCTTGTAGGCCTCCCAAACGGCAAGGAGGGTGCGCCCCTTCACTTTGGTAGCCGACGCGCGCTCGAAAGAAAGCGGTGCAACTGGCGCTATCATGGGAGCAGCGACATAACGACCACTGGAGTTTGAGCGGGCCAGGCAAAGCGTGGAAAGGTCACAAAGGTGGGACCAGAAAGCTTCGGCCAACTGTGCGTGCAGGGCCGTCCCAACAACAGTAGGAGGAAGTTTGTTTACCTCCAACATCGAATTGATAAAAGGAAGGGTTAGCCTGCTGACGTCGGCGGCGGAATCCACACTGACTACGGACTGGAACGTACTGAAGTACCCACCAATGGGCTCACCGCTCTGGGCGCTAAGTGCATCATCAGTCTCCTCGACAAGCCAGCGCCAGTACTCCCCAGTGGCTTCCAACTGCGACAGCTCCTCCCGAAACCAACGGGCGGCTAACTGCTGAACGTCTGAAGCATCCAAGCGCACGCCACCGTCATATATCCCCTGCGCAAGCGCGAATACCTGGGCACACTCTTCACTGACAGCACGGGCTCTACGGAGAGCAACGTCGGGGTCACGGGTGCTCAAGCTTCGCTTCCAGTCCACCTTGCCCACAACCGCAATAAGGTGCTTGGGAACCTTGCGTCGAAACTGATAAACCCCACGGGAATCCAGGGTAGGTCGGGTCATAGCTAAAACCATGCGGTGTACTCGTCCGGTGTACGCGTTTCGGGCGAGCTTTGTGGGAGCCAGACAGCAAAAAGCCCCGGAGCTGTTAACTACCGGGGCCTTGCGAATTTGGCGGTGAAGGAGAGATTCGAACTCTCGATACAATTTCTTGTATACACACTTTCCAGGCGTGCTCCTTAAGCCACTCGGACACTTCACCGTATCTCGTCAAACCAGTTCAGTCTGTCGAGGCGCGCTAATGTAGTCGAAAGCCTTTCTGATGGCAAAGGTTTTTTTCAGAATTTTCATGCGCTTAGACCGTTATGCCGGAATCGGCCCGGTGCAGGTGGTGATTGTGCCAATCTCAGGCAGGGCCGAGGGGGTCCAGGTTGGGTGCTGTGCCCTGCCGCAGGCGCTTTTCGGGCAGGGAGGCGGCGAAAGGCTGACTGGGCAGTCAGTCACGGCGCTTTACCGGGGCGGGCGTGGTGGGTAACGTCTGCTGCATTCTCTATAACAAGTCCTACAAGGAACCGCGTCATGAGTGAGTTGATTGCCTACCACCTCGAAGACGGTATCGCGACCCTGACGTTGAGCAATGGCAAGGTGAATGCCATTTCTCCGGCCGTGGTGAGTGAATTTAATGCAGCGCTGGACCAGGCCGAGAAGGATCGGGCGGTGGTGGTGATCACCGGCACGCCGGGGATTCTGTCGGGTGGTTATGATTTGAAGGTGATGACGGCCGGGCCTAAAGAAGCCATCAGCCTGGTGACATCAGGCTCGACGCTGGCGCGGCGTCTGTTGTCGCACCCGTTCCCGGTGATCGTGGCGTGCCCTGGGCATGCGGTGGCCAAGGGCGCGTTCCTGCTGTTGTCGGCCGATTATCGGATTGGCGTGGAAGGCCCGTTCAGCATCGGTCTGAATGAAGTGGCCATCGGCATGACCATGCACCACGCAGGCATCGAGTTGGCGCGGGATCGTTTGCGTAAATCGGCGTTTCACCGCTCGGTGATCAATGCCGAGATGTTTGATCCGCAGGGCGCGTTGCAGGCCGGTTTCCTCGACAAAGTGGTGGCACCCGAGGAGTTGCACGCCGCGGCCCTGGAAGCGGCGCGCCAGTTGAAGAAGATCAATATGAACGCCCACAAGCACACCAAGTTGAAAGTGCGTAAAGCGCTGCTGGAAGCTCTGGATGAGGCGATCATCCAGGATCAGGGCCATATACTGAGCTAACACTGACACCTTCTGGACCAAAGCCCGACGCCATGTCGGGTTTTTTCTTACCTGTAAATCCGAAATGTCCTTAGCCGCTCTAGCCTGCCCGTATCGGCATATGTTGAAACATGCCCTTAAACATCGTCTATCTCCTACCTCTACCGGGGTAATTGCCGAAGACAGTGCACAACCGTACACTGCGCGACCTTTTGTCTCGATAGGCCGTGTCGATGCTCTTTTTGCTGCGTATGTTGTTGATGGGCCTGCACTTTATGGTCGCCGGTGTGCTGGGCATCGTTATTGGGGTGTGCCGCCCCTTCAACCCGGACAACAGTCGTCTGTGTGCCCGCCTGTATGCGCGGCCCGCGATGTGGATCTTGCGGCTGAACGTTAAGGCCGACGTCGACTCACTGCGCAACAAGCCCGGCACCTGCGTGGTGATCGCCAACCACCAGTCCAACTACGACCTGTTCGTCTGCGGCAACGTGGTGCCCCACCGCACTGTGTGTATCGCCAAGAAGAGCCTTAAATGGGTGCCGCTGTTCGGTCAGTTGTTCTGGCTGGCGGGCAATGTGTTGATCGACCGCGGCAATGCCCACAAGGCGCGCCGTGCGATGCTTACCACCACCCACACCTTGCAACACGAGGACACCTCGATCTGGGTGTTCCCGGAAGGCACGCGTAACCTCGGCAAAGGCCTGCTGCCGTTCAAGAAGGGCGCGTTTCATATGGCGATCGCTGCCGGTGTGCCCATCGTGCAGGTGTGTGTCAGCAACTACGTTACCCACATGAAGCTCAATCGCTGGAACAGCGGTGATGTGCTCATACGCTCATTGCCGCCGATTCCTACAGCAGGGTTGAGCGCCGATGATGTTCCGGCGCTGATGCAAGCCTGCCAGGCGCAGATGGATGCCTGTATCGCCGCTATGGACCTTGAACTGCAAAGTGACGCAACAATAGAACTCCCTTCCAGCTAAGCTGCCCAACACCTGTCCTCCTAATAAGAAGTGATCTGCACCATGGGTAGAGTTGTTGCGGCCGCTGTTTACAGCGCCGGTAAGAAAGTCTCGGATATCACCCTCGACGAAGGCGCGGCCTGGGCCGCCAAACCCGACCACTTTGTGTGGATCGGCCTCGAGGAACCCAGCGCCCTGGAGCTCTCCAACCTGCAGCGCCAGTTCAACCTGCACGAACTGGCCATTGAAGACGCCCTGGAAAAACACAGCCGCCCCAAGCTGGAAACCTTTGGCGACGCGCTGTTTATCGTCACCTACTCACCGGTGCGCGAGAACGGCAAGCTGGAGTTTATCGAGACGCATATTTTTGCCGGCAAGGGTTACATCATCACCGCACGCAACGGCCACTCGGCGTCCTACGGCTTTGTGCGTCAGCGCTGTGAGGCGCGGCCGCTGTTGCTGGAACATGGGGAAGATTTCGTACTGTATGCGCTGCTGGATTTCGTCACCGAAAACTACCAGCCGGTGAGCGAGGCGATCCACGCCGAGATCGATGAGCTGGAGCGCAACGTCCTGTGCAGCTCGTTGAGCGAGCGCGATATCCAGAAGATCCACGGCCTGCGCCGCGACGTGCTGCGGCTTAAACGTTACGTGGCGCCGATGGTGGAGATCAGCCAGGAATTGCAGAAGCTGAGCTTCCCGTTTATCGACAAGAACATGCGCCCGTACTTCCGTGATGTGCAGATCCACGTCACACGGCAGATGGAAGACCTGACCACCCTGCGCGATATCGCCAGCCAGACCATCGAGATCGGTGTGTTGCTTGAGGCCTCGCGTCAGAGCGTGGTGCAGCGCAAGTTTGCCGCGTGGGCGGCGATCCTGGCGTTCCCCACCGCAGTGGCGGGGATTTATGGGATGAACTTCGAGAACATGCCCGAGCTGAAATGGCACTACGGCTATTTTGCGGTGATCGGGCTTATTGCCGTGGGGTGCACCAGCCTGTGGGCGAGCTTCAAGCGCTCTGGTTGGCTTTAACGTCCGCCTCAGGCTTGTGCGCCACAAAGCGCATCATCCATTCCGCCACGGTTGCACCATGGTGCTCGCGATCCAGACTGGCGACGCCGTTGGTGTAGATTTTTTCACCCAGCGTCGTCTGCAGAATCTCCAGCAGCTCGCGGGAATAGTCCTGAATAAACTCCGGATGCCCCTGAAAGCACAGCACCTGGTCGCCAATGTGATAGGCGGCGAACGGGCAGAAATCGCTGGAAGCGATGACGGTGGCGTTGTCCGGCAAACGGGTGACCTGGTCCTGATGGCTGATCAACAGCGTCAGCTCCGGCACTTCAGGGCTCATCCACGGAGCCTGGGTATCGAGCTTGTAATCGTGGATGCCCATGCCCCAGCCTTGGCTCGCGCGTTCGGCCTTGCCGCCGAGCAGCAACGCCAAGAGTTGATGACCGAAACAGATGCCCAGCAACTTGTCGCCACGCTCATAGCGCTGGAGCAGGTAAGTCTTAAGGGTCTGGATCCAGGGGTCGGTGCCGAAGGAATCGGCCTTGCTGCCCGTGACGAGGTAGGCATCGAACACCTCATCGTCGGACGGGTATTCGCCCTGCACCACGTTGTACACGACAAACTCGGCGGCAATCGGCTGCTTGGAAAACAGGCGCTTGAACATCTGCCCGTAACCTTGGTACTGATCGATCAAGCCTGGACGCAGGATATCGGTTTCCAGGATGCAGACGCGTAGCGACATAAAAAATACCTGACACGGCGATGGGAATATTGAACACCCAGAGCCTGCCTTGAAACACCCGGTCAAGGCAAGCCCTGCACATATCCAAAACCGTCAGAATGTCGCGTTCTGTGCCGCTTTCTCCAATAACAGCATCGGCGGCGAAAACCGCGGCCCATAGTGTTCAGCCAAATAACGCGCGCGCGCGATGAAATCGTGCAAGCCATAGGCGTTGATGAACTGCAACGCGCCGCCCGTCCACGCGGCAAAACCGATGCCGAAAATCGAGCCCACGTTGGCGTCGGCGGTGGACATCAGCACGCCCTCCTCCACACAGCGCACGGTTTCGATGGCCTGGATAAACAGCAAACGGTCGCGTACGTCCTGCGCAGAAATTCGTTGAGCAGGCCGTTCAAAGCGCTGTTTGAGTTCCGGCCACAAGTACTTCTGCCCGCCGCTTGGGTATTCATAAAACCCGCCCCCGGCCGCTTTGCCCGCCCGCTTGCACTCGTTAACCAGCAGATCGATCACCGTTGTCGCCGGGTGCGCCGGCACCTGCTTGCCTTCGGCCTGCAGATCCTTTGCAGTCTGCTGTCGGATATGGCTCATCAGGCTGAGGGACACTTCGTCGGACACCGCCAACGGCCCCACCGGCATGCCCGCCTTGCGCGCTTCCATTTCGATCATCGGTGCGGCCACGCCCTCACCGAGCATGGCGATTCCTTCATTGGTAAAGGTGCCGAACACCCGCGAGGTGAAGAAGCCGCGACTGTCATTGACCACGATCGGGGTCTTCTTGATTTGCAGGACGAAATCGAAACCTCGCGCCAGGGTTTCGTCCGAGGTGTGGGCACCTTTGATGATTTCCACCAGGGGCATTTTGTCGACCGGGCTGAAGAAATGCAGGCCTATGAATTTGCCGGCATCTGGCACCGCCTCTGCCAGGCCGCTGATGGGCAACGTGGACGTATTGGACGCGATCACCGCGTCGGCACCGACCACACGCTGCGCGGCGGCCGAGACCCTGGCCTTGAGCGCACGGTCTTCGAACACCGCTTCGATGATCAGGTCGCAGCCGGCCAGATCGGCATCAATGGCCGTGGGATGGATCCTCGCCAAGATGCTTTCGCGCTGTTCGGCGGTCAATTGCCCACGGTCGACTTTCTTGTCGAGTAATGCGGCCGAGTGTGCCTTGCCCTTTTCGGCGGCGTCCTGGGTGATGTCCTTGAGCACCACGTCGATGCCCGCACAGGCGCTGACATAGGCAATGCCCGCGCCCATCATCCCTGCGCCGAGCACGCCCACCTTGCGCGTCACATAGGTTGCAAAACCCTGGGGCCGTGAGCGGCCGGCGTTGATTTCATTGAGCTGGAACCAGAACGTGCCGATCATGTTTTTCGCCACTTGTCCGGTGACCAACTCCGTGAAGTAGCGGGTTTCAATCAGGTGGGCGGTGTCGAAATCCACCTGAGCGCCTTCGACGGCGGCGCAGAGGATTTTCTCCGGTGCCGGAAAACAACCATTGGTTTTACTGCGCAGGATCGACGGCGCAATCGCCAGCATCTGCGCCACTTTCGGGCTCGACGGCGTGCCGCCGGGGATTTGGTACGCCTTGTGATCCCAGGGTTGCTTCGCCTCGGGATTGGCCAGAATCCAGGCGCGGGACCTGGCCAGCAGCGCATCGCGGTCCGTCGCCAGTTCATTGATCAACCCGGCTTGCAGCGCCTGTTGCGGCCGTACTTTTTTACCTTCGAGCAGATACGGCAAGGCTTTTTCCAGGCCAAGCAGGCGCACCATACGCACCACGCCACCGCCGCCGGGCAGCAGGCCCAGAGTGACTTCCGGCAGACCGAGTTGCACGGAGTGATCATCCAGCGCGATGCGGTAATGGCACGCCAGGCAAATCTCCCAGCCGCCGCCCAGGGCTGCGCCATTGATCGCGGCCACCAGCGGTTTGCCGAGGGTTTCCAGGCGGCGCAGTTGGGCCTTCAACACCAACACACCGTCGTAGAAGTTTTTGGCATGGGCTTTGTCGACCTGAATCAGTTCATTGAGGTCACCGCCGGCGAAAAAAGTCTTTTTGGCCGAGGTGATAATTACCCCGGCAATCTGGTCCCTTTCCGCTTCCAGGCGTACCACGGTGGCCGCCATGGCCTCGCGGTACACGCTGTTCATGGTGTTGGCGCTCTGGCCGGGCATGTCGAGGGTCAGCACCACGATCTGGTCCTGGCCTTTTTCGTAACGAATGGCTTGGGTCATGACAAGGTCCTTGGCTCAGAGGCGCTCGATAAGGGTGGCGATGCCCATGCCACCGCCGACACACAGGGTGGCCAGGCCATAGCGTTGCTGGCGCACTTCCAGTTCATCGAGCAAGGTGCCGAGGATCGCGCAGCCGGTGGCGCCCAACGGGTGGCCCATGGCGATGGAGCCGCCGTTGACGTTGACCCGCGCGGCGTCGATGCCCATGTCCTTGATGAACTTGAGCACCACCGAGGCAAACGCTTCGTTGACCTCGAACAGATCGATGTCCTCCACGCGCAAGCCGGCCTTGGCCAGGGCTTTGCGGGTGGCCGGCGCGGGGCCGGTAAGCATGATGGTAGGGTCGGTGCTGGTGACGGCCGTGGCGACGATACGCGCGCGCGGTCGCAGGCCCAGCTCGCGACCGCGGGCTTCGGAGCCGATCAACATCAACGCGGCGCCGTCGACGATGCCGGAGCTGTTGCCGGGGGTGTGCACGTGGTGGATGCGTTCCACATGGCTGTAGACCCGCAATGCGGTGGCATCGAAGCCCATCTGCCCGATCATTTCGAAACTGGGCTTGAGCTTGGCGAGGCCTTCGAGGGTGGAGTCGCCCCGGATGAATTCATCGTGGTCCAGCAGCACAATGCCGTTTTGGTCCTGCACCGGAATCAGGGATTTGTTGAAGGAACCGTCCGCGCGGGCCCTGGCGGCTTTCTGCTGGGACTGTAGGGCAAAGGTGTCGACGTCTTCGCGGCTGAAACCTTCCAGGGTGGCAATAAGGTCCGCGCCAATTCCCTGGGGCGTGAAGTGACTGTGCAGGTTGGTGCAGGGGTCCAACACCCAGGCGCCGCCATCACTGCCCATGGGCACGCGGGACATCGACTCGACACCGCCCACCACCACAAGGTCTTCAAAGCCGGAGCGCACTTTCATCGCGCCCAGGTTCACCGCTTCCAGGCCCGAGGCGCAGAAGCGGTTGACCTGTACGCCGGCGACGCTGGTGGCCCAGTTCGCCACCAACGCGGCGGTCTTGGCGATGTCGGCGCCCTGATCCCCCACCGGCGTGACACAGCCCAGCACGATGTCATCGACTTGCTCGGTATCCAGATCGCTGCGTTGCGCCAGCGCGGTGAGCAGGCCGGCCACCAGGTTTACCGGCTTGACGCTGTACAACGCGCCGTCGGCCTTGCCCTTGCCTCGGGGGGTGCGTATCGCATCAAAGATCAAAGCTTGGGTCATGACGTCCTCGAACCGTTGCGCAGTAGTGCCCTTACCTTAGGCCCGATTGACACGGTTTCAATGACGGATGCGCTCATTGCTTTTGACCCTCACGCTCGGACGAACGGTAGGGTCCTAAGCTAATCCACGGGTTAATCGTTTTAGCTGTCTAGCCAAGGCATTGGCGCCAATATGGCGTTATGCCTCATACATTTTTAAGCAGATTTTTCGATTGGTTGATATGAAATGGATCTAAGCAGCGAAGAACGACGGCTCTAAGGTTCAATCAGTAGGAAGTTGCTGCCGGGTTTTGCTGGAGCATCTGTAAGAAAAGCGACACGTCAGCTCGCCATACTGAAATAAAACCTAAGCAGTTGACGCTCAGGAATAACAACAAAAGGCAGTCAGCCATGTTCAAGCACTCAAAAGTACGTCAGGCGGGACTTATCCTCTTCGCCACCACACTGATTCTGATCTTGCCCAACTTGACCAAGGTCATTGGGTAATCATCCGTCCTGCGCAATCTGCGCATCAGGATTACCGCTTTTTGGCAGCACCTGCCGGGACCTCGTGCATAGCGACCCCGTTGCAGGAGCTGCCTTTTTACGTGCGTTTTTCCGGTATCGTGAGGCCCATCGCCACTTAACACAGGGACCTGTGTCTTGAAACCGATCCTTGCATTGCTCGCCATAGTGCTTGCCCTGCCCGCTTCCGCGGCACAGTTGAGCATCAAACTGGGCCACGCCAGCAAGACGTGGCAAACCGCCGAACTGCTCAACCACCCGGCTGCACAGACGGTGCAGATCGTCGATGACGTGTCTTACAAACGCAACATGATCTATCGCGCAGTGCCCCTGGCGGTGCTCCTACCGGGTCTTAAGCCGGACAGTCATCTGCAAGCGGTGGCCCTGGATGGCTTCGCGGCCGAGCTTGCCGCCGCGCCGCTGTTGGAAACACGCGGTGCCCGTGCCTGGTTGGCCGTGGAAGACCCGGCCACACCATGGCCTGCGCTGGCCGAGGGTAAACCGAGTGCCGGGCCGTTCTACCTGGTGTGGACCGATCCGCAGGCCGGGCACATCAGCCCGGAGCAGTGGCCGTTCCAGGTCGGCGAGATCAAACAATTGAAGACCGTGGCCGAGCGCTTCCCTGCGTTGCTGCCCGATCCGACGCTTGCGGCGAATGACCCGATCAATAGAGGCTTTGCGCTGTTTCAGAAAAACTGCATGGCCTGCCACCGCCTCAACGGCGCGGGCGATGCTCAGGTGGGGCCGGATTTGAACATTCCCTACAGCCCTACCGAATATTTCGGCGAAGACTTTCTCAAGCGCTACATCCGCGACCCGCAAAGCCTGCGCCATTGGCCCCAGGCCAAGATGCCGGCGTTCGCCGCGGCGGTATTGCCTGACAGCGAACTGGACGCGCTGGTGGGGTACTTCAAGCATATGGCGGGGCGCAAGCAGCAGCCCTGAGCCTCGCAATACGCAATCCGCCCGTTACAGAGAGCAGTCCTCGGCGCCTGCTTTACTGTTGCTGCACCGAGATCACCGGCGTCGGCGCCACGAACACTTTGGCATGCATCTGCTCATGCCCGCCGCCACGGCGCATGCCGCGCACCGGGCAGGCGTCGAGGTAATCCAGGCCAACGGCCAGTTTGAGATGCCGCTCCGGCCGTGCCAGTTGGTTGGTCACGTCAAAGCTGTACCAGGCGTCGTCCAGCCAGGCTTCGGCCCAGGCATGGCTGGCCAAATGTGCGCTGTCCTCGGTGTACAAATACCCCGACACATACCGCGCCGGAATCCCCAGGCTGCGCGCGCAGGCCAGGAACGCATGGGTGTGGTCCTGGCACACCCCGGCCCTGCCGGCGAAGGCCTGGGCGGCGCTGGTGTCGACTTCAGTGGCACCGGGGGTGTAGACCATCACCTGGTTCAGCGCGTGCATCAGGTCGATCAGCGCGGTGCGGTCGCGACGTTGATGGCATTGCTGCTCGGCAAACCTGCGCATCGCTTCGTCGGGTTCGGTCAGGCGCGTGCAGCGCAGGAATGGAAAGGCTGATTGGCTCTCGTGTTCCGCCTCACGCAATTCGTCGATGTCCACCTGGCCGCGGGCGCCAATGATGATGGCGTCGTGGGGTTCGTCCAGGGTCAGCACGTGCAGGATATTGCCGAACGGGTCCACCTGGGCGCGCACCGGGCGCGGCAGGTCCAGGTGCCAACTGAGCACGTGCTGACGCTCGCTGTCGTGGGGAGTAAGACGCAGGTACTGAATGCTGGCGCGAACCTGGTCCTCGTAGTGGTAGGTGGTTTCGTGGCTGATGGAAAGTCTCATGCCGCCTCCAGATAGGAACTGTAGATGGCGTCGCCCAACTGGCGGACCAAGGGGATAAAGTCGGTCAGCCAGGCATGCAGGCCTTCCTCAAGGATTTCATCGATGGCGGTAAAGCGCAGGCGCGCGTCCATTTCGGCAGCCAGGCGCTGGGCCGGTCGACCGTTGAGGCCCGGCAGGCTGGCGAGGATCTGATCGATTTCTTCACTGCACGCCCGTAGCGAACGCGGGACGTCGGCGCGCAATAGCAACAACTCAGCGACCTGGCGGGCTCCGGGGGCGTCGCGATAGATCTCGGTGTAGGCCTCGAACGATGACAGCGCGCGCAGCAAGGCGCTCCACTGGTAGTAGGCATGGGCCGTGTCATCGGTGACGACCTCGGCACGGTCGCCCGCCATTTCATAACGCGCGTCCAGCAAGCGCAGGGTGTTGTCGGCGCGTTCGATAAAGGTGCCCAGGCGAATGAAACGGAAGGCATCGTTGCGCATGATGGTGCCGTAGGTGGCGCCGCGAAACAGATGGGAGCGTTCCTTGCCCCACTCACAGAACCGACTCATGCCGTAGCGACTCAGGCCCTGTTGGGCTATATCGCGAATATCCAACCAAGTGGCGTTGATGTTTTCCCACATGTCGGCAGTGATTCGCCCACGCACCGCATGGGCGCTGGCCCGCGCTGCGCCGAGGCAGCTGTAGATGCTGGCCGGGTTGGCGGCATCCAGGGCAAAAAAGTGCAGCAGGCGTTCGGCATGCAGCTCACCGTGGCGTGCGTGGTAATCATCCAGCGTGCCGGTGATCAGCAGTGGCATGGCCAGTTCGTGCAGGCCATCACCCCGCCCGTCCTGGGGCATCAGTGATAGCGAATAGCTGACATCGAGCATGCGCGCAAGGTTTTCCGCGCGCTCCAGATAGCGCGACATCCAATACAAATCCGAGGCAGTTCTACTCAACATGACATCAGTCCTCCACCACCCAGGTGTCTTTGGTGCCGCCACCCTGGGACGAATTGACCACCAGCGAACCTTCGCGCAAGGCCACGCGGGTCAGGCCGCCCGGCACTACGCGGGTTTCTTTGCCGGACAAGACAAACGGGCGCAGGTCGATGTGCCGCGGCGCGATGCCGTTTTCGACAAAGGTCGGGCAGGTGGATAAACACAGGGTTGGCTGAGCGATATAGGCGTGGGGCTTGGCCTTGATACGGGCACGGAAGGCTTCGATTTCCTTTGCGGTGGACGCAGGCCCCACCAGCATGCCGTAGCCGCCGGAACCTTGGGTTTCCTTCACCACCAGCTCCGGCAGGTTGGCGAGCACGTGGGACAGTTCGTCGGGCTTGCGGCACTGGAAAGTAGGGACGTTCTTGAGGATCGGCTCTTCATCCAGGTAAAAACGGATCATCTCGGTGACGAAGGGGTACACCGACTTGTCATCCGCCACTCCGGTACCAATGGCATTGGCCAGCACCACATTGCCCGAGCGATAGGCCGCGAGCAGGCCGGGCACGCCGAGCATGGAGTCCGGGTTGAACGCCAGCGGGTCGAGGAACGCGTCGTCGAGGCGACGATAGATCACATCCACCGCTTTGGGCCCGTCGGTGGTGCGCATGAACACGCGGTCGTCGCGCACGAACAGGTCGGCACCTTCCACCAGCTCCACACCCATTTCCCGCGCGAGAAACGCATGTTCAAAGAATGCGCTGTTGAAGCGCCCAGGCGTCAGCACCACCACGCTGGGGTTATCCAGGGGGCTGGAGCTTTTGAGGGTGTCGAGCAGCAGGTTGGGGTAATGGTCGATGGGCGCGATGCGCTGGGCGGCGAACAGCTCGGGGAACAGACGCATCATCATCTTGCGGTCTTCAAGCATGTAACTCACGCCGCTGGGCGTACGCAGGTTGTCTTCCAGCACGTAGTAAGTGCCGTCGCCGTCGCGTACGAGGTCTACCCCCGAAACGTGGGAATACAGGTCGCGGTGCAGGTTCAAGCCCTGCATCGCCAGTTGGTACTGCTCGTTGGCCAGCACCTGTTCGGCGGGAATGATCCCGGCCTTGATGATGCGTTGGTCGTGATACAGGTCGGCGAGAAACATATTCAGCGCCTTGACCCGCTGGATGCAGCCACGCTCGACGATCCGCCATTCGCTGGCGGGAATACTGCGGGGGATGGTGTCGAAGGGAATCAGGCGCTCGGTACCCTGCTCGTCCCCATACAGGGTGAAGGTGATCCCGGCGCGGTGAAACAGCAAATCGGCTTCGCGCCGACGCTGGGCCAGCAGGTCTGCCGGGGTGTCGGCCAACCAGCGGGCAAATTCGCGATAGTGCGGGCGAACCAGCCCTGCACCGTCGTACATCTCATCGTAATAAGTGCGGATCATGCCGTACTCCTTGTCACTCGGGACGCATGGACCTTCGCAAGGCCCGTGCCATCGGCATAAACACTTAAATATCAGTGCGTTGAATAAACGCGGGCAGCCTGGCGCACCTTCCTGGTGCGCAGATTGCCCGGTGTGTAGCGGCCTGCTTCAGCACAATGCAGGTTTTTGCTATCAACAGCATAGTCAGAGTTGATTTCACTGCCCGGCCACGCCTGCGGATAATCGCCCCATCTGCTGAATAACCTTTGGCGCTCCGCTCTTCCCTTTGGGCCACCCTTGTCGGGTGGCCTTTTTTTTGGTGCGTAAAAATGCAACGCAAGTTCCGCAACGTTTGCGCGCCGCGCAAACAAAATCGGCCAACCCTAAGGTCAGCCGATACGTTGTGTTGCGTATAACTTTGCACTACATCGGTAACGGACGTACCGGGTGCTTGACGCCCCACCCTTCGATGATTCCACCAAGGGGCTCCACCACTGCTTCAAAGTCCTGCTCGAAGTCTCCTATGCCGTCGTAGGTTGCAAACATGACTTTGCTCAACTCCAGGTACCAGGCGCCATCGTCGCGCGCACTGACCTGCGCGTTCAGGGACTCTCCACGAAACTCACCCGCAGCCCTGCGCGCCCGTTCCTCGTCCGGAAAAATCGCGTAGAACTCAATGGGGTGAAACCTTGAAAAGTCGAAGCCGCCTTCTTTCATGCGACGTAGAACGTGGGTGCTGATGTCTTCTTGATAGGCTGTGCTCATGAAACGTCCTCCTCAAACCGATGGATAGACTTTCCGTGCTTCCCAAAAGCCCGCGCGCTACCGGCGCGGGTACCACGGCAATAACATCACCACGGGAAAACAAGCATGTAGCTGACAAGACCAGACCTTAGCGATTCATTCGCTGATCTCGCTTGCAGAGTAGCGCGAAGCTTTCACCTCCACCAGTAGCGCCTGGAGGTGATACAAGGAATATTCAGGCGGCGGGAGAAATGTCGAGGATCTGGATGCTGTTCTGGTCTTTCAGAATCTTGACCGTAGGCTCTGCCTTGCGGCCCTCAAGGTCATTGAGGTCGAGCTCGGCGGCTACAGGTACCAGTTTGTTGCGAATCATGTGCGCAGCATCTTCGAGGCTGGGCTTTTGTTCGCAGGTGAACTGCTCCACGGATGTCTCGCCGTGATCATCAACGAAGGTAATGTGCCACGTTTGCATCGGTGCCTCCTCGATAAAGCCCGCGTGTGGGCTCACCTGTATCTGGACCTTGAGGGCTCGGTAAACGTTCCATTCAAGCCCTGAGGCACCGCGTCTATCGCGCTTATTGTTCAGCGTGGGTTTTCAAGGCTTTCAAGGTGTTGAACGGGGCGTCCACCACGAACTTGTTGGCCAGCCACGACGGCACGCTGCCGCCGGGCTCGGTGTGAACCTGATAGGTGACTTCGGTTTCATTGGCACCCTTGGGGACCAGCTTCCAAAACCCCTCGACCTGGGCCACGCGCACGTAGCCTTTTTCTTCCGGCTTGTAGGTAGGCACGCCCTCAAGTTTGCGGGTCAGGCTGCCATCGGCATTCTTGGTGGTGGTGACGTGAATGTACGAATCACGATCGGTCACAGGGAACGGCGCCTTGAACTGGGTGTAGGTCCAGGCCTCGTCGCCTTTTTTATCCACCAGCTTCTGGGATTTGCATTCGTGAATCCACGCACAGGCGCCGGCGACGTCTTCCTGAAGCGCCTGGATCCTGGCAACGGGTGCCTTGATCAGAGTCACGCCGCGATACGCCTTGTACTTGGAGCCGGCAATTTCGCTCAGCGAAATCTTGATACCGTCTTCGTCCTTGGCGACTTGCCAGTCCTCAGCCTGGGCCGTGGCCGCAAACAACACCGTAACACCGCACAGCACAGCCATTCGTTTCAGCGAACCCATTGTTGTATTCCTTATTGAAGTTCCGATAGTAAGCCCATCAAGCCGCCGTCATCTGTTCCCACCAGCCGATCAAGCGGATGGCATCGGCCTGGTCGGTACCGCAGACATCGATATCCGCCTTGAAATCACTGCACACCGCCGGGCGCTCAGGCTGCCCGAACAACTGGCACAGCTGTTCGACCGACAAGTGCAGGCAGCGTTCGCCCGCGGGTTTGCCATCAGGCATCCCAGGTAATGGCGAACTTATAGAGGGGGCGATGCAGCAGGCGCCACAGCCTTCGCGGCAATTCATGAACAGCAGTTCCTCGACAACTCAATGGGGTAGGCCGGGCTAGAGTACGCCCTTAAACAGCCGTTTTAAAATGGTCTAACAGGGGTTTTTCGCACAAATAAACAGTGACTGACCAGTCTGCGACAGGTGGTCGACAGCGTGCATGACGCGAGCAGCAAACGCTTACTGCTTGAACTCGAACTCCAACGCCGCGCCTTCCACATCACGGCGCTCTTCGTTGCGCAATTGCAGCTTCATTTCATTGCTGAGCAGACGCCCGTTGATCTGAAACGCGCTGTTGTCCGTGGGCTTTTCACCGAACATCGGTGGCAGCAACGGCACGCTCTTGGGTTTGGGCACGGTGCCAAGAGGTTGCAAGTGCCTGACCATGTCAGACGGCAACGTCAGATCCAACTGTGCCGGTGGCAGTTTGGTTTGTGCGACTTCCCGGGCCGATTTGGACTTCTTCGCAGCCGCCGCACGCTTTTTCGCACTAGCAGCCTTCTTCTTCGCAGTGGCGTTTTGCGTGGCCGAAGCCGGTTTTTTCGCGGGGGTCGTTTGTTCAGCGCTCGCAGCGGGCTTGTCATCCGTCACAGGGGCTGCCGCCAGCACTGTGCTGACGTCACACAGGCTTAACAGGCCAATCACCAAAGCAACGCGAACAATCGAAGTCATATCGCCTACAGCATTAACGGCAGAGGGCCATATGCTCGCTTGTTGGGCGCGGCATGACAAGGGCAGTGATTAGCCAGCTATCGGACTTGTCCGACTGTGCGCCTCAAAAGCCCGCCGCGGTTTCCTGGCATAACTGACTGGCCAGCATCCCCAACGTCATCAGCGCCCGCTCTGCCTCGCGGTTCCACGGGGTGCCGCAGTTAAGACGGATGCAGTGGTTGAACTGCTCGGTGTTACTGAAGATCAACCCCGGCGCAATGCTGATGCCCTGTTGCAGGGCACGCACGTGCAGTTCCTGGGTATTGACCCTTCCGGGCAAACTGACCCACAGGATAAAACCGCCGGTCGGCCGGGTCATCTGGGTGCCCTCAGGGAAATACTGCTGCACCGCCAGTTGAAAGGCACTGAGGTTCTTGCGGTATTCCTGACGGATGTAACGCAGGTGCCGGTCATAGCCGCCGTTTTCCAGGTACGCCGCAACGCCCATCTGCGTGACACTGCACGCCGAGTGGGTGCTGAACATTTGCAGGCGCTGGATTTCCTGTTGGTACTTGCCGGCGATCATCCAACCGATACGCACACCCGGCGACAACGTTTTGGAGAAGCTCGAGCAATAGATCACCCGATCCAGCCGATCGTAAGCCTTGAGCGCCTTGGTGCGGCCCAGTTCGAACATCAGTTCGCCGTAGATATCATCCTCGACAATCTGGATATCGAAGTCCGATGCCAGGCGCAGCAACTGTTTCTGCCGCTCCTCGGGCATGGTGCCGCCCAGTGGGTTGCTCAGACGTGTGGTCAGCACCAGCGCCTTGATCGACCATTGGTTGGCCGCCAGTTGCAGGGCTTCCAGGCTCATGCCGGTGGAGGGATCGCTGGGAATTTCGATGACCTTGAGACCCAGCAAATCAGCCAGTTGCAGCAAACCGTAATAAGTCGGTGATTCGGCGGCGATCAGGTCGCCGGGACGGGTCAACACCCGCAACGACATCTGCAACGCATCCACGCAACCGTGGGTGATCACCACTTCCGACGGGTCCACCACCACGCCGGCATCGCGCATGCGGATCGCCACCTGCCGACGCAGCGGCTCGAAACCTGGGCTGAACATGTAGCTGAACGCCCGTGGGCTCTGGAACCGCGTGACCTTGGCCAACTGCTGGTGCAGCGCGCGCACCGGCAAATAGTCGACACTCGGCACTGCAGCCCCCAGCGGGAACACGCCTTCGCGGCGCGACTCGCCCAATACCTGCTGAATGATGCTGCTGCGGGTGACCAAACCGGGGCGCTCGACCCGCGCAATGTCCGGGGTTGGCGCCGTCAGCGCCGGTGTCTGGTGCACGTAGTAGCCGGACTGTGGCCGCGCCCGAATCAGCCCCTGGTCTTCCAGGTTGGCGTAGGCCTGCAATACCGTGGCGTGGCTCACATTGAGCTGGGAGCTCATCTTGCGTACCGAAGGCACGCGCTCGCCCGGCTGATAGACACCGCGCCGGATATCCTCAGCCAGTTGCTGGGCGATACGTTGGTAGAGCAACAGATTGGTCATGACGCAGCACTCGATTTCACGGGTATTTTATTTTTGTGTGAAACATACCGGCACAGTTTAGAAGTGTACGGGGACAGTTGTCACAATAGTCGAGCGCGCGCCGGAGTGACAGTAAAAACTGTAGGGGTGATGCCCGGTTTTCGAATGTACATCGAACACATTGAAAGAACGGGCGTGCTCGCGAAAGCGGCTTATCAGTCGATATTGCATCGCTGACATACCGCTTTCGCGGGCACGCCCGCTTATTGACTCGTGCCCGGTTCTTAGCGAGCGGCGCCCAACTGGCCTTTCTCGTCCGAGAACACTATCTCCACGCGACGGTTCTGCGCCCGCCCCCGCTCAGAGGCGTTGGCCTCCACCGGGTACTGGTCACCGTAGCCTTCAACCTGAATACGCTTTTCATCGATTCCCAGGTCCACCAGCACATCGGCCACCGACTGCGCGCGGTCACGGGACAGCTTGAGGTTTTCCTGCTGGCCGCCGGTGTTGTCGGCGTAGCCCTCGATGCGTACCACGCGCTTGGGGTTCAGTTGCAGGAACTGCACGATCTTCAACACTGTGCGGTTGGCTGAGTTTTTCAGCTCAGCTTCGCCGGTGTCGAAGAGCACGTCGCCCAGGGTCATTACCAGGCCACGCTCAGTCTGGGTGGTCGTCAGGCTGGCGATCTGTTCTTCGAGCCATTTGCCCTGTTGCTGCACGCTGATCAGCTTGCTTTCGCGCAGCGCCAATTGCAGGCGCTGGCGTTCCAGTTCGAGCTTGGCGGCGCGCTCTTCATTGAGTGCCTGCTCGGTGTGTTCGCGGGCGATGGCACTGTAGCGCTGGCTCAGGTAAGCGTAATGCACCACGTCCGGGCCGCTGCCCCAATAGCTGGACAAGCGGTCGGCACGCGCCAGGGACTCACCCGCGCGAATCACGTCCTTGGGCGCGATGCGCAGCACATTCGAGTCTTCCTTGACCTTCTGAAAGTCGCTGCCGGCCTGCTGCAAAGCCTGCTCGCCACTCGGATGGCTCGCACAACCGCCCAACGCCACACTGCCCAACAGCACGGCACAGCCCACACCACGGATCAGCGGGCTCATTGGGCTTCTCCCAATTGCAATTGCTTGCGCAAGCGCGTGATGCGGGTGTTGAGCACGTTCAGTTGTTCCTGGCTCTTGCGGGTCAGCACTTGGGCTTCCGCCAGGCGCGCGTCCAGTTCGGCCTGTTCGGCCTGCATGCGCGCGTTTTTGTAGGATTGATCGGCCATGTCGGCCTTGGCCTGGGCAAACTTGTCTTGCGCCAGTTTCAGTTCAGCCGATTCATCGGCGCTGGCGCCCACGGCGTCGGCTTGTTCAAGGGCTTGCTGGGTCAGGCGAATTTGTTCATTCGGCGCAGGATCGGCTGCACATCCCGCCAGAGCGACAACGGCGAGGGCCGCGAAAAGAGGTCGAAGAGTCACTGAAAATCCCTACTTTGTTTGGGTGCCGACAGGTTGTTGCAATTGCGCTTTCCAGCGCTCGAGTTTGCGCTGCAGCGCCGCTTGCGCCACACCAGACCCGGCCAATTCTGTCATCTTTTTGGCGAGCTGTCCGCGCAACCACGGATCATTGCAGGCCGAGTTGTGTGAAATCGCCAGATACAGGCCAGGCTGGTCGATGGGCGTATCGTGGGCGATCAGGTCATTGCTCATACCCAGCGTCTGGGCGAGGGCCATGCCGGAATAGCGCCCCGCCAGTACGTAATCCACCTCCCCCAGCAGCAGTTTCTGGAACACTGGCGTCAAGGTGGGCAGGCGTTGCAGGTTCAAGTGTTGCATAGCGAAGGTGTCGAACGCGGGGGTTAAACGTGCGCGCTCCGACACCGCCCCCTTCAAGCCTTGCAAGTCGCCGGCTGTGGCATAGGACAGCGTCGAGTCTTTACGGGTCCAGACCAGATAGTCGGTCTGCACCAACGCCGGGTGAATGTAATCGAGGTTATCCAGTTCTCCAAGGTTCAGCGGCGCATCGGCAAGTATGTCCATGCGCCCGCTGCGCACCTCGTCCAGAGCAAGGGAGCGCGTGCCGCCATAGAGCAGGTCGATTTTCACACCAAGATCCTTGGCGACCTGCTGCAACACATCGGCGGTGGCGCCGATCAGGTGCGTGGGGTCCTGCGGATCACGCCAAAGCAAGGGTGGCGCGTCCGGGCTGCCGGTGATGACCAGGCGCTCACATTTGCCGGCGGCCAGCGCCAGGCTGGGCAACAGCAAAAGGCTCAGCAATAAGGCCCAGGGGCGCAGTTCCATGGCGGTTTCTCCGATATTCACAAAAGGCCGGGCGAAAAAAAACCCGGTCACAAGACCGGGCTCTTTATAAGTGAAGCGACTGGATTAGACCAGCTTCTCCAACTCAGGTACGGCTTCGAACAAGTCCGCCACCAGGCCGTAATCGGCCACCTGGAAGATCGGTGCTTCTTCGTCCTTGTTGATCGCAACGATCACCTTGGAGTCTTTCATACCGGCCAAGTGCTGAATCGCGCCGGAGATACCGACGGCGATGTACAGCTGTGGCGCAACGATTTTGCCGGTCTGGCCGACCTGCATGTCGTTGGGTACGAAACCTGCGTCGACGGCCGCGCGGGAAGCGCCGACCGCAGCGCCCAGCTTGTCGGCCAGAGCGTACAGGTGCTTGAAGTTGTCACCGTTCTGCATGCCACGGCCGCCGGAAACGACGATCTTGGCAGCGGTCAGCTCAGGACGGTCCGACTTGGCCAGCTCTTCGCCGACAAAGCTGGAAGTGCCGGCGTCGTGGGCAGCGGAGACGGCTTCAACGGCAGCCGAACCACCTTCGGCGGCAACCGGGTCGAAACCGGTAGCACGTACGGTGATCACTTTTACCGAAGCGTTGGACTGTACGGTCGCGATGGCGTTACCGGCGTAGATCGGGCGCTTGAAGGTATCGGCGCTTTCGACCGAAACGATCTCGGAGATCTGGTCAACGTCCAGTTGCGCAGCAACGCGCGGCAGGATGTTTTTGCCGTTGGAGGTGGCAGCCGCCAGGATGTGGCTGTAGCCGGCGCCCAGCTCTGCAACCAGCGGGGCTACGTTTTCCGGCAGTTGATGCGCGTAGGCGGCATGATCAGCGTTCAGCACTTTGCTCACGCCCGCGATCTTCGCAGCGGCTTCGGCTACAGCACCCGCGCCTTGGCCGGCGACCAGTACGTGAATGTCGCCACCGATTTTAGCGGCCGCAGCCACGGTGTTCAGGGTGGCCGGGGCCAGCACCTTGTTGTCGTGTTCAGCGATTACGAGGATAGCCATGATCAGATCACCTTCGCTTCGTTTTTCAGTTTCTCGACCAGTTCAGCCACCGACTTGACCTTGATGCCCGCGCTGCGTGCAGCCGGCGCTTCGACTTTGACGGTCTTGTTGGTGGAGGCGGTGGAAACGCCCAAAGCATCCGGAGTCAGCACTTCAAGCGGCTTCTTCTTGGCTTTCATGATGTTTGGCAGGGACGCATAGCGCGGCTCGTTCAAACGCAGGTCGGTGGTGACGATGGCCGGCAGTTTCAGGGAAACCGTCTGCGCGCCGCCGTCAATTTCGCGAGTCACGGCAACGCTGTCGCCACTCACTTCGACTTTGGAGGCGAAGGTGCCCTGGCCGTAACCGGTCAGCGCAGCGAGCATCTGGCCCGTCTGGTTGTTATCGCTGTCGATGGCTTGTTTGCCAAGGATCACCAACTGAGGCTGTTCCTTGTCGACAACGGCCTTGAGCAGCTTGGCAACGGCCAGGGAGGTCAGGTCTTCAGCGGATTCGACGAGGATCGCACGGTCTGCACCCAGCGCCAGGGCGGTGCGCAGCTGCTCTTGAGCAGTGGTCGGGCCGATGGAAACCACGACGATTTCAGTCGCCACGCCTTTCTCTTTCAGGCGTACGGCTTCTTCCACGGCGATTTCACAGAATGGGTTCATCGACATCTTGACGTTAGCAAGATCGACGCCGGAATTGTCCGCCTTGACGCGAACTTTCACGTTGTAATCGACAACGCGTTTGACAGCTACAAGAACCTTCATGGATTCCTCGTTACTCTCCGGTGAAAAGAAAGTCGCCTAGGCGAACCTGGCGGTTGATGCTCATCGGCACACAAGGGCACCTCCAAAAACGTCGGCAAGTGGCCTTGCTCACGGGAAGTGATGACCGTTCGTCAGTGGTGACTGAGAGGTCATTCTTTATCGCGGCGTGTAAACTGCGCGCCGGTGCTCGGGCGCGCGTCACCTGTTTCGCTTTTGGACGTGCTCTTGAAACCTGCTGTCTGCCTACGGTAAGCGCAAAACCGACCGTATATTGACCGGAACGCCTATTCTGGTCAATACGGCAAAATGGCCAGTCATAAGCCGCGTTGCTTTGATTTACCTAGCCTGCGGCCAATTCAAACAAACGTTTGTATTGGACGCTGACAGTGGTCTATATATAATGCGCCACCTAGAGAGAAAGGTGGTCTTGCCGCTACCGCAAGACGACACCGAACCTCCATCCATTAGAAAAAAAGCCTGTTGAGCCTTGAGTAGGAGATAGCCTGTGGAACGCGAATACATGGAATTCGACGTGGTCATCGTCGGCGCTGGCCCGGCGGGCCTGTCCGCCGCCTGCCGACTGAAGCAGAAGGCCGCCGAAGCCGGTAAGGAAATCAGCGTCTGCGTGGTCGAGAAAGGCTCCGAAGTCGGCGCGCACATCCTCTCCGGTGCCGTGTTCGAACCACGCGCCCTGAACGAACTGTTCCCGGACTGGAAAGAACTCGGCGCCCCGCTCAACACCCCTGTGGTGCGCGATGACATCTATGTCCTGCGCAGCAGCGAGACCTCCACCAAAGTCCCTGACTTCTTTGTGCCCAAGACCATGCACAACGAAGGCAACTACATCATCTCCCTGGGCAACCTGTGCCGCTGGCTGGCCCAACAGGCCGAGAACCTGGGCGTTGAAGTCTACCCAGGCTTCGCTGCCCAGGAAGCGCTGTTCGATGAAAACGGCGTGGTCCGCGGGATCGTCACCGGTGACCTCGGCGTCGACCGTGAAGGCCATCCAAAAGAAGGCGTCTACACCCCCGGCATGGAACTGCGCGGCAAGTACACGCTGTTCGCCGAAGGCTGCCGTGGCCACATCGGCAAGCAACTGATCAAGCGCTTCAACCTGGACAGCGACGCCGATGCCCAGCACTACGGCATCGGTTTGAAGGAAATCTGGGAAATCGACTCCGCCAAGCATCAGCCGGGCCTGGTAGTGCACACCGCCGGTTGGCCGCTGGACATCATGAGCAACGAGAACACCGGTGGCTCCTTCCTTTATCACCTGGAAAATAACCAGGTGGTCGTCGGCCTGATCGTCGACCTGTCCTACAGCAACGCTTTCCTGTCGCCGTTCGATGAGTTCCAGCGCCTCAAGCATCACCCGGTGCTGGCCCAGTACCTGGAAGGCGGCAAGCGCATCAGCTACGGTGCCCGTGCCTTGGCCAAGGGTGGCATCAACTCGCTGCCGAAGATGGTGTTCAAGGGCGGCGCTCTGATCGGTTGCGACCTGGGCACCATGAACGTGGCCAAGATCAAAGGCAGCCACACGGCCATGAAGTCCGGCATGCTCGCCGCCGACGCCGTGGCCGAGCGCCTGCTCGCAGAGTCGCAAGGCGGTGACGAGCTGACCAACTATGTCGACAGCTTCAAAGCCAGCTGGCTGTATGAGGAATTGTTCGCCACCCGTAACTTCGGCCCGGCGATGCACAAATTCGGCCCGATCATCGGCGCCGGCTTCAACTGGTTCGACCAGAACATCCTCGGCGGCAAAATGCCGTTCACCCTGCACGACACCAAGCCGGACTACGCCTGCCTGAAGCTGGCAAAAGACAGCACGAAGATCGACTACCCCAAACCCGACGGCAAGCTGAGCTTCGACAAGCTGAGCTCGGTGTTCATCTCCGGCACCAACCATGAAGAAGAGCAGCCCTGCCACCTGAAGCTCAAAGACCCAAGCATCCCGATCGGCACCAACCTGCCGCTCTACGATGAACCGGCGCAGCGCTACTGCCCGGCCGGCGTCTATGAAGTGATCACCAAGGAAGACGGCGAGAAACGCTTCCAGATCAACGCCCAGAACTGCGTGCACTGCAAGACCTGTGACATCAAGGACCCTTCGCAGAACATCACCTGGGTCACGCCGGAAGGTGCGGGTGGGCCGACTTACCCGAATATGTAACCCCCGCCACCGATCGTTCCCACGCTGCGTGGGAACGCCTCTTGTGACGCTGCGCGTCACGGCTTTAAAAGCGGACGCGCAGCGTCCAGGGCTGCATTCCCACGCAGAGCATGGGAACGATCAGGCAGCCCGCTCTTCACCGGGGTTGCGCTCAAAGTAGCGCTTATATTCGCGACTGAACTGCGACGTGCTCTGATACCCCACGCTGTGCGCCGCCTGCGCCACGCCCATGCCTTCCACCAACAGCAGTTGCTGGGCCTTGAGCAGGCGCAGGCGCTTGAGGTACTGCACCGGCGACAACAGCGTGCAGCGCTTGAAGTGCTCGTGAAACGTCGACGCACTCATGTGCGCATAGCCGGCCAGGGTTTCGATATTCAGCGGTTCGGCGAAGTGCGCATGCAGATGGTTCAGCGAGGTGGCAATGCGCGAGAACTGCCCCTGCTGCTCCACCAAGGCGCGCAACACATCGGCCTGGGGTCCGCGCAACGCGGTGAACAACAATTCGCGCACCCGCGCCGGGCCCATGATCCGGCTTTCCAGCGGATCGTGCAGACACTGCAACAGCCGCTCGACACAGCCGCGCATCGCCTCATCGAGCACCACCGAACTCATCGACTCCAGGGTCTGCGCCGTCGGCGGTGGCCCGGCCTGCATGCCCATGGCCATGACCAGTTCACCGAGCACCACACGGTCGATTCCCACCGTCACCCCCAACAACGGTGCGCCCGGCGCCATGGCGAAGGTCTCGCATTCGAACGGCACCGGCATGGCCTGGATCAGGTAATGGCCGGCGCCATACTCCAGGGTGCGCGGGCCCAGGTAAGCCACTTTGCTGCCCTGGGCCACGAACATCAGGCTCGGCTCATAGATCTGCGGCCCGCGCGCCACGTCGCAACTGGCGCGCAGCACCTGCACCCCCGGCAGGTGGGTCGGGGAGAAACCGTCGCGGGACGTGAGCCCCTCAATCAAGGCAACCAGCGTGGCGTTGGCATCGAGATGGCGGGTCAACAACATAAAAGCAGCTCTCAGAAGATTCACGACTCGGCGCAGAGTGGCAAGCATCAAGCCACAAGCTGCAAGAAAGTACGCAGTTTATAGCTTGCCGCTTGGAGCTTGCCGCTTTTAGCTGCCCTTCGGAGCTTTAGGCATGAGACTCGGAGCAATCGCCATGGTCGCCTGGACGGTCGGTGGGGAGAATGGCTCACCTCACTTGTCACTGCTTTTTGCGAGGTTTCCCCATGTACACCGCCATCGGTTACGCCGCCCAGTCGGCCACCACTCCCCTCGCCCCCATGTCGTTTGAACGTCGCAGCCCGCGCGCCGATGACGTGGCCATCGAGATTCTTTACTGCGGCGTCTGCCACTCCGACATCCACCAGGCCCGCAACGAATGGGGCATCGCCGTGTACCCGCTGATGCCCGGCCACGAAATCGTCGGCAAAGTCACCGCCGTCGGTGCCAGTGTCACCGTACACAAGGTCGGCGATCTGGTGGGCGTAGGCTGCATGGTCGACTCATGCCGTCACTGCGACGCGTGCCAGTCGGACTTGGAGCAGTATTGCCTCGAAGGCCCGACCATGACCTACGCCACCCCGGACCGCGTGGATGGCAGCAACACCATGGGCGGCTACTCCGACAGCATCGTGGTCAGCGAACACTTTGTGGTGAAGATCCCGGCCAAGCTCGACCTGGCCAGCGCCGCGCCGATTCTGTGCGCCGGTATCACCACCTACTCGCCGCTCAAACACTACGGCGTGAAGGCCGGCGATAAGGTCGGGATTCTCGGCATGGGCGGCCTGGGCCATATGGGCATCAAGTTCGCCAAAGCCATGGGCGCGCAAGTGACCCTGTTCACCCGCTCCGCGAGCAAAGCCGAAGAAGGCCGTCGCCAGGGTGCCGATCATGTGATCGTGTCCACCGACCCCGAGCAGATGAAGGCCGCCGCCGGCAGCTTTGACTTCCTGCTGGACACCATCCCGGTGCAGCACGACCTGAACCCCTACCTCGACGTGCTGCGCTTTGACGGCGTGCACATCCTGGTGGGTTTGATCGAGCCGGTGGACCCGCCGGTCAACGCCGCCAAGCTGGTGCTGGGGCGTAAAGTGCTGGCCGGTTCGTTGATCGGCGGCATTGCAGAAACCCAGGAAGTCCTGGATTTCTGCGCCGAGCATGGCATTACCTGCGATATCGAAATGCTCGACATCCGCCAGATCAACGAGGCTTACACCCGCATGATCGCCGGCGATGTGAAGTACCGCTTCGTTATCGACATGGCGACCTTGAAAGCCTGATCAGGCCTTCGCGCCCAACTCCGCTGACAGCCGCGCTGCGACCTGTTTGATCACAGGGATCAGCTCGGCCATTTTCTCCAGCGGCATATAGGGCACGGTACTGGCGATGCTGATGCCGGCGACGATTCGCCGGCTGGCATCGCGCACCGGTGCCGCGACGCAACGGATCGACGGTTCGTTGTCTTCCAGATCGAATGCATAACCGCCCACCACGTATTCCTGCATGCGCTGCTCGAACTGCGCCCAGGATTGCTCCGGGTGCTGCGGCCATTGCAGGTTCTTCCCCCCCGCCGGCAGGCTTGTTTCGTACAAGCGCTTCCACTCCTGCACCGAGTCATCCAGCAACATCGCCTTGCCCACGCCCGTGCGCGCCAGCGGCATGCGATGGCCGACCCGCGAGCGCATTTCCGGACCATTGCGGCCGGGGTTCTTGTGCAGGTACAGCACGTCGTCGTATTCGCGGATGGCCAGGTGGATGGTGTCACCGGTCAACGCCGACAACTGGTCCAGGTAAGGCACTGCCAGGGTCACCAACGGCAATTCTTCCCGCGCCTGAAACCCCAATTCGATCAGCTTGGGCCCCAGCAGGTAACCGACTTGCGGCACCACGCGCAGGTAACGCTCCTCCACCAGGCAACTGGCCAGGCGGTGAGTGGTGCTGCGGGTGGTGCCGATGCGCCGGGCGATCTCCTTGAGATCCCGCGCACCGGCCGCCACCGCCTGTACCACGCCCAGGCCACGCAACAGGGTCTGAGTGCCGGTGGGCGCAGCGTCTTTGACGGGGATGTGGGCGTTTTCCTGCATATCGGGCCTATTGGGAAGTACGAAAACGGCGCCATTATGGCAAATGCTGAAGGTCAATACAGAAACGGCTGTGCAAACTGACACGCCGCCATCGTGGGCAGCCCACTCACTCCAACGGCCTGTCAGCGTTGCTTCATACGGTCGATGACCACCGCCAGCAGCAGGATCGAGCCGCGGATCACGTATTGGTAAAACGTGTCGATGTTCTTCAGGTTCATCGCATTCTCGATGATCGCCAGAATCAGCACCCCGGCAATCACATGGCGGATCATGCCGATCCCGCCGCTCAACGACACCCCACCCAGCACGCACGCCGAGATCACCGTCAGCTCAAAGCCCTGGCCGATCATCGGCTGGCCCGAGGTCATGCGCGAGGCGAGGATCACCCCGGCCAGTGCGCCGATCAAACCGTGCACGGCGAAGATCAGGATCTTGGTGCGATCCACGTTTACACCTGCCAGCAGCGCCGCTTCCGGGTTGCCGCCGATGGCCATGGTGTTGCGCCCGTAGGTGGTGTAGTTGAGCAGCCAGCCGAAGAACAGGAAGCACACAATGGTGATCAGGATCGGCACCGGTACGCCGAACAACTGGCCGTTGCCGAAGACAAAAAACTGCTCCTGGGACACGCCCACCGCCTTGCCGTCGGCAAAGATGTAGGCCAGACCGCGCACGATCTGCATGGTCGCCAGGGTGGTGATCAGCGCGTTGACCCGCAACTTGGCGATGACGATGCCGTTGATCAATCCGACGATCAGCCCCATCCCCAGCGCCGCGCCGATGCCCAGCA
This sequence comes from Pseudomonas sp. EYE_354, assembly GCF_023148575.1. Lineage (NCBI taxonomy): Bacteria > Pseudomonadati > Pseudomonadota > Gammaproteobacteria > Pseudomonadales > Pseudomonadaceae > Pseudomonas > Pseudomonas sp. EYE_354. Next base: position 48,319 of record NZ_JAHXNQ010000025.1, read on the forward strand.
TGACGCTGTCGGTGTCGCGCATCACAATCGCCGCGACCACGCCTGCGCAGGCGATGACCGAGCCCACCGACAAGTCAAAATGCCCCGACGCCAGGCAGAACAGCATGGTGCACGCGGCGATGCCCACCGTGGAAATCGCCAGGCCCAGGCCGCGCATGTTCAGCGGCGAGAGGAAGTTATCGATCAGCAAGGCACACAGGACAAAAATCCCCACCGCCGCCAGCAGCATCGCCCAGTTGTCGAGCAGCGCACGCATATCGAGGGGTTTGCGTGCAGTGGGCAACGCGTTGTTTTGAGTGGTCATGGTTTTCTCTCAGTTCGTCACGCGGCGCGGCAAGGCCAGCTGCAGCAGGTTGGATTCAGTCGCGTGTTCACGGGTTTGTTCGCCGCGCAGGGCGCCTTCGCACAGCACCAGGATGCGGTCGGAAATGCCCATGACTTCCATCAGGTCGCTGGACACCACGATCACCGCAATGCCCTGGGCCGCAAGGTTGTGGATGATCTGGTAGATCTCCGACTTGGCGCCGATGTCGATGCCTCGGGTCGGCTCGTCCAGCAGCAACACCTTCATCGGCATCGACAGCCAGCGGCCGAGAATGGCTTTTTGCTGATTGCCGCCGGACAGGTAGAGGATTTTCTGTTCGGCGTTGGGCGTCTTCACCTTCATCGCCTGGATCTGCCGGTCGGCGTTGCCTTTCTCCCATTTGTCGCGCAACAGCCAGCCAAACGCGGAATGGGCGCCACGGGCACTGATGTTGATGTTCTCGGCCACGCTCGACAGCGGAATGATGCCCTCCTTCTTGCGGTCCTCGGGGCACAGCAACACGCCGGCGGCGATGGCGTCGCGCGGCGAGCGCAAGGGCAGCGGCGCGCCGCACAGTTCCAGGCTGCCGGCGCTGGCGCGTTCCAGGCCGCTGAGCAGGCGCAACAGCTCGGTGCGCCCGGCCCCCACCAGCCCGAACAGGCCCAGGATCTCGCCCTTGCGCACCTTGAAGCTGAGCGGCTCGCGCAGGCCCGGCCCCAGCAGGCCATCGACCTTGAGCGCCACCTCGCCGTGTTCGCGCGGGCGGTAGTCGTAGATGTCCTGGATGTCGCGACCGACCATGCAGGTCACCAACTGGTCGTGGCTCAGCGTGCTCATGTCGTCAAAGGTGCGCACGTAGCGGCCGTCCTTGAACACGGTGACGGCGTCGCAGATGCGGAACACCTCCTCCATGCGGTGCGACACGTAGAGCACCACTTTGCCCTCCTCGCGCAGGCGCGCAATGATCGCCATCAAGCGGTCGATCTCCCGCGCCGAAAGGCTGCTGGTCGGCTCGTCGAAGGCAATCACATGGGCGCCACGGGACAACGCCTTGGCGATTTCCACCAGTTGGCGCTGGCCCAGGGACAGGCGCCCGAGCTTTTCGTCCGGGTCGATTTCATCGGCCAGGCCCTTGAGGCAGGCCAGGGCCTGCTTGCGCAGCAGGCCCCGGTTGACCACGCCGAAACGCGTCGGCAAATGCCCCAAAAACAGGTTTTCGGCGACGCTCATTTCCGGCACCAGGTGCAGCTCCTGGTGGATCACCGCGACGCCGCTGGCAATGCTGTCGGCCGCGCACTTGAAGGCCATGGTCTGCTCGCCGATCTGCACCGTGCCGCTGCTGGGAATATAGGCACCGCCCAGAATCTTCAGCAGCGTCGATTTGCCGGCGCCGTTCTCGCCCATCAAGGCGTGCACTTGCCCCGGGTGGGCGGTGAAGCAGATGCCGTCCAGCGCCTTGACCCCGGGAAAGGTTTTGCCGATACCGTCAAACCGCAGGGCCGCAGCGGTCATTTCCACAGCCCGATTTTGGTCAGCTCTTCCTTGAAGTTCTCGCGGGTGATCAGGGTCACTTCGTCCATCGCGGTGTACTTGGGCGGCTCGGTGCCTTTGGTCACCCACTCGTACATCATCAGGGCGGTGTTGTAGCCCTCGATGTGCGGGCTGGGCAGCATGGAACCGAAGAAGCCGCTGTTGGCCTTTTTCAGCTCGCCAATGGCGTCGGTGCCGTTGATGCCGATCCCGATCACGTTGGCCGCGGCAAAGCCGGCGCTTTCGGTGGCGCGCACGCCGCCGAGCACGGTGTTGTCGTTCATGCCGCCGATGATCAGGTTTTTCGCGCCGCTGGGCAGCTTGACCAGCGCCGAGTTGGTGGCGTCCATGCTGCCGGGCACGTCGAGGGTTTTCAGCGCGGCGGTGAGGATATGGTCCTTGGGAATCCCGGCTTCTTCGAGGGATTTGATCGAGCCGTCGGTGCGTTTTTTACCGGTGTCGAGTTCGTTGAAGGTGTTGATCACCGCGTAGGTGTCCTTCCAGTCCCAACCGCGTTTTTTCGCTTCGGCAGCCATGGCCGCGCCCTGCTTCTGGCCCACTTCAAACGCGGCCATGCCCAGGTACGGCACGTCCTCCATAAAGGCGCCCTTGGCGTCGACGAAACGGTCATCCACCGCCATCACCTTCAAGCCATTGACCTTGGCCTTGGCCACGATGGCCGGGCCCAGGGACACGTCCGGCGGGCAGATCACAAAGCCCTTGGCGCCGTTGGCCGCCAGGCTGTCGATGGCCGAGAGGGTTTTCTCTCCGTCGGGCACGGCGATCTTGATCACGGTGAACCCGTGCTCCTTGCCGGCTTTTTCGGCAAAGGCCCATTCGGTCTGGAACCAGGGTTCTTCGGCCTGTTTGACCAG
>NZ_JAHXNQ010000026.1:0-49786 GCF_023148575.1 Pseudomonas sp. EYE_354
TGATGGAGGATTATCTGAAGTTCATCGCGAATCGTCGGTTGTCGCAGATTGGGTTGAAGGAAGAGTACCCAGGGACGACTAACCCGTTCCCGTGGATGAGCGAGATTATGGACTTGAAGAAAGAGAAAAACTTCTTCGAAACCCGTGTGATCGAGTACCAGACCGGCGGAGCGCTGAGCTGGGATTGATTGACAATCCGCCTTCGCAAGCAAGCCCGCTGCCACAGGGGCTATCTGCGTTATTTAAACGTGCGTACCTGCCTTTATGCCCAACCAAACCATCAAGACCCCCTGCATCGGCCTGTGCTCCACCGTTTACGGTGACCTTGTGTGCCGGGGGTGCAAGCGCTATCACCATGAAGTGATCCAGTGGAATGGCTACAACGCCGAGGAAAAACAGGCAGTGTGGCTGCGCCTTGAGCAGTTACTGGTGCAAGTGATGGCCAGCAAGCTGGAAGTGTTCGACCCACAGCGTCTGCGCCAGCAGTTGGAAGACCGCAAAATTCGCTTTGTGCCGCATCAGTCGCCGTATTGCTGGGCGTACCAACTGATCGCACGCGGCGCGCGGGTCATGTCCAGGCTGGATGCCTACGGGTTGGCGTTACTGCCGGAGTTTCGTGACCGCCACCTAACGGACTTGCGCGACGCGATCGATCGCGAGTTTTTCCTGTTGTCCGAGGCGCACTACGAACGGTACATCGCACCGGGATTCTTGAAGGAAGCCTTCGGACCCGCTCTGATCGCGACCTGCTAGCCAGCGTCGTTGTAGTGAGCGAGCCTGCCCCGCGCCCCTGCGGCCAAGGTGTGCGCAAACCCCCGCAAACCCCGCCAGTGTGTTTAAAATGCCGCCCGCTTAACCACCGACGCTCAACGATGACCCCAGACGCACTCGCCACCCTGCACACCCACTTGCTCACCGCCCTGGCCAGCCCACCCGCTGAAACCCGACGCCTGTTCCACGGGCGCGGTCGCTGCTGGCCGGGCCTGGAGCAACTGACGGTGGACTGGCTGCAAGGGGTGATCCTGGTGGCGTTGTTCAAGGAGCCCGAAGCAGCGCAACTGGACGCGCTGAAACAGCTGCTGAGCGACATCGAATGGGCACGCTTCGGCGCGCACACCGTCGCACTGCAACACCGCTACCTGCCGCAAAGCACCACCGAGTGGCTGGTGGGCGACGCCATCGATGAACTGATCATCACCGAAGGCGGCCTGCGCTACCTGATCGACCTGGGCAAGAAACAGAACAGCGGATTGTTCCTCGACATGCGCTACGGCCGACACTGGGTGCGCGAGCACGCCAAGGGCCAGCATGTCCTCAACCTGTTCGCCTACACCTGCGGGTTCTCGGTGGCGGCCATCGAAGGCGGCGCCGAGCACGTGGTGAATCTGGACATGGCCCGTGGCGCCCTGAGCCGGGGTCGCGACAACCATCGTCTCAATGGCCACGACTTGAGCAAGGTCACGTTTCTGGGCCACGACCTGTTCAAATCCTGGGCCAAAGTCACCCACGGCGGCCCGTACGACCTGGTGATCATCGACCCGCCGTCATTCCAGAAAGGCAGCTTCCTGCTGACCAAAGACTACCAGCGCGTACTGCGCCGCCTGCCGGACCTGCTCACGCCACAGGGCACGGTGCTGGCGTGCATGAACGACCCGGCCTTTGGCGAAGACTTCCTGATCGACGGCGTGACCCGCGAAGCGCCGGGCCTGCGCTTTGTGGAGCGCCTGCAAAACCCACCGGAATTTCCGGATATTGACGCGCAAAGTGGCTTGAAGGCCCTGGTGTTCCGCCAGGGTTGATGCCGAAATGTCCTACGCTTGCTACGCTTAGCGATACACCGGGCGGTGAACCTTATGCGCCCCTTCCCGGTCGATACCTGCATTCCCCGGCCAGAATCGACGGCGTTACGTTGTCGGCTGCCCCGTTTCACCTTTTGGAGAACCGCCCGTGATATCGACCCTGCATGTAGCCAGAATCAAAGCCTGGGGGGCCCACGGCTTTACCGCCACCGGCGTGGTGCTGGCGTTTTTGGCCACGCTGGCGCTGCTTGAGAACTCACCCAAGGCCTGCCTGCTGTGGCTGGGCCTGGCGCTGGTGGTGGACGGCGTGGACGGTTCCCTGGCGCGACGCTTGAACGTCAGCACGGTGCTGCCCAGCTTTGACGGCTCGGTACTTGACCTGGTGATCGACTACCTCACCTACGTGTTCATTCCGGCACTGTTTATCTACCGCTATATCGATCTGCCGGAGTTCACGCACCTGTTCACGGTGTCGGTGATCCTGGTGTCGTCGCTGTTCTGCTTCTGCAACGTCAACATGAAGAGCAAAGACAACTATTTCGTCGGTTTCCCCGCCGCCTGGAACGTGGTTGCCCTGTGCGTGTACATCATCCAGCCCGAGGCGTGGGTAACGCTGCTGACCGTGATCGGCCTGGCGCTGCTGACCGTGACGCCGATGAAGTTTTTGCACCCGTTCCGCGTCAAGCGCTTTATGCCGCTCAATATCGCGGTGACCACTATCTGGTTGCTGTGCAGCTTTTTGATGGTGGTGGACTACCCCAACACCAACCCGTGGACCTTTGGGTTGTGGTCGCTGATGTCAGCGTACTTTTTGGGGATCTGCGTGTGGCGCACGGCCTTGGAGTGGCTCGACAAACGTCACGGCTGAATACAGGCCCGTGTGGAATCTGCATTCATTTGGATCTGTATGGGTGTGGCAGGTAAGATGGCGACCTTTCAGCAGTCCCGCCAATCATAAGCCCTGCCCATGCCCTTCGAACTCAGCGTTGACCTGACCACCCTCGCCATTCTCGCCGCCGTGGCGTTTATCGCCGGTTTTATCGACGCCATCGCCGGCGGTGGCGGCCTGCTCACCACCCCCGCCTTGCTCACCGCCGGCATGCCGCCGCACTTGGTGCTGGGGACCAACAAGCTCAGCTCCACCTTCGGCTCGGCCACCGCCAGCTTTACCTTCTACCGCCGCAAGCTGTTCCACCCGCGCCAGTGGGTGCACGCCATCGTCGGGACGTTGATCGGAGCACTGGCCGGCGCAGTGGTCGCCCACTACCTGCCCGCAGAGACCCTGAACAAGATGCTGCCGGTGATCGTGTTCGGCTGTGGCCTGTACCTGCTGTTCGGCGGCACGCCCAAGGCAGCGCTGGACAATGACGCACCGATCAAGAAGAAGTGGCAGTCCACCCAGGGCTTTGGGCTGGGCTTCTACGACGGCGTGGCCGGGCCGGGCACCGGCGCGTTCTGGACGGTGAGCACGATGCTGCTGCACCCCATCGACCTGGTGAAAGCCAGCGGCGTGGCGCGCAGCATGAACTTCGTCAGCAACGCGGCGGCACTGTCGGTATTTATCTTCAATGGCTCGGTGGACTGGGTTGTCGGCCTGGCGATGGGCGTTTCGGTGATGGGTGGCGCGTTCTTTGGCGCACGCAGCGCGATCAGCGGCGGCGCCAAGTTCATTCGCCCGGTGTTCATCACCGTGGTTCTCGGGCTGACGGTGCGCCTAGCCTGGCAGCACTGGTTCAGCGTGGCCTAAGCGACGGGCCAGGTAGAGGTCGATCAGGTAACGCGCAATGGAGCGCGACGCCGGCAGCGGCGGCAGGTCATGGATGTTGAACCACTGCGCGTCTTCGATCTCGTCGGCCTGGGGCACGATATCGCCCCCGGCGTATTCGGCATGGAACCCCAGCATCATCGAATGAGGGAACGGCCAGCACTGGCTGCCCATGTACTGGATGTTCTTGACCTCCACCTGCACTTCCTCGCGCACTTCACGGATCAGGCAGTCTTCGGCCGACTCACCCGGCTCGGCAAACCCCGCCAGCGTGCTGTACACCCCCGTGACAAACCGCGGTGAACGCGCCAGCAGAATCTTGTCACCACGGGTCACCAGCACGATCATGCTCGGCGAAATCCGCGGGTAGCTGCGCAGGTCACAGGCCTGGCAGTACATGGCGCGTTCCCGAGGCACCTGGACCATGGCCTGGCCGCAACTGCCGCAAAACCGATGCTCACGTGCCCACGTGCCGATCTGCGCCGCATACCCGAGCACTTTGTACAGGGTGTGATCGCCCTGCAGCATGAAGCCGCGCAGGCCCTGCCAACTGCAGCCCTGCACGTCACTCGCCGCATTGAGTTCCAGCAGGTACACCGGTTCGCCATCGAGGTGGCCGATGCCGTGTTCGGCAAACACCGACAGGTCCTGGCGCTTGAGCCATTCCCGGGGAAACAGCGGGCCATTGTCGTCATGCAAAAAGCCTTCGCGGCTGCGGGCGACGGCCCAGCCGCCGGGGGTGTCAGTGTCCAGCAGCGTTGTGGTAATCCAGCCTGGGGTCATGTCAGTCAATCCACGAATTCGGGTTTCTGCTTGCTCATGTGGGCCGCGATGGCCACACGCAGGTCGTTGGATTGCAACATAGCCGAGTTCCAGGTGGCAACGTATTCCAGGCCATCATTGATCGTATGGTCACGCATGTAGCTGATCATGGCCTTGGTGCCGGTCACGGCGATCGGTGATTTGGCGGCGATGTCATGGGCAATCTCCAGCACCCCGGCCAACAGGCTGGCAGGGTCCGGGTACAGCCGATTGACCAGGCCGATGCTGCGCGCTTCTTCGGCGCCGAACTGGCGGCCGGTGTACGCCAGCTCGCGCAGCATACCGTCGCCGATAATCCGCGGCAGGCGTTGCAGGGTGCCGACGTCGGCCGCCATGCCGATGTCGATTTCTTTGATGGAAAACAGCGCATCCTCGGCGGCGTAACGCATGTCACAGGCGCTGATCAGGTCGATGGCGCCGCCGATGCAGTAGCCCTGGATCGCCGCCAGCACCGGCTTGCGGCATTGGTCCACAGCGTTGAACGAGGCTTGCAGCTCGAGGATCTTGCGCCGCAACAAGCGTGCGTTGCGGCCCACGTCCTTGCCGAAGTCGTTGGCCACCGACGCCAGCATCATCAGGTCGATGCCCGAGGAAAAATGCTTGCCGGCGCCGCTGAGCACGACCGCGCGCACCGCATCGGTGTCTTCGACCCATTGGAAGATGTCGATGATTTCGGTCCAGAACGCGGCGTTCATCGCGTTGATTTTTTCCGGGCGGTTGATCTGCACATGGGCAACGTTGCCGGTGAGTTCGACGACGAAAGCTTGGTATTTGGACATGGCAGTGATCCCTGACTGGCGAGTGATAAGGCCCGAACTATAACAAGGGTGCACAACGGCGCATCGGCCAAAAGCGGGACTGGCAAAAAACCCTGCCAGGCGCCATCCTTGGCGCTTTAAGCCGCCCTGCCCGCGGCGTTCGACGTTTTGAAGGATATGCCATGCACACCCAACCCCTCGCCGCCGCCGAATTCGACTTTATCGACGACACGCTGCTCAAGTACGGCGATGACCATTCGGTGCTCAACCTGGCCGAGCTCGATGGTTACTTCACGGCCCTGGTGTCCAGCCCCAAACAGGTCGACGTCGCCGAATGGTTCCCCGCCATATGGGGCGGGCAGAACCCCGAGTGGAGCAACATGGATGACGCGCAGCGGTTCCTCGAACTCTGTGTGCGCCATATGAACACCCTCGCCGCGCAACTGGCCGGTAATGCCCAGGGTTTCAAGGCATTGTTCGACGAGAAAGAGCATCAGGGCCAATCGGTGACCCTCGCCGAAGAATGGTGCTTCGGCTATATCCGTGGCGCCGCTATCGGCAACTGGCCTGAACTGTCGGCCGAACACGCGGCGAATCTGGAGAAAATCTCCTGGTGTGCCGAGCAGGACAATTTCGAATTGCCCGTGGACCTGGACGTAGCCGCCCATCAGCGGCGTGTCAGCGAGATCGAGCCGGCGGCGCGGGCGCTGCATGATTACTGGCTGAGCCAGCGCTAAACCTCGACAAGCACCGCACCTTTGGCCGATTATTCGGGTCCGCCCGTCGACCACGCCGTACCCCTTTGCCTTGATCAGGAGCCCTGTCCCTTGAGTTCGCAGAAAACCGTGACCGTTACACCGCCCACTTTCCCCCTCAATGGCAAGGTCGCGCCTCCCGGCTCCAAATCCATTACCAACCGCGCCCTGCTGCTGGCCGCGCTGGCCAAGGGCACCAGCCGCCTGAGCGGCGCGCTGAAAAGCGACGACACCCGGCACATGTCGGTCGCGTTGCGCCAGATGGGCGTGACCATCGATGAGCCGGATGACACCACCTTTGTCGTCACGGGCTCCGGCAAGCTGCACTTACCTGCCCAACCGCTGTTCCTCGGCAATGCCGGCACCGCCATGCGCTTTCTAACCGCCGCCGTGGCCACCGTCGACGGCACCGTGGTGCTCGATGGCGATGACTACATGCGCAAGCGCCCGATCGGCCCATTGTTGGCCACCCTCGGCCAGAACGGTATCCGGGTCGACAGCCCAACCGGCTGCCCACCGGTGACCGTGCACGGCGCGGGCAAGGTCCAGGCCAGGCGCTTTGAGATCGACGGCGGTTTGTCCAGCCAGTACGTTTCGGCCCTGCTGATGCTGGCAGCCTGCGGCGAGGCGCCGATAGAAGTGGCCCTGACCGGCAAGGACATTGGTGCCCGTGGCTACGTGGACCTGACCCTCGATTGCATGCGGGCCTTCGGCGCACAGGTCGAGGAGGTCGACGACACCACCTGGCGTGTCGCCGCTACCGGCTACACCGCCCATGACTACCTGATCGAACCGGACGCCTCCGCCGCCACGTACCTGTGGGCTGCTGAAGTGTTGACCGGCGGGCGCATCGACATCGGCGTGGCCGCGCAGGACTTCACCCAACCCGATGCCAAGGCCCAGGCAGTGATCGCCCAGTTCCCGAACATGCAGGCCACAGTCGTCGGCTCGCAAATGCAGGACGCCATCCCAACCCTGGCGGTGCTGGCAGCGTTCAACAACACCCCGGTGCGCTTCACCGAACTGGCCAACCTGCGGGTCAAGGAATGCGACCGCGTGCAGGCGCTGCACGATGGCCTCAATGAGATTCGCCCAGGCCTGGCCACCATCGAAGGCGATGATCTGCTGGTCGCCGCCGACCCTGGGCTGGCGGGTACGTCGTGCAACGCACTGATCGACACCCACGCCGACCACCGCATCGCCATGTGCTTTGCTCTGGCCGGTTTGAAAGTGTCGGGCATCCGCATTCAGGACCCGGACTGCGTGGCCAAGACCTATCCTGAATACTGGAAGGCCTTGGGCAGCCTTGGGGTAACGCTCAGCTACTGAGCCAACCGCACCGGTTTGGGGAGGGCCTGCACATGACAATTCGCCAACCCTGCCCACCCGGCGCCTGTGTCTGCGACCGCGAACGTCTGTTGCAAGCACCCGGCGCCGACCTGCGCATCCTGAGCCTTACGCGCCAGGAAGAAAAACGCCTGCTCGAACGCCTGGAAGACCTCAAAAGCCTGCAAGACTTGGAGCGCATGCAGCAATTGATGCACCAGCAATTGGGCATTCGCGTGCACATTGCCCCAGGCCATACCGAGGTCAAGAGCATGCGCGGGATTCAGATTGTGATCGATGAGCTACCGGGAATGTGCCGCAAGACCCGGCAATCGATCCCGGCGGCGATTCGGCGTGGCATGGAAAAACGCCCGGAGATCGCCTACCGCCTGCTGGACGCCCACGACTTGTTTCGCGACGGTTGAATCAACCGACGACCGTCTCAGCCGCAAACACCTTGCGGCCCACCGCATGGGCCGTGTTCAGATGCGCGTGCGCCGCGCCGCCTTCCGAATCCAGCAACAACTGGGACGTCACCACTTTCGCCCCGCAATAATCAAAAATGCCGTGGTCGATCTGCGTGCGCATCGCCGTGGCGTAGCCGTGGCGCTCAAACGCACTGTCATCCGCCCCGCCGAGGGCCAGCAGGTGCACCTGCAAGTGCCGCAGTTTTTTCGTCACCGGGGTATCGGGGCCATATTCGATTGCCCAGCCGTTGACGAACACGCGGTCTATCCAGCCTTTGAGCAGCCCAGGCAGTGACCACCAGTAGATGGGAAATGCCAGCACCAGCGCATCGGCCCGATCCACGCGCGCTTGTTCAGCCCGCACATCGGCCGGTGGCGCGGCGCCGTGGCGGTGTACCCGATGGTCGGCGGCGCTGTAACGCGGGTCAAATCCTTCGGCGGCGAGGTCGGCGATCTCATAAGTGTGGCCGCTTGCCTCAAGGCCAGCGGCGACTTGCGCGGCAATTGCATGGGTGAGCGATTGCGGGTCGTGATGAGCGACAACGATCAGTGCGTGCATGACATTGACTCCGTTTGAGGTTAGGCTAGGCTTAAGTTACGAATAGTAAGTTACTTTTGGTATATAAGCATGTCAAGCCCTGAATCCCCTGCCCCGCGTCGTCGTTTGTCCCGAGAAGATCGCCTGCGCCAGTTGCTCGATGTCGCCTGGCAACTGGTGCGCGAGGAAGGCACCGATGCCCTGACCCTGGGTCGCCTGGCGGAACTGGCGGGCGTGACCAAGCCGGTGGTCTACGACCATTTCGTCACCCGCGCGGGTTTGCTGGCGGCGTTGTACGAGGATTTCGACGGGCGTCAGAATCAGGTGCTCAGCGACGCCATCGAAGCCAGCGCCGCGACATTGGATGAGCGCGCCTGGGTGATCGCCGCGTCGTACGTCGATTGCGTGTTACTGCAGGGACGGGAAATACCGGGGGTGACGGCCGCGCTGAGCGGTTCGCCGGAATTGGAAAGCCTCAAGCGCAAATACGAGGCGATCTTCCTCGATAAATGCCGCGACGCGCTGGCGCCCTTCGCGCCCACGGGCACGGTGTCTCAAGCCGGCTTGCGCGCCATGCTCGGCGCCGCGGAAGCCCTGTCCCACGCGGCGGCCAACGGCGAGCTCAGTCGTGAAGAGGCGCAGCAGGAGTTGCTGGCCACCATTCTGGGGATGGTTAATCGCGGCCGCCGCTGACGAACAGCTGGACCTTGCGCGCCAACTGATCCAGGTGCCGATCGCGTTGCTTCTCTGCATCGACCATGGCGCGCTTGCCGTGTTTTTGCAGCAGGTAGGTGTGAATCTGCCGGACTTCCAGGGAGCTGTAGATCGCGGCCACATCCAGCACGCCCATCAGGCCATCGGTGCCGTAGTCGCGGGTGTTCATCAGCACTTGGGTGCCGCGTGCGCCGCGCACTTTAAAGCCCATGGCCTCGAACGCGCGGACCTTTTCCACGGAGCAGGCCAGCTCGGCATGGGGATAGCGCGCCAACACGTCCTGCAACATGGCCCGTGCCACACCCCGGCGACGCGAGGCCGCCTGCACCGCCATGAACGCGATGCCGCACGCCTCGGGATCGTCCTTGACCGGCAAGCACAACACAAAGCCGAGGACCTTCCCGGCATCCTGCGCATCGGTGGCGACAATCAGTTCGACCGCGATGCCTTTCTCGCCATTGAGCGCTTCCAGGTACAGGTGCACCTCAAAGCCAATCGCGTACTGGTAGATGTTGTAGAGCAGGTTGCTCGGCGGCAGCGCCACGCTGCTGATGTCGGTGAGGTTGTCCACCACCAACTGCAGGATCTGGCCATTGATCGGCTCGGGGCACGGCGTGGTGTAGCGGGTAAGGCTGAACATGCAAATTCCTGGGGTTTTGCGTCAAGGCAGCGGCGATTGTACCTGTTGCGCGTGAGTTATTGCCCGCAGACCTCACGCAGGCACCCGCGCAGCCAGCGGTGGGCCAGATCCGCATCCAACCGCGGGTGCCAGAGCATCGCCACACTGAAGCTCGGCAAGCTCAGTGGCAGGGTAAAGCAGAACAGATCGCGGCGGTTGGCGGTGTAACGTTCGGGCACGCAGGCGATCAGGTCGGTGTCGCGGGCCAGGGCGATGGCAGTGGAGAAACCGCTGACGATACTGCCGATGCGGCGGGCCAGGCCGTGGGCCTCGAGCGCGTCATCAATCTGACCACGGTCTTGCCCGCGCCGGGAAACGTAGACGTGCTGGCCCTCGGCAAAGCGTTGGGCGCTGATCTCGCCACGGCTCAAGGGATGGCCTTCGCGTACCACGCCCACCAAGCGGTCGCGAAACAGTGCCTGGGTCAGGACTTCGGGGCTGGCGTCGGGGTCGACCACACCGGTTTCCAGGTCCACGCGTCCGTCACGTAGCAGCGCGCTGTCCTTGTCGGTCTTGTTGATGAACCGCAAACGCACACCGGGAGCCTCGCGGGCGATGCGCGCCAGCAACGCGGGGCCGATGAGCTCAACGAACTCCTCACTGGTGCGCAGGGTGAAGGTGCGTTCCACCTGCGCCATGTCCAGCGATTGCGTCGGGCGCAATACGGCCTGCGCCTCCTGCACCAGACGGCTGACCTGTTCGCGCAGCGCCATCGCCCTCGGCGTAGCCACCAGGCCGCGACCGGCACGCACCAGCAGCGGGTCGCCAGTGGTTTCGCGCAGGCGCGCCAGGGCACGGCTCATGGCCGAAGCACTCAGGCCCAAACGCCTGGCCGCGCCGGCGACGCTGCCTTCGGCGAGCAGCACGTCCAGGGTGATTAACAAATTAAGATCGGGCATTCGCGTTCCTCAGCAGGCGTTATATGCATGTATTAAGTGCAACCCGTGCGTCTTCCGCCATGGTAGGCGACACCGTAGATTTGTGACAGGTACGTTCACTCAAGGAATCGCCCCATGCCCTCCTCCTCACGCGGTAGCCTCGCCAGCCTGTCGTTGTCCATGTTGCTGGCATCCCTGGGCACCAGCATCGCCAATGTCGGCCTGCCAAGCCTGGCGCTGGCATTCGACACGTCTTTTCAGGCGGTGCAGTGGGTGGTGCTCAGTTATTTGCTGGCGATCACTGCGGTCATCGTCAGTGCAGGCCGACTGGGTGATCGCCTGGGGCGCCGTCGGCTGTTGCTGGGCGGGTTGCTGCTGTTCGCGCTGGCAAGCGGCGTGTGCGCAATGGCGCCATCCCTCACTGCACTGATCGCCGCTCGGGCGCTGCAAGGCCTCGGCGCCGCGAGCATGATGGCCATGGCCCTGGGCATGGTCGGCGATACCGTCACCCGGGAACGCACCGGCCGGGTGATGGGCTTGCTCGGCACGATGTCGGCCGTCGGCACCGCCATGGGGCCAAGCCTGGGCGGCGTACTGCTCAGCCTGTGGGGGTGGCGCGCGCTGTTTGCGGTGGGTGTGCCGCTGGGGCTGCTGGCGTTTGCGCTGGCCTGGCGGTACTTGCCCGCCGATCAACCGCGCACGCCGCTCGCGTCAGGCTTCTGGACTCCCCTGCGCGACGTTTCACTGCGCGTAGGCCTGACCATGAGCGCCTTGGTCGCCGCCGTGATCATGGCCACGTTCGTCGTCGGGCCGTTTTACCTCTCACGCGGCCTGGGCCTGGCCCCTGAATGGATGGGCCTGGTCATGGCCGTCGGCCCCTGCGTCGCGGCCGCCACCGGCGTACCGGCAGGCCGCCTCACCGACCGCCTCGGCAGCCGGCGCATGACCCGCACGGGGCTGGGCGTGTTGCTGTGTGGCGCCCTGCTGCTGGCGCTGACGTCAGGGTTGGTGGCCTACGTGATTGCGCTGGTCGTCCTGACAACCGGTTACAGCCTGTTCCAGGCCGCCAACAATACGGCGGTGATGAGTGACGTGCCGGCGGCACGACGGGGAACAGTCTCGGGGCTGTTGAACTTGTCACGCAACCTCGGCCTGATCGGCGGTGCCTCGGCCTTGGGCGCAGTGTTCGCCTGGGCCACGCCCGGTGTCACCCACGCCAGCGCGCAATCGGTCACGTTTGGCCTGCACGCCACGTTTGCCGTGGCGGGAGGGTTGATCCTGGTGGCCACGGCGATGGCATGGGGCCACAACGTTGCTGTAAACGACACCTGCAGGCTCCGTTGAGGTAAAAAAACAAAAAAGGCGTTGCACCGGACCGGGTTACATCGCGCATCATGGGCACTTTCAAGTTCAAGGGTAACGTCCATGCGCGTTCTGTCATTGATGATGGGTCTCACGACGCTGGCCGCCAGTACGGTGTTCTGCGCCAGCGCGATGGCGAATGAAGAAAGTCAGCTAGTCCAACAGATCAACGAATACCGCAGCCAGGTGCAACGCTGCGGTGACCAGGGTTCCCAGGAACTGCCGCCGCTGGCCAGCGACACACGGCTGGTGCTGCCGGCCAGTAACGTCGGCGATTTGCAGCAGGCCCTGGCGCGGGCGGCCTACCCGATGGTGAATGTACAGGCTATCAGCCTGTCGGGTCCCAAGGACGCCCAGGCCGCCATGAAGGCCGTGCGTGAAAGTTTCTGCCGGGTGGTGCTGGACCCGCAATTCGTCGACATCGGCGTAAGCAACAGCGGCCAGGACTGGCGCATCGTGCTGGCGCGTCCGCTGCTGTCCAGCGGACTGGGCGACTGGCAGACCGAAGGCAGGAAAGTGCTCGACCTGATCAATACCGCCCGCGCTCAACCGCGTCAGTGCGGTACCCAGGCGTTTACGGCGACCACACCGTTGTCGTGGAACGATAGCCTGGCCGATGCCGCCAACAGCCACACGCGCAACATGGCCAACGGTAACTTCTTCGACCACCTCGACCATGACGGCCGCACCCCCGGCGACCGTGCGGAGCTGGCGGGGTATATCGCGAAGAACATCGGTGAAAACATCGCCGCCGGCCTGGATACCCCGCGCAGGGTGGTCGATGGCTGGCTCGCCAGCCCCGGCCATTGCGCCAACCTCATGAACCCGCAATTTCGCGAGTTGGGCGCCGCCTATGCGATGGACCCAAAGAGTGACGCCGGGATCTACTGGACGGGCTTGTTCGGCACGCAATGAGGGTGAAACAAGGGCTAAAACCTTCTAGATATCCTTTAGTTAAACGAATAGAGCATCAAATTGCCATCTAGCGGATAATCGCGCTGAACTGGCAGTGTTCGGGCAGGTCTGTAGCTCTGCGCCAGGGCATTTCCGGCGCATTGCAGACTCTGGTAAACAAGGTGTTTTCCCAATGATGAATTGGCTGCAAAGCAGCAGCGATATGGCTGAGCGGGTGCGTCAGCATGATTGGGCCAGTACGCCCCTGGGGCCACTGGAACAGTGGCCGGATGTTCTCAAGACCACCGTAGCGCTGTGTTTCGCTTCAAGTTTCCCGAAGGCAATCATTTGGGGGCCCAATCTGATAACGCTGTACAACGACGCGTTTATCCCGATCCTGGGCGATAAGCCCTACGCCCTTGGCCGTCCATTCAGTGAAGTGTGGAGCGAGGTGTGGGACGACATCAGCCCCATTTGCGACGCAGCCTTCCAAGGCCACGCGACCTATATCGAAAACTTCCCGCTGGTCATCGAGCGGGGCCATGCGCCGGAGCAGGCCTACTTCACTTTCTGCTACAGCCCGATCCGCGACCCTCAGGGCCGCGTGGTGGGCATGCTGGATACCGTGACCGAAACCACCGCCACGGTGTTTCTCACCCGCCGTCTGGCAGTGCTGGACACCATCAGCAACGCCGTGGCCAACGCCGCCGATGCCGAAGCGATCATGACCAGCACCACCCGATTGCTGGCCGAGCACCTGCAGGTGAGCAATTGCGCCTACGCCGACATGGACGCCGATGAAGACGGTTTCACTATTCGCGACAATTGGACGGCGCCCGGCTCACCGAGCATCATCGGCCGCTACCGCCTGGCGGACTTCGGTGCGATGGCCGTCGACTACTTGCGCGCCGGCGAGCCCTTGGTGATCAACGATAACCTGCTCGAATTGCCGCCGGCGGAATCCGCCAACTTCCAGGCCCTGGGCGTCACCGCAACCCTGTGCATGCCTCTGATCAAAAACGGCCGACTGACCGCATTGATGGCCGTGCACGACAAAACAGCGCGATCCTGGTCACCCTACGACCTGGCCTTGCTGCGCGAAGTCACCGAACGTTCCTGGGCGCATATCGAACGGGTACGCGCCGATGCCGACGTGCGTAAAGGCCTCGCAGCCTATGCCGAGCTCAACACCACCCTCGAGCAGCGGGTAGAAGAGCGCACGCTCGCACTGGCCCAGGCCGAAGCGGCGCTGCGCCAGTCGCAAAAACTCGAAGCCATTGGCCAACTGACCGGCGGCGTGGCCCATGACTTCAACAACCTGCTCACGATCATTCGCTCATCGGTGGATTTCCTGCGCCAACCCGGCCTCTCGGAAGAACGCCGTCAACGGTATATGAGCGCGGTGTCCGACACCGTCGAGCGGGCCAGTAAACTCACCAGTCAATTGCTCGCGTTTGCCCGTCGCCAACCGCTCAACCCGGAAGTCTTCGACGTGGGCCAGCGCGTGCAGAACATCGGCGAGATGCTCGAAAGTGTCACCGGCGCGCGTATTCATGTACAGGTCCACCTGCCGCCACATGCTTGCTTTGCACGTGTCGACTCCAGCCAGTTCGAAACCGCGCTGATCAACATCGCGCTCAATGCGCGGGACGCAATGGGCGGCCAGGGCACGCTGACACTGCGAGTGGCCGGCCAACAGCCGCTGCCCAGCATCCGCGGCGACGCAGGCTCCCGCCAGCCGCACATCGCGGTCTCGCTGGCCGATACCGGGCAGGGCATTGCAGCGGACACCGTTGAACGCATCTTCGAACCGTTCTTCACCACAAAAGCCGTGGGTAAAGGCACCGGCCTGGGTCTGTCGCAAGTGTTCGGGTTCGCCAAGCAGTCCGGCGGTAACATCGACGTGACCAGCACACCCGGGCAAGGCAGCGTGTTCACCTTGTACCTGCCGCAAGTCGAAGCTCAATCCTCGCTGCCGCAGAGCCCCCAGGACACCCCTCTTACAACTCCGGACACCACGCAGTGCCACGTACTGATCGTGGAGGACAACCTGGAAGTCGGGCGTTTTGCCAGCCAGATCCTCCAAGACCTGGGCTACCAGACCACCTGGGCGACGGACGCCGAGCAGGCGCTGACCCTTGCAGGCCAGGATGCCATGGCCTTTGATGTGATTTTCTCGGACGTGGTGATGCCCGGCATCACCGGCGTGGCGATGGCCAAACTGCTGCGCCAGCGACGGCCGGATTTACCGGTGGTGCTCACCTCGGGCTACAGCGATGAGTTGGCAGACAGTGGTTACGAAGGGTTCGAATTTCTGGCCAAGCCCTACTCTGCCGAGCAGGTCTCGCGCGTGTTGATCAAGGCCATGCTCAAGGACTGAGCCTGCTCTACTCTGCCAGCGCCACCTGATTGCGACCCTGGGCCTTGGCTCGATAAAGCGCCTTGTCAGCCGTGTTCATCAACCCGTGCAAGTCCTGATCCTGCGCATAGGCGAACGCCACACCTAAGCTGGCGCTAAGGCCATGCACCGGATCGCACGCCAGGTTGGAGATGGCCTTGACCAACTGCTCAGCGATTTCCCGCGCGGCTTCCAGCGAGGTGTCCGGCAGCAGCACCGCAAACTCCTCTCCACCCAAGCGACCGTAGACATCGGCCTTGCGAAACGACGCGTTGATCACTCCGCCAATCTGGCGCAATACCTGATCGCCGGCCTGATGGCCGTAGGTGTCGTTGATCTGCTTGAAATGATCCATGTCCAGCATCAAGGCGCACAGGGGTTGCTGATGATGCCGGCATTGCGCGTACAGCAGGTGGGCACGCTCGAAAAACGCCCGTCGATTCATCAAACCGGTCAGTTCATCGGTTTGTGCGGCCAGGTTGGAAATGTGGTGGGCGCGCTCCATTTGCCGGGTCAGGCGAAAGGCCTTTTCCAGGGCATCGGACAATTTACGGGTGGCGCTGACCACGAACGTGCTGAACACCAACACCGCAATCGCCACGCCTAGCTGCATTGCTGACGGCTGAAACAGCAGCCACACCGTGCACGGCAGCAACACCAGGCCGATGGACGCCAGCGTCATGTAACGATAGGCCGAATAACACGACACCGCACTCACCGACATGCCCACGGTGAACAAGATCACCAGCACCTGGGACAAACGATCATCCGGCGGCATCAGCGCCAGCGCACCCGCGCCCCAGATCCCTGCGGAGAGCGTCAGGGTCCACCAATAACGGCGCTCCCAGCGGGAGGGGGTACGCTCACTGTTGGGGCAGCGGAACCAGTCCATGAACATCTTGACCCGCAACAGCGCCGACAGGCCCAGCAGCGCCAGCCAGGCCACCATGACTGAATGGTCAAAGCGATCCCAGCACAGCCAGCACAGCATCGCGGCCGCCAGATAACTGCCGAAAATGGCGGTAAATGACTGCCGAAACAGCTGGTGCAGACGGTCAGTCCGCACCTGCTCTTCTATGGAGCAATCCTCGTCCTGCTTACGCCCAAGGCCATTCATGAAATTCGCCTGATTCAACTGTCGCGACAAGGGCGCCATTGTGGCACCCGGCCAGCACCGCGGACAACAGAATCCAGCAAGATAGAGCCGTTTACAGCGTTTCCGGTCGCAAAATCAGCACTCCCAACGGCGGCAGATTCAGGGACAGCGACACCGGCTGCCCGTGGCGTGGCTCCTCGTGGGTAAACACGTCGCCACCGTTGCCGAAATTGGATCCAGCGTAGGTGTCCGCGTCGCTGTTGATCACCTCGCTCCAACGCCCGGCAAACGGCACACCCACGGCGTAGGCTTCACGGGGCACCGGGGTGAAGTTGGCGACCACCAACACGGGCTTGCCGTCCTTGCTCCAGCGCAGCCAGGCATAGACGCTGTTGATCGCGTCATCACCGATCAGCCACTGGAAACCTTGGGGTGCGTCGTCCTGGTCGTGCAGGGCCGGCTCTGTGCGGTACAGCCGGTTCAAGTCCCCTACCAGTTTTTGCACACCTTTATGTTCGGCGTACTGCAGCAG
The DNA here is from genome assembly GCF_023148575.1 of Pseudomonas sp. EYE_354. Taxonomy (NCBI): domain Bacteria; kingdom Pseudomonadati; phylum Pseudomonadota; class Gammaproteobacteria; order Pseudomonadales; family Pseudomonadaceae; genus Pseudomonas; species Pseudomonas sp. EYE_354. The sequence goes on from NZ_JAHXNQ010000026.1 coordinate 16,784, forward strand.
GTACCAATCCAACTGCTGATCGTGGTTCCACTCCCGCCATTGGCCGAACTCGCAGCCCATAAACAGCAGCTTCTTGCCGGGATGCATCCACATGAAGGTCAGGTAAGCACGCAGGTTGGCGAATTTCTGCCAACGGTCGCCGGGCATCTTGTCGATCAACGAATGCTTGCCGTGCACCACCTCATCGTGGGAGATCGGCAGGATAAAACGTTCGGACCAGGCATATACCAGGCCAAAGCTCAGCTCGTTGTGATGATGTGCGCGGTACACCGGGTCTTGCTGGATGTAGTGCAGGGAATCGTGCATCCAGCCCATGTTCCATTTGTAATTGAAGCCCAGGCCACCCTGTTGGGTGGGCTGGCTCACGCCTGGCCAGGCAGTGGACTCCTCAGCGATCACCAGCGCGCCAGGGGCTTCCAGAGCCACCACGTCGTTCAAGTGACGCAGGAAGTCAATCGCTTCCAGATTCTCGCGACCACCGTGGCGGTTCGGCACCCATTCGCCGGCCTTGCGTGAATAGTCTCGGTAGAGCATTGACGCCACGGCGTCCACGCGCAGACCATCGATGTGGAAATGCTTGAGCCAGTGCAGCGCCGAGGCCAGCATGAAACCGTGCACTTCGGTGCGACCCAGGTTGTAGATCAGCGTATCCCAATCCTGGTGGAAGCCTTCGAGCGGGTTGGCGTATTCGTACAACGCGGTGCCGTCAAATTGCGCGAGACCGTGGGTATCGGTAGGGAAATGCGCTGGCACCCAGTCGAGGATCACGCCGATATCGGCCTTGTGCAGGGCATTGACGAAGTAGGCGAAATCCTCCGGCGAACCGAACCGCGCGCTCGGCGCGAACTGCGACAGCGCCTGGTAGCCCCATGAGCCGCCAAACGGGTGTTCCATGATCGGCATCAGCTCGATATGGGTAAACCCCAACTGCTGCACGTAAGGCACCAGCCGCTCCGCCAGCTCACGCCAGCCATATTGGCGGGCGACTTCACCGGCTTCGTCCAACTCGCATTGCCAGGAGCCGACGTGCAGCTCGTAGATCGACAGCGGCGCACTGGTTTTATGCTTCTCGGTGCGCGATTGCATCCACTCGTGGTCTTGCCACTCAACCTGTAACGGCGGCGCGACTTTGGAGGCGGTGTCGGGCGGCAGTTGCGTCGCCAGCGCCATCGGGTCGGCCTTGAGCGGCAGGATCCCATTGGCGCCGAGGATTTCGTACTTGTAGGCCGCACCCGGCTGCAGGCGCGGGATAAAAATCTCCCATACACCCGAAGGATGACGCAGGCGCATCGGGTGGCGGCGGCCGTCCCAGATGTTGAAGTCGCCCACCACCGATACGCGCCGTGCATTCGGTGCCCACACCGCAAAGCGCACACCCTGCACGCCGTCGACGCTTGTCACTTGGGCGCCCAGGCAACTGCCGAGGTCGCGGTGATTGCCTTCGGCAAACAGGTACAGGTCCATTTCCCCGAGCAGCAACTGGCTGAAACTGTAGGGGTCTTCGGTGATTTGCTCACCGCCGGCCCACTGGATTTTCAATAGATAGGGCTGGCGCGTGCCGAAGTGACCGACAAACAGCCCAGGCACCTGGGTCGCGTCGAGGCTGCCGAGGGTCTCGCCGCCCTCGCGGCTGAGTACCTGGACGCTCAGCGCTTCGGGCAGGAACGCGCGAATAAATTGCCCGCCCTGCTCATCATCGTGCGGCCCCAGGATCGAAAATGGATCGTGGTGCTCGGCGCGCACCAGTGCTTCGACGTCTTTGGACGCCGGCATTGCAGTCAACTTTGGCTGCAGCGGTTCTTTATGCGTGTAATTCATGACGTCTCCCCACCGCGTGCAGTGTTCGATTTAGGTGCTTGCTTGATCGGTACAGCCCCTCTCAACAGGCCATGCAGGCCCTGCAAAGGCACCGGCAACCAGGTCGGGCGGTTTTCCGCTTCGTAAGCCACTTCGTACGCGGCCTTCTCCAAACTGAACAACGTCAGCGCGGCCTCCTGGCCATTGGCATCTTGCCAGTCATGCGCCAGTGTAGACGTAGCCGCCTGATAAGCCTGGATAAATGCCAGGCGTGCTTCTTTCAAGTAGCGATCGGTCACGCGTTTGCGCGCCAGGTCCGCTTCGGGCGAGTGATCCACACCCTGCACATTCAGGGCCATGGCGGCGGCGTAATCGAACGAACGCAGCACGCCACTCACATCTTTATAAGGGCTGTGCTTGCCGCGACGTTCGTGCAGCGGCCGAGCCGGCTCGCCTTCGAAGTCGATCAGGTAAGCATCGCCCTTGACCACCAACACCTGGCCCAAGTGCAAATCGCCATGTACTCGAATACGCAACCCACCCAACGTGGCTTTGGCCAAGGTCTGGACATGGGCGGCGACGGCTTTTTTCTGCGCTAACAATTCACTGACCAATGCCTGGTCCGCCGGGTTCAATTGGTGTTGATGCAGCTTGAGCAAGTGCAGCGCGCGCTCGATCTGCGCGCCGACATCCTTGGCCCAGGTCTGGGTGTCTTTGGCAGTGGTGACCTCGGGTTTGAAGTCCTTGTCGGTAGTTTGTCCGCCCAGCACGAGGTGCATTTCACCCAGGCGCTGGCCGAGCAAACCGGCGAAATCCGCCAGTTCACCGAGGGCGTTGTAGTGCTGCTCCTGCTCGGAAATAGCCTGGGCCAACTCGTCGCGAATCGCCCGTTCCAGGTTGTTCTGGGTCCAGCTCCAGGCATCACCCTGGTTGCTCAGGTAACCCTGGGCAATCATCAGCAGGTTGTCCTGGCCGTCGGCGTCGCGGCGGATCATCGAGCCCATCAGCGGCGAGATGTTCGGGTATTCGGCGGCAGTGAGGTAGGCGCTCATCTCCAGCTCGGGGTGCACACCCACGCTGACTTTGCGAATCAGCTTGAGCACCAGGCTTTCACCCACCACCACCGAGCTGTTGGACTGCTCGGCCGACAGGTAGCGCACCTGCGCCTCATCGCCCAGCTGCAGCTTGGACAGGTGCGGCGTGGCCTCAAAGTGCAGGTCGCCGTCACTGGTGCTCAGTACGGTGCCAGCTTGCAGCCCCTGGATGACCGCGCGGATGAAGTGTTCGAGGCTGAAGGCGTCGGTGACCAGCCCTACCTGGCGGGTACGCCGCACACGCGCCAGGGCCAATTGCTGGGGCAAGGCGCTGGTGAACTGATCTTCGCCAAGAAAACCGAACGGCAACTGGTAACGACTGACCTGGCCGCCTGCGCTCACCTCCAGCTCGCTGAGCAATACCGGGTGCTGCGGGTCGCCAAACCGTACGCCATAAACAATGCGCACGCTGTCGATAGCCGTGTCCTTGCCGGCAAACCAGCGCCGCTTGGGCAGCCAGGCTGGCAACGTCGCTTGCTCAAGGGTGCGGCGGGAGGGTTCGTCGAGTAGCTCTTCCATACGTTTTTTCAAGACCAGGGTGGTGAAGTCGGGCATGCTCTGCGCCGGTTCCACATGCCAGCTCGGCATCTGGTTTTCCGCCGCCAATACAAACCAATAGAAGCCATACGGTGCCAGGGTCAGCAGGAAATTCAGCTGGCCGATAGGCGGGAAAGCGTTTCCGCCGAGCATCTCCACCGGCACCATGCCGGCAAACGCCGACAAGTCCAGTTCGGCGGCCTGGGCGCTGCGCGACACGTTGGCCACGCACAAAATGATTTCCGTACGCCCATCCTCGCCGGTGTACTCGCGGGTGTAGGCCAGAATGCGCCGGTTGGCCGGCGACAGCATCTTCAAGCTGCCCCGTCCAAACGCCTTGGACTGCTTGCGCACCGCGAGCATGCGCCGGTTCCAGTTAAGCAAGGAGTGCGGGTCCTGGGTCTGGGTCTCGACGTTGACCGACTGGTAACCGTACAACGGGTCCATGATCGGCGGCAGCACCAGGCTGGCCGGGTCGGCGCGGGAGAACCCGCCGTTGCGGTCGATCGACCACTGCATCGGTGTGCGCACACCGTCGCGGTCGCCCAGGTAAATATTGTCGCCCATGCCGATTTCGTCGCCGTAATACAACGTTGGCGTGCCCGGCATCGACAGCAGCAGGCTGTTAAGCAGCTCCACGCGGCGGCGATCACGCTCCATCAACGGTGCCAAGCGTCGGCGAATCCCCAGGTTAATGCGGGCGCGGCGGTCAGCGGCGTAGTAGTTCCAGAGATAGTCGCGCTCTTTGTCGGTGACCATTTCCAGGGTCAGTTCATCGTGGTTGCGCAGGAAGATCGCCCATTGGCAGTTGGCGGGGATCTCCGGGGTCTGGCGCAGGATGTCGGTAATCGGGAAGCGGTCTTCCTGGGCCAGCGCCATGTACATGCGCGGCATCAGGGGAAAATGGAAGGCCATATGGCATTCATCGCCGTCATCGCCCTTTTTGTCACCGAAATACAACTGCGTGTCTTCCGGCCACTGGTTGGCTTCGGCCAACAGCATGCGGTCGGGGTAGTTGGCATCGATCTCGGCGCGGATCTGCTTGAGCACATCGTGGGTTTCGGCGAGGTTCTCGTTGTTCGTGCCGTCACGCTCGATCAAGTACGGGATGGCGTCCAGACGCAGGCCGTCGATGCCCATGTCGAGCCAGTAGCGCATCACCGACAACACCGCTTTCATCACCTGCGGATTGTCGAAATTGAGGTCGGGCTGGTGTGAATAAAAACGGTGCCAGAAGTATTGACCGGCGACCGGGTCCCAGGTCCAGTTGGACTTCTCGGTGTCGAGGAAGATGATCCGCGTGCCGTCGTATTTCTGGTCGTCATCGGACCACACGTAGAAGTCGCGCGCCGCCGAACCCGGCTTGGCCTTGCGCGCACGCTGAAACCAGGGGTGCTGGTCGGAAGTGTGGTTAATGACCAGTTCGGTGATCACCCGCAACCCGCGCTTGTGAGCCTCGGCGATAAACCGCTTGGCATCGGCCAGGGTCCCGTAGTCACTGTGCACGCCCCGGTATTCGGCGATGTCGTACCCGTCATCACGCCGTGGCGAAGGGTAGAACGGCAGCAGCCAGATGGTATTGACGCCAAGGTCGGCGATGTAATCGAGTTTGGCGATCAGCCCGGGAAAGTCACCGATACCGTCGTTATTGGCGTCGAAATAGGATTTGACGTGAACCTGGTAAATCACCGCGTCCTTGTACCAGAGCGGGTCTTTGATAAAGGTGGCAGCCTTGGGTTTCTTGGCCATTGGAAACTCCTGGAAAATAAACGGCGGTGTCATGCAGGCGGGTGGAGTGCGCCAGCGTGTGCGGCAAGCCGGCTTGTGTGGCCGGCTTGCCGCACACGCCCATCAACACCAAGGCACACTCACCACAAAAGAACATGCGCACCTTCAGGACGTGCTGATCCGCCACACCCCGAACGGCATCTGCGGTTCCAGTCGTGTCCATTGGGTTTTGCCGTACCACGTCCAGCGATGGCCGTTCATCAAGTCTTCACCCTGAGTCTGGGCGTCATCCGGCAAGCCCAACTCCCACAGCGGCAGCTCAAAGTGCGCTTCCTGAGCGTTGAACGGGTCGAGGTTGACCGCCACCAGAATAAAGTTGCTGCCATCCTCGCTGCGCTTGCCGAAGTACAGGATGTTGTCGTTCCAGGCGTTGTAAAGCTTCAGGCCCAAGTGAGTCTGCAAGGCCGGGTTCTGGCGGCGTATGCGGTTGAGCTGGGCGATTTCGGCAATGATGTTGCCGGGGGCGGTGAAGTCTCGAGGGCGGATTTCGTATTTTTCCGAGTCCAGGTATTCCTCTTTGCCCGGCACCGGCGCCGCTTCGCACAACTCGAACCCCGAATACATCCCCCACAGGCCCGAGCCCAGGGTCGCCAGTGCGGCGCGGATCAAAAACCCGGGCCGGCCGGACTCATGCAGGAAACCTGGGTTGATGTCGGGCGTATTGACGAAGAAGTTCGGCCGGTAGCATTCACGCCATGGCGACTGGTTCAACTGCGCCAGGTACTCGCTAAGCTCAGCCTTGGTATTGCGCCAGGTGAAATAGGTGTAGCTCTGCGAATAGCCGACCTTGCCCAGGCGCGCCATCATCGCCGGGGTGGTGAACGCTTCGGCGAGGAAAATCACCTCGGGGTGCTTGGCGCGCACATCGCTGATCAGCCATTGCCAGAACGGCAGTGGCTTGGTGTGGGGGTTGTCGACGCGAAAGGTCTTCACGCCCTCTTCCACCCAGCCCACCACGACGTCACGCAGTTCGGTCCACAAGCTGGGGATCGCATCCGCCGCGTAGAAATCGACGTTGACGATGTCCTGGTACTTTTTCGGTGGGTTTTCCGCGTATTTGATCGTGCCGTCCGGACGCCAGTTGAACCAGCCGGGGTGCTGTTTGAGCCAGGGGTGGTCCTGGGAGCACTGGATGGCGAAATCCAGGGCAATTTCCAGGCCGTGGTCGGCGGCGGCCTTGACCAGGCGGCGGAAGTCATCGCGGCTGCCCAGTTGCGGGTGAATCGCCTCATGGCCACCCTCCTCGCTGCCGATGGCATAGGGGCTGCCGGGGTCATCGGGGCCGGCCGTCAACGAATTGTTCTTGCCCTTGCGATGGCTGCGGCCGATCGGGTGAATGGGCGGGAAATACAGCACGTCAAAGCCCATGTCATGGATCATCGGCAAGCGCGCGTGCACATCGTTGAAGGTGCCGTGGCGGGCCGGGTCGTCGGTGATCGAGCGCGGAAACAGCTCGTACCAGCTGGCAAATTGCGCGGCCTCACGTTCAACGTCGATCGGGTACACGGGGCTCACGCTCAAATAGGCGCGGTGGTCGGCCTGGGTCATCAGGTGTGCACTGTCTTCGTGCAGGAACAGCGCAACCTGCTCGGTTTCCAGCAGGCCGGAGAGTTCGTGGTGCAACAGCATCAGGCGGTCGCGCAGTTCGTTGTCGCTGCGCTCGGCGGCCTGCAACACCAGGCTGCGGCCTTCCTGCAGCTCCAGGCTTACCGGCACACCCGCCTCGTGCTTCTTGCGCAGCTCATAGCAAAAGCTGGCGAAGGTATCGATCCACGCTTCGATGCAGTACTCGTGGGGCCCCATGGCGGCGACGGTAAACGCGCCTTCCCAGCCATTGTTGCCCACATCGCTCATCACCACGCTGTGCCAGCTCTCGTCCTGGCGCGCGCGCCAGCGGATCAGCACGGCGAGCTTGTCATGGCCGTCGGCGAAGACCTTGCTGGTGACGTTGAGGCGTTGGCCGACCACGGCCTTGACGGCAAATTCGCCGCCGTCGATCACCGGCATGGTGCTTTCGATCGCGATCCTGGGCAGCAACAGCGCCTGGGACAGCGGCAATAAGGAATCTTCTGGAACCAGTGTTTCAGCAGTCATCGAGCATCTTCCCCTTACGCCCTGTGGACGCTCTTTGCTTGATTCGAATTCTGATACGGCGAGACTCTCCCTGAGCAGGGCCGTAAAAGGTCCGAGCCTGCACAGCGGTCAAAAGTTCAGGTGGATGTGGCGCCATTGAGCGGGAATCAAATTGCGCGGGCGATTGTCCACCGATAGAGCAAAGCACAAAGGAGGCCACACCGAATGAATATCCCGATCCCGGCTGAAACCCCTGATCCGAATATCGACAACCCGACACTGCCGCCCACCGAACCCGAGCCGATCCCGGAGCAAGAACCGCCGGAAAACCCGCCACCACCGGTGCAGGAGCCACCGACCACGATGCCGCCGGTGATCGTCAGTCCTTGTCCAACCGCTTGACGATACTCGGCATCACGCTGAACACCGCCAGCGCCAACAAGGTGCTGAGCACCGCAGTTGATTCACGCCCCAGCCCCGCCGCCACGCCGATGGCGGCGGTCATCCACAGGCCGGCAGCGGTGGTCAGGCCCTTGACGTGCTGGCCGTCATCCTCCTCCTTGCCTTTGAGAATGGTGCCGGCACCGAGGAAACCAATCCCCGCAATCACCCCCTGTACCACCCGGCTCATGGCGTCCGCCTGATTACCGGACATCTGCGGCACCATCACAAACAACGCGGCGCCCATGGCCACCAGCATATGAGTGCGCACGCCCGCCGCCTTGCCCTTATGCTCGCGCTCGAAGCCGAGGATGCCGCCGAGAATCGCGGCGATCACCAGGCGCACGGTGATCTGGGTCAGTTGCCGGGCATCGCCGATATCGGCGAACTCGGCTTGCAGGGTTTGCCACGCTTCATGCCACCAGGCGTCCATGGTCTGTTTCCTTGGTTGAGGGTGATAAAGCATGGACAGCGGCGACCGCCAGTCAGTTGCCTGGAACGCCTGGCGCTGCGCAGGGACCTAAACTTGGTCAGCCCATGAAAAGGAGATCGTCATGCCCGTGCGTATCGAACACCAGACGTGCTATTTCAAGCTCAACGAAGACGGCCAGGAATACAGCCAGCCGGCGCAGGCCGTGACGGTGAGTACAGACATCAACAAAGCCATGTCCTACGTCGAACTGAACGCCCAGCGCGTTTACATCACCGAGCAGGAAGCCGATGCCCTGACGGTGGCCGGCGCCACCGATGGGCGCCGGCACAAGAAAGCCACCGAGCCTGGTTCGGCGATTTGATTGATCTGTATCAACCTGCCCTGGATCAGGCTGCACCCCAGGTGCCGCGGGGTGCAGCACATTGTCGCAGGTGGGCGACGGGGGTTCATCTGATCCGCTTTTAATCGCCACACCTGAGTCTGTTATGCAAACAGACCGCGTCGCATAGTTCATTGGCCTGATGGAGGCTGATGAGCGAACGACCATGAGCGAACGAATCCCCACCGTGGAAACCTTTGAGCCGATTCACCAAAAGAAGGTGAAGGTCACATCCAGCGACAACCTGATCCATACCCGCAGCTTCACCGGCCTGTATCGCACCTTGCGCGTGGCCGGTGCAGGCCTTCTGTTTCTGGCGTTTTTCGGCACCGTGTGGCTGAACTGGGGCGGTCGCCAGGCCGTGCTGTGGGACTTGGCCGAGAGTAAATTCCACATCTTCGGCGCCACCTTCTGGCCTCAGGATTTCATCCTGCTCTCGGCGTTGCTGATCATCTGCGCCTTTGGCCTGTTTGCGATCACAGTGTTTGCCGGCCGCGTGTGGTGCGGCTACACCTGCCCGCAAAGCTCGTTCACCTGGCTGTTCATGTGGTGTGAAAAGGTCACCGAGGGCGAGCGCAACCAGCGCATCAAGCTGCACGCCGCGCCCTGGAGCCTGAACAAGCTCGCACGGCGTTCGGCCAAACACACGTTATGGCTGGCGATCAGTGTGCTGACCGGGCTGACTTTCGTCGGTTACTTCACGCCGATCCGCCCGCTGGCCGCCGAACTGCTGACCTGGCAACTGGGCGGCGTCAGCCTGTTCTGGGTGCTGTTTTTTACCGCCGCCACCTATATCAATGCGGGCTGGCTGCGCGAAGCCGTGTGCATGCACATGTGCCCCTATGCCCGCTTCCAGAGTGTGATGTTCGATAAAGACACCCTGACCATTTCCTACGACAGCGCCCGTGGCGAACAGCGTGGCCCGCGCAAACGCGAGGTCAAACCGGCCGACGTCGGCCTGGGTGACTGCATCGACTGCCAACTGTGCGTCCAGGTGTGCCCCACCGGCATTGATATCCGCGACGGCCTGCAGATGGAATGCATCGGCTGCGCCGCCTGCATCGACGCGTGCGATTCGATCATGGACAAAATGGGCTACCCGCGCGGCCTCGTGAGCTACACCAGCGAGCATCAACTGCAAGGCGGCAAAACCCGGCTGCTGCGACCACGCCTGATCGGCTACAGTGCCGTGCTGCTGGTGATGATTGCCGCGCTGGTGGTGGCGCTGGTGCAGCGGCCGATGGTGTCGCTGGATGTGACCAAAGACCGGGGCCTGTTCCGCGAGAACGCCCAAGGCTTGATCGAAAACATCTACAGCCTCAAGGTCATCAACAAAACCCAGCAACGCCAGAATTACCGGGTGCAACTGGAAGATGCCGAGGGCTTCGAGCTGCAGGGCAAGACCGCGCTCAGCCTGGCGCCGGGGGAAATCGTTGATGTACCGGTGTCGGTGGCGTTGCTCGCGCAAGCCCCGACGCGCAGCTCGCAGACCCTGCGTTTCAAAGTCACCGATGTGGATGAACCCTGGGTCTACAGCGCCGCCGACAGCCGCTTCGTGGCACCGTTGAACCGCTGAGTCCGGCGTGTATAGAGGGACATCAAGCGGTGGGAATGGGCGCTCCCGCTCCCACCGTTTGTTCCATGTAAAGACCCGAAAATCGTTCAAGGCCCCCATGAAACGCTACGAAAAATTTGCCGAAGATATAGCAGAACTGATCCGCTCCGGCGTACTGGGGCCCGGCCAGCGCGTGCCGTCGGTGCGTTATGCCAGCCAGACCTACGGGGTCAGCCCGTCCACCGTGTTCCAGGCCTATTACCTGCTGGAACGCCGCGGCCTGATTCGCGCCCGGCCGCGCTCCGGCTACTTCGTCAACACCCATGCGCCCAGCCCGTTTTCCGAGCCGGTGGTGAGCGAGCAGGTGCACGAGTCCACCGAGGTGGATGTCAGCGAACTGGTATTCTCGGTGCTTGATTCGATCAAGGACCCCAACACCGTGCCCTTCGGTTCGGCGTTCCCCAGCCCCATGCTGTTCCCGCTGCCCCGCCTGGCCCGCTCGCTGGCCAGCGCAAGCCGGGAGATGGACCCGCGTCTGGTGGTCACCGACATGTCGCCGGGCAACCCGCAACTGCGTCGGCAGATTGCCCTGCGCTACATGGTCGGTGGCCTGATGCTGCCCATGGAAGAACTGCTGATCACCAACGGCGCCCTGGAAGCGCTGAACCTGTGCCTGCAAGCCGTCACCGAGCCCGGCGACCTGGTGGCCATCGAAGCTCCGGCGTTCTACGCCTGCCTGCAGGTACTGGAACGCCTCAAGCTCAAAGCGGTGGAAATTCCCGTGCATCCGCGCGATGGCATTGATCTGGGCGCCCTGGCCCAAACCCTGGAACGCTACCCGATCAAGGCCTGTTGGACCATGACCAGCTTCCAGAACCCCATGGGCGCGACCGTCCCGGAGGCCAAGAAACAGGCGCTGGTGGAGTTGTTGCGCAGCCATCAGGTGCCGCTGATTGAAGACGATGTGTACGCCGAGCTGTATTACGGACAACACGCGCCCAAACCGGCCAAGGCCTTCGACACCGAGGGCCTGGTGATGCATTGCGGCTCGTTTGCCAAAAGCCTCGCGCCGGGCTATCGCGTGGGTTGGGTGGCGGCCGGGCGCTATGCGCAGAAGGTTGAACGCTTGAAGTTGATGACCTCGCTGTGTCCTTCGATGCCGGCGCAGGCAGCCATTGCCGACTATCTGCAACATGGCGGCTATGACCGGCACTTGCGCAAATTACGCTACGCCCTGGAAGAACAGCAAAGCGCCATGCTCGCCGCCATTGCGCGTTACTTCCCGGCACAGACCCGCGTCAGCCAGCCGGCCGGGGGCTACTTTCTCTGGTTGGAACTGCCGGAGCAGACCGACTCGTTGAAGCTGTTCCAAATGGCGCTGGCGCAAGGGATCAGCATCGCGCCGGGCCCGATCTTCTCGGCGACCCAGCGCTTTCGTAACTGCATTCGCTTGAACTACGGCAGCCCGTGGACCGACGCGTCGGAAAAGGCCATGGAAACACTGGGGCGGATTGTGCGCTCGTTCTAGATTCAGCGGCCGCCGCCCAGGTCCAGAAACGTACCGGTGGCGTACGAGGCTTTATCCGACAACAACCAGATAATCGCTTCCGCCACTTCATCCGGGCGCCCGCCGCGGGCCATGGGGATGCCGGACTCCAGTTTGCTGACCCGGTCCGGGTCGCCGCTCAGGGCATGGAAGTCGGTGAAGATGTAGCCGGGGCGTACCGCGTTGACGCGAATGCCCTCGCCGGCGACTTCTTTCGACAAGCCGATGGTGAAGGTGTCGAGTGCGCCCTTGGAGGCCGCATAGTCAACGTATTCACCCGGCGACCCCAGACGCGCGGCCACCGACGACACGTTGACGATGCTGCCGCCCTGCCCGCCATGCTTGGGCGACATGCGCAACACGGCATGCTTGGCGCACAGGATCGGCCCGAGCACGTTGGTTTTCATGATTTTAAGGATGCGGAACTCGGACATTTCATCGACCCGCGACTTGTGACCCACGGTGCCGGCATTATTGACCAGTGCCGTGACACGGCCCAATTCGGCGTCGACCCGGTGGAACAACCCGATCACTTCATCTTCGATGCTCACGTCGGCCCGCACTGCAATCGCCTGTGCACCCAGCGCGCGCACCTGTTCCAGCACACGGTGGGCGGCGTCTGCGTCAGATTGGTAATTGATGCAGAGGCGATAACCCTGGCGCGCCGCCAGCAAGGCGGTCTCGGCGCCAATCCCACGACTGCCCCCGGTGATAATGAGCACTTTGTCCATGCGTGTGATCTCCTGTCTCAACCTGATGGATGGGGTCGGTCCCAAGAATACCCGTCACTCACCGCCTTTGTCAGGCGCCTGCGCCGCTTCGACACGGCGGATATCGGCCATGAATGCCTCCGCCGGCAACGAGTGCCCAAGCAGGTAACCTTGCAGGGCGTTACAGCCCAGACGCGTGAGGAAGCGCTGCTGCGCATCGGTTTCAACACCTTCGGCGACAGTCCTCAGGCCCAGGGCCTGGCCGAGGGCGACAATGGCCGAAACGAGGGCGGCTTCGTGCTCCAGATCACGCACGAAGCCTCGATCAATCTTCAACTCGTTGGCTGGCAGGCGCTTGAGGCACATCAGGCTGAAATCAGGTCTTCGATGTCAACAGGTCGAATCAAAAGACAATAAAATCAATCACTTATACTGATCTTTGTGTCACCATCCCAGCCACCGCCCAAGGCTGCGATAAGTTGTACACTCGCCACCAGGCGGCTTTGCAGCAACGTCAGCACGCTGCGTTCATTACTTAGTGCAGTGGCCTGCACGGTCACCACATCCAGGTAGGCGATCAGCCCGGCTTTGTACTGGTTCTGGGTCAACCGCAGGGACTCGCGCGCGCCTTCGAGCGCTTCATTGCTGACCACCGCCTCGTCTTCCAGCACCTTGAGCTGCACCATGTAGTTCTCCACCTCACGGAAACCATCCAGCACGGTCTGGCGGTACTTGGCCACGGTTTCGTCATAGCTGGCCACGGTGCGGTCGACTTCCGCCGAACGCTGACCGCCGTCGAACAGGGTCATCGCCAGTTTCGGCCCCACCGACCAGAAGCGGTTCGGCAGGCTGATCCAGTCGGCATAGGTGCTGCTGGAATAACCACCGGCCAGGCTCAAGCTCAGGTCGGGGTAGTACGCGGCCTTTGCCACGCCGATATTGGCGTTGGCGGCGATCACCGAGCGCTCGGCCGAAGCGATGTCCGGGCGGCGCTCGAGCAGTTGCGACGGCAGGCTCACGGGGATCTGCGGCAGCGCTGGAATATCCTTGCTCACCGCCAGGTTGAAGTTGGCCGGCGCCTCGCCGATCAGCACGGCAATCGCGTTTTCCAGCTGGGCACGCTGCCAGATCAGGTCGATCAGACTGGCCTGGGTGGTCTTGAGCTGGGTTTGCGCCTGAGCCACCGCGTCCTTGCCGGAGACACCGGCGCGGTATTGGTTTTCGGTCATTTGCAGGGAGCGCTGGTAGGTGTCCAGGGTCGCTTGCAGCAGGCGGGTCTGCTCATCCATCACACGCAGTTGCAGGTAGCTCTGCACCAGCTCCGACTGCTGGCTCAGGCGCATCGCCGCCAGGTCCGCCGAACTGGCTTCGGCGCTGGCCTCGTTGGCTTCAAGGCCACGGCGCAGCTTGCCCCAGATGTCGGCTTCCCAGCTCACACCCAACTGCGCGTTGAGGGTGTCACGGATGCCACTGCTGGAACTGCTGAGGCTCGCACTGCTGCTGCCGGTGCCCTGGCTGGCGCGGGTTTTACCGGCGCTCAGGTCGACGGTGGGGTAAAACGCCCCGCGCGAACTGCGCGCCTGGGCCTGGGCCTGGCGAAAGCGCGCTTCGGCCTGGGCCACGGTCTGGTTGGCGTTATTGAGGCGCACCACCAGCTCGTTAAGCTGACGGTCGCCATACAGCTCCCACCAGGCGCCACGGGCCAGGGAGTCGCTCGGCGTGGCCTGGCGCCAGCCCTGGGCTTGCTTGAACTGGGCCGGCTCGATCACCTCCGGGCGCGTGTAGTCGGGCCCCACCGCGCAGGCGCTGAGCAATACGCCGCAAAGCAGCAGGCTCGCCATGCGAGAACCACGATACAGGGCCAATCGAGCCAGGGTTGAGTCGGTCATAGCGCAGTGTCCAGGGCAGCATCGGTACGCACGCCGCGCCAGGCGTTGAAGCGATGGCGTGCGCGGTCGAGGTAGAGGTAAACCACCGGGGTGGTGTAAAGGGTCAGGACCTGGCTGAACACCAGGCCACCAATGATGGTCAGGCCCAGTGGGCGACGCATTTCTGCGCCGTCGCCCGTGCCGAGCAGCAAGGGCAAGGCGCCGAGGATCGCCGCTAAAGTGGTCATCAGAATCGGCCGCAAGCGCAACAGGCAGGCGCTGCGAATCGATTCCAGGGGGCCCATGCCGTCGTTACGCTCCAGTTGCAGGGCCAGGTCGATCATCAGGATCGCGTTCTTCTTCACCACGCCGATCAACAGGAACAGTCCGAGTAAGGAGATCAGACTGAACTCCCCCCCTGTCAGGTAGATGGCCAGCATGGCGCCGACTCCGGCCGACGGCAGGGTCGAAAGGATCGTCAGCGGGTGAATGTAACTTTCATACAGAATGCCCAGCACCAGGTACACGGCGACCAGCGCGCCGAGAATCATAAACGGCTGGCCTTTCTGCGTGGCGGCAAACGCATCGGCGGTGCCGGCCATCTTGGCGATCACGTCTTCCGGCAACCCGACCTTGGCAATCGCCCGCTCGATGGCGGCGGTGCCCTGCTCCACCGTGACCCCTGGCGCCATGTCGAAGGCGATGTTTTCCGAGGCGAACTGGCCTTCGTGACTGACGCGGTCGTCGGCCAGACTGTTTTCATAATGGGCAATGGTCGACAGCGGCACCCGCGCGCCGTCGGCGGTAATCACCTGCATCTGATTGAGGGTGATCGGGTCCTGGGCGTATTTGGGATTGACCTCCATGACCACCTGATACTGGTTGAGGCTGTCATAGATCGTGGATATCTGCCGCTGGCTGTAGGCGTTATTGAGCACCGCCGTGACCATGTCCATGTCGATGCCCAGGCGTTTGGCCTGATCACGATCGACAATCAAGGTCACCTGCGCCGCGCCACGGCCTTCACGGGCGTCGATGGCGGTCAGTTCCGGCAGCGCACGCAGCGCCGCCACGACTTTCGGGTACCACAGGCGCAGCGCGGCCAGGTCGCCGCTTTGCAGAATGTAGGAATACTGCGCACTGGTCTGGTCGCGGCTGCCGCCAAATTGCAGGTCCTGGTCGGCCATCAGGAACAGGCGCCCGCCCGGCACCAGCGGCACGTCCTTGCGCAGGCGCTCGATCACCGCCTGGGCAGAGATCTTGCGCTCGCTGATGGGCTTGAGGCGCACCAGCATCACCGCGTTGTTGGTGCCGTTGTTGCCACCGATAAAGCCGGCCACGCTGAGCACTGCGGGGTCTTTGAGCACCGCCTTGCGAAAGGTTTCCATCTTGGGCTGCATCACGCTGAACGACAGGCCGTCATCGCCGCGCACAAAGCCGATCAACTGGCCGGTGTCCTGCTGGGGCATGAAGGTTTTCGGCACCACTACGTAGAGTGCCACGTTGACGCCGACGGTCAGCAACAGGCTGAGCAGCGTCAGGCGGCGGTGGCGCAAGACCCAATCCAGGCTGCTGGCATACACCGCGACCATGCGGTCGTTGACCTTCTGGCTCCAGCGCTGCAACCCGGTCAGCTGGCCTTTGACATGGGGCTTGAGCCAGCGGGCGCAGAGCATCGGGGTCAAGGTCAGCGAGACGATCAGCGACACAATGATCGCCGCCGACAAGGTGATGGAAAACTCGCGAAAAAGGCTGGTGACGATGCCCCCCATGAACAGGATCGACAGGAACACCGCCACCAGCGAGACGTTCATCGACAGCAGGGTAAAGCCGACTTCCTCGGCGCCCAGGTAAGCGGCTTTCATCGGCGGCACGCCGTCGTCGATATGCCGCGAAATATTTTCCAGCACCACGATCGCATCATCGACCACCAGGCCGGTGGCCAGGATCAACGCCATCAACGAAAAGTTGTTCAGCGAGAACCCGTACAGGTACATCACCGCAAAGGTGCCCACCAGCGAAACGGGCACCGCCAGAGTGGGGATCAGCGACGCGCGGAAATTGCCGAGGAACAGGTAGACCACCAGGATCACCAGCCCCACCGCGATCAGCAGGGTCATCTCAGCTTCGTGCAAGGTGGCGGTGATCACCGGCGAACGGTCCATGGCCAGGCTCAGCTTGACGCTGGACGGCAACACCGCCTGCAGCGCCGGCAACTGCGCCTTGATCTGCCGGACGGTCTCGATGATGTTGGCGCCGGACTGGCGGTTGATCACCAGCAGCACCGCCTCCTCGTTGTTGAAGAAACCACTGTTATAGCGGTCTTCGACGCCATCGGTGATCTTCGCCACATCCGACAGGCGCAAGGCCGCGCCATTCTGGTAGCGAATCAGCAGCGGCTCGTAGTCCTTGGCTTTTTCCAGCTGGTCATTGGCCTGGATCTGCCAGTTGCGCTCGCTGTCTTCCAGCGAGCCCTTGGGCCGGCGCTGGTTGGCATTGGCGATGGTGTTGCGTACATCGTCCAGGGCCACGCCGTACTGGTCGAGGGCCTTGGGTTCGAGTTCGATGCGCACCGCCGGCAAGGAGCTGCCGCCGATCTGCACTTCGCCCACGCCCGGCACCTGGGACAGGCTTTGGGACAGGATCGTGGAGGCCAGGTCGTAGAGTTGGCCTTTTTGCAACACGTCCGAAGTCAGCGACAGCACCATGATCGGCGCCTGGGACGGGTTGATCTTCTTATAGGTAGGCATGCTGCGCATGCCGCTGGGCAACAGGTTGCGCGAGGCGTTGATGGCCGCCTGCACCTCCCGTGCCGCGCCGTTGATGTCACGGTCGGAGTCGAACGCCAGGATCACCCGCGTGGAGCCCTGGCTCGACGAACTGCTCATGGTGGTGATGCCGGCAATCGAGCCGAACGAGCGCTCCAGCGGCGTCGCCACGGTGGAGGCCATCACCTCGGGGCTCGCCCCCGGCAGGCTGGCCGAGACCACGATCACCGGGAAGTCGATCTGCGGCAACGGCGACACCGGCAACAGATTGAAGCTGACCCCGCCCAACAACATGATCGCCAGGCTCAGCAGCAAGGTGGCGACCGGCCGGCGAATGAAAGGTCCGGACAGGTTCATGACTCAACCGGCTCCAGGCGTTGCGGTTCCTTGCGCCAGCGACGGCCCAGGCGATCGAAGTACAGGTAGATCACCGGGGTGGTGAACAGGGTCAACACCTGGCTCACCAGCAAACCGCCGACCATCACCAGGCCCAGGGGCTGACGCAATTCCGCGCCGGAACCAGTCGCCAGCATTAACGGCACCGCACCGAACAACGCGGCCAGGGTGGTCATCAGAATCGGCCGGAAGCGCAACAGCGCCGCTTGATAGATCGCCGTCTGCGGGTCGAGGCCCTGGTTACGTTCGGCTTCGAGGGCGAAGTCGATCATCATGATCGCGTTCTTTTTGACGATGCCGATCAGCAGGATGATTCCGATGATCGCGATCATGCCCAGGTCATTGCCACTGAGCAGCAGCGCCAGCAAGGCCCCCACCGCCGCCGACGGCAGGGTAGACAGAATGGTGATCGGGTGGATGTAGCTCTCGTAGAGCACGCCGAGCACGATGTACATGGTGACCACCGCCGCCAGGATCAGCAGCAAGGTACTCGACAGCGAGGCTTCGAACGCCTGCGCCGCGCCCTGGAACTGGGTCTGCACGCCCACCGGCATGCCGATGTCTTTCTGTGCCTGGTTGATCAGCTCCACGCCTTTGCCCAGCGCGACGCCGGGGGCAAGGTTGAATGACATCATCACAGCCGGAAACTGGCCGATATGCGCCACGGCCAACTGCGCCTGGCGTTGCTCCACCCGCGCCAGGCTGGACAAGCGTACCTGGCCGCCATCGGTAGTTTTTACGTGAATCTGGTTCAGCGCTTGCGGCCCCAGGGTTTCACCGGATTGGGCCTGCAGGACCACGCGGTATTGGCTGGCCTGGGTGTAGATCGTCGAGATCTGCCGCTGGCCGAAGGCGTCATACAGCGCATCGGTAATGGTCGCCACGCTAACGCCCAGACGCGAGGCGGCATCGCGGTCGATCACCAGGTATACCTGCAGGCCTTTGTCCTGCAGGTCGCTGGCGACGTCGGTGAGTTCCGGCATCTGGCTGAGGGTGTGCACCAGCTTGTCGCTCCACAGCGCCAGCAGCTCGGCGTCCGGCGAGGACATGCTGAACTGGTACTGGGTGCGACTCACGCGGTCCTCGATGGTCAGGTCCTGCACCGGCTGCATGAACAGGCGGATGCCCACCAGCTTGTCGATCTGCGGTTGCAGGCGGGTGATCACCTGCGCGGCGCTCACGTCGCGCTGACCGTGAGCCTTGAGGTTGATCAACAGGCGGCCGCTGTTGAGCGTGGCGTTGTCGCCGTCCACACCAATGTAGGACGACAGGCTTTGCACCGCCGGGTCGGCGAGGATGATCCTGGCCAGCGCCTGCTGACGCTGGCTCATGGCCGCAAAGGAGATGGACTGTGGCGCCTCGGAAATACCCTGGATCACCCCGGTGTCCTGCACCGGGAAAAAGCCTTTGGGCACCACCAGGTACAGCACCACCGTCAGGCCCAGGGTGGCGATGGCCACCAGCAGGGTCAGCGGCTGATGCTTGAGTACCCATTGCAACTTGCGCCCGTAGGCTTCGATCAACCAGTCGATCCAGGCGCCGCTGGCCTTGTAGAAACGGCCTTGTTCCTCGGCCTTGGGTTCACGCTTGAGCAGACGGGCGCACATCATCGGCGTCAGCGTCAGCGACACCACCAGGGAAATCAGGATCGCCACGGCCAGGGTGATGGCGAATTCGCGGAACAAGCGACCTACGACATCGGCCATGAACAGCAGCGGGATCAGGACCGCGATCAGCGACAGGGTCAGGGAAATCAGGGTAAAGCCGATCTGCTTGGCGCCCTTGAGCGCGGCCGCCATCGGGGTCTCGCCTTCCTCGATATAGCGAGAAATGTTCTCCAGCATCACGATGGCATCGTCCACTACAAACCCGGTGGCGATGGTCAGGGCCATCAGCGTCAGGTTATTGATGGAGAACCCGGCCAGGTACATCACGCCAAAGGTACCCACCAGCGACAGCGGCACGGCAATCGAGGGGATGATCGTGGCGCTGACCCTGCGCAGGAACAGGAAGGTCACCATGACCACCAGGGCAATGGCGATCAGCAATTCATGCTGCACGTCCGTTACCGAGGCGCGGATGGTTTGGGTACGGTCGGTGAGGACGGTGACGTCAAGGCCGGCCGGCAGGTTGTCGGTGATGCTCGGCAACAGCGCCTTGATGCGGTCCACCACCTCGATCACGTTGGCACCCGGCTGGCGCTGAATATTGAGCAGCACCGCCTGGTTTTCGTTGGCCCAGGCGGCAAGGCGTTCGTTTTCGGCGCCGTCGACGATTTGCGCCACATCCTTAAGGCGCAACGGCGCGCCGTTGTTGTAGGCCAGGATCAGTTCGGCATATTGCTGGGGCGAGACCAACTGGTCGTTGGCGTCGAGCATCGACACCCGCGTCGGGCCGTCGAAATTGCCCTTGGGCTGGTTGACGTTGGAAGCGGCGATCAAGGTGCGCACGTCCGACAGGTTCAAGCCGTTGGCCGCCAGGGCTTCGGGATTGACCTTGATGCGCACGGCCTGGCGCTGACCACCGGCGATGCTGACCATGCCGACGCCGCTGATCTGGGCAATCTTCTGCGCCATGCGCGTGTCGACCAAGTCATTGAGCTTGGGCAGCAGCATGGTTTTGGAGGTAATGGCCAGGGTCAGCACCGGGGTATCCGCCGGGTTGACCTTGTTGTACACCGGCGGTGCGGGCAGATCCTTGGGCAGCAGGTTGGTGGCGGCGTTGATCGCGGCCTGCACCTGTTGCTCGGCGACATCCATATTGATGTCGAGGTTGAAGCGCAGAGTCAGCACCGAGGCGCCACCGGAACTGGTGGACGCCATCTGGGTCAGCCCCGGCATCTGCCCGAACTGACGCTCAAGGGGCGCGGTGACCGCGCTGGTCATGACATCGGGGCTGGCGCCGGGGTACAGCGTCATCACGCGGATGGTCGGGTAATCCACCTGGGGCAAGGCCGAGACCGGCAACAAGCGGTAAGCAATGATGCCGGCCAGGACGATGGCCAGCATGCTCAGGGTGGTGGCGACCGGGCGAAGGATAAACAGCCGCGACAGGTTCATGAACCGACCTTTTGCGCCTTGCCGGCGGTGGTGCCGGTCTCCCCTTTCGCCGCAGGCTTGCCTTGCAGGTGTTCGGTCGGGGTGGTCGGCACTTCACTCGCGTCGTTGACCACTTCGATTTCGCTGCCGTCCTTGAGCCGGTCGGTACCTTCCAGCACCACACGGTCACCGGCCACCAGGCCTTGCTTGATCACGGTGTTGTCGCCGTCGGTGTCACCCACCACCAGCGGCTGGACCTTGACCTTCTTGTCACCGTCGAGCTTGTAGACGAAGGTGCCGGTGTTGCCGAACTGAATCGCGGCGGACGGTGCCAGCACCACGTTGTGCAGGGTATCGGCCAACAAGTGCACGTTGACGAACTGGTTGGGGAACAGCGCCTGGTCCTTGTTATCGAAACGTGCCTTGAATTTCAGGGTGCCTGTGGTGACGTCGATCTGGTTGTCCAGGCTTTGCAGCACGCCGGTGGCCTGGCGCTTCGCGTCGCCACGGTCCCACGCTTCCACGGGCAGCTTGTTGCCAGCGTGGTAACGGGCCAGGACGGTTTCCAGGGTGTTTTCCGGCAAGGTGAAGGCCACACTGATCGGCTGCGTCTGGGTGATCACCGCCAGGGCGGTGGTGTCGTTGGCTGCCACCAGGTTGCCAACATCAAGCTGACGCAGGCCGACGCGCCCGGTAATCGGTGCGCGGATCTTGGTGAATTCAAGGTTGAGCCTGGCGTCATCCACCGCGCCCTGATTGGTCTTGACCGTGCCCTGGTATTGCAGGACCAGCGCTTCGGCGGTGTCCAGGGTTTGTTTGGCGATACTGTCCTGGGCGTAGAGGCCGCGATAACGCGCCACATCGACCTGGGCGTTCTTCAACTGGGCCTGGTTCTGCATCAAGGTGCCCTGGGCCTGGAGCAAGGCGTTCTGGTAGCTGCGCGGGTCGATTTCCGCCAACAGATCACCGGCCTTGACCATCTGCCCTTCTTCAAAGGCGATCTTCACCAACTCACCGCCCACCCGGCTGCGCACATTGATGGTATTGAGCGCCGTGACCGTGCCCAAGGCCTTGTAGTACACCGGAAATTCCCCCAGCACCGCCGGCGCCACACGCACCGGCACCGGGCCGGTGGAGCCGCCGAAGCCTGGCCGCGCCATGCCGGTTTTACCGGTGTGCCCGGCCGGTGCATCTTTGTGCGCCGCGCCGCTTGGCCAGAACTTCCAGCACAAGCCGGCGACCACCAGCAGCACAAGCAGGCCGAACAGCCAACGACGGGAATTGCGGGGGGAGGATTGCATGGAGTGATCAACCATTGGGCGCGAGAGCTTCTTCTTCGGGAGGCTGAAAGATAAGCACTGGGGCGCATTAAGAAAAGCGCCTTTACCGGCTATTTACCTTGGGCTTACAACTTTTAACGGCAGCGCTTAGTCCGCCGGCTATTTCCCTAAGCGTCTGAAGCACAAATGAAAACGGCCTGGACTAGGCCAGGCCGCAATCATGTACCACCGGTGTTACTGCAACACGACAGTCTTACGCAGAAACAATTACTTCAAAACAGCAAGGGCCGCTTCATAGTTTGGCTCTTGGCCAATTTCAGCAACCAGCTCGCTGTGCAGCACCTTGTCGTTTTCGTCCAGCACCACTACGGCACGGGCGGTCAGGCTGCGCAGGGGGCCGTCAACGATGTCCACGCCGTAGTCTTGGGAGAATGCAGCGCTGCGGAAGTCCGACAGGCTTTTGACGTTGTCCAGGCCTTCGGAACCGCAGAAGCGTGCCTGGGCAAACGGCAGGTCCGAGGAAATGCACAGCACGACGGTGTTATTCAGCTCGTTGGCCTGCGCGTTGAACTTACGTACCGAAGTCGCGCAGGTCGGGGTGTCGACGCTTGGGAAGATGTTCAGCACTTTGCGCTTGCCGGCGAAAGTGGCCAGGGTTACATCCGACAGATCGCCGGCGGTCAGGGTGAAGTCAAGCGCCTGGGTGCCGACTTGCGGCAGTTCGCCTTCAACCTGTACCGGGTTACCACGAAGGGTGACTTGAGCCATGAACGGAATCCTTATGCTGGGTTTGGTTAAACGAATTCGAGAGGCAGAAGTTAAACACAAACTCGGATATGCACCTATAGACAAAACCTCATCTCGCTCGCGGCGCCCGCCAAACAGTTTGTTAAACACCCATCAGGAACGGTTCTGCGTTGCGCTCCACCCAGTGGCGGATTAGCCGACATTGCGAGGACGGCTAGCAACTATTTATCAAAGGAATCTCCATGCCCCCTCTTCTGTCGGCGTTTCAGCCGTCCCATGCATCAGTGCAACAAAACAGCCATGCCGCAGGACAACCTGTCGCGAGTGGCATGCCCAGCACGCCCAAAGACGATCAACCCTGCGAGGCGGCGGATACACGGCCACGCGCTCGACGCAGCGCACCGCGCCTGGTCAGCATGGAGACGCCGCTTATCACGCCGAAAGCGCAGAAGGCCGCCGAAGCGCAGGTCAAGCAGGCCGACCGGGTGGTGGCGCTGCAATTGGCCGCCACCCTGATGAACCGGGTAGTTTCACTAGAACCTGGCGGTGTCAACACCCGGCCCAGCCGGTTCGTGTCCGACATCCCTCGTGGCTCGACCTTTGGGCTGGCCTGGTCGCGTTTGACTGCGGCCCTCAAAGCAGAACCTTTTGCAAGCTATGCCAAAACCCATCACATCGACACCTCCAGATGCACGTTGGACCACCGACTCGGAACGCTGCAGTGCAACGTTGACGGCAAACTCGTGACGTTCGGCAAGGATCTACCGGGCTGGGCACAGGTCAGCGCGCAGGTCATGGCAGTGGCCCGCGAACTGGCGCCAACCCTGGGTTTTGTGGTGTATGCAGGCGAGCAGAGCACACGGTACGAGCTGATCCAGGCCTTCTATGGCGCAAGCTACGCAAACACCAAGACCGCCACCCTGGACTTTATCCGTTTCATTCAGCGCAACCATTCATTTCCCGCCTTGTACAGCGAGACTCAAGAGCGCGTTGAGATCAAACCTGAGTACGCGGCTGTAAAACAGCGCCAGCTGGACGCAATCCAGACCACTGCCTGCCGACTCACAGAAAAACCCGAAACGGCTTCACCCCAACAGGCCGGATCCTGGGCAAGCCGGGTGAATGAGGCTGATCTACAGCTGGCGCGATCAGCCGGTTCCTTGTTGTGGGAAGAGGATCTGCCGGTATCGGGCAGGGAGGACTTCAGCCGCGCCAGCATGTTACCGCCCGAAGACTCCACCATGGGCCAACTGCTTAAAGCCCTCGATGATGCCCTGGCCGCGCCGGCGTTCCAGGCCTTCGCGACAAAGCACAATATTGTGCTGGAAAGCATCAACGTTGCCCCTCACACCGGCGACCTGATGTGTGAGGTATACGGCGCCAACGGTGAGGTGACGCGCACCGTGTTCACGATGGGCGATGCCTCAGGCTGGTCTGCGGTCGCTGGCGAGATCGTGGCCTTGGCCAAAAGTCTCGCCGCAGGCTCGACCACCGCAGTGCGCAACCCGTTAAAGCGCAGCGCAACCTATCCGCGCGAGTTCATCCTGAACTTTTACGCGCAGAGTCGGAATTTCAGCGGACTGAAGCAGAAACTGGAATTCTTCTGCGGACTGATTAAAGAAGGCTTCAGCGCCGCAAGGATTAGCAACCCGACCAGCGATGAACGCTCTCGGGCCTTCCAGGAGAAACGCCGTGCCGTCATCGCAGGTCTTGAGAACCCCGGCCCGGCAAACCCGGACGGCGCAAATCAGGCGGCGCTCGACCCGGCCAGCGAACTGCTAAGGACGCTGTTTGCCGGTGAACCGCGCTTGCACACGCTGATCACGCAACGCTTGGACGCCGCCATTAAGTCAGGCTCAAACGGCACACTGGATGTGGACAGCAACCATGTAACCCTGGCCCAGCCCGATCCGGACAATCCGGGACAATTCATCCACACCCCGCTGGTGCAGATCGCACTCGCTCGCCTTACTGGCAACGACACCCTTGAGTTGAGCGATCAGGACAAGCTGTTCGACACCCGGCCCGGCCACACATCACCCACTCCCTTGACATCGACCATCCCGCTTGATGTTGCGATGGGATCCATCAGGCTGGCATTGCGCGAACTCCCGGCGCTGCTCAATGACTACTACGCCGAAGCCAGGGCCGCGTATTGGGAGCAGCCCGCCTTTGGCGTACCGGCGTCGGGCAACACCGGCCAGACATCGGGTGCCGGCCATGTCTACAACGGTAGCCGCAAAGCGTTGCTCAGCGATCTGTTGCGGGAAAATCTGCTGCAGGCGGGCTTGAATCAACCGGGGCTGGATGATCTGCAACGTGAAGCCATCGACACCGTAGTGCGCTATCCCGAGGCCTCCACCCGTCCCGAGGTACAAAACAGAGGCAAACCCGACGTATACGCGGTGAAAACCGGCGCAACTGCAGAGGCCACGCCAAACCTGCTGATTCATCGCCTGGTCGACGGCCGGCCGGAAATCTTTCTGCTGGTGGAATCTGACGGAAAAATTACCCCTTATGACTCCGCAGACGCCCTGGCGGCGGCGAACATCCATTTCGAGCTGCCGCTGATCGACAATATATTTGCGGCTCAGGCGGCCAGTCTCATCAACAGGCGTTCGGGCACGCCCCTCGCGTCAAATACGCCCGCCGCGGCCTCTGCAAGTACGCCCACGCCCGAGGCAAAATTGCCAGGGTGGATCGAAACGGCCGGTGACGCCGAACGCTTTGTCCTGCGCGACCTCGCCTTACAACTGGCCAGTTTTATACGACGCCATCAGGGTCGCCTCTACAACAGTGGCATCCCGACAATACGTTCGTTTGCCTTGAGCGAATTCAACGCAACGCTACCGTCGCCACGGCTCTACACGGCCGAGGATCTGGAAGTTGTGTTCAAAACCCCGGTGGGCACGCTGAGCAACGGCTTTATCGAACGCAAAACCATGAGCCTGGCCGATGCACTCCTGCAAAATCTTTCAGGCCTGCCCGATGGGCAGATCGAGGTGTTTTACAAGCCAGGAAATGTGCGGATCACCGCGCTTGAAAAAGAAGGCGCGCTCAAAAAAATCATCCAGGACCTGGACATCGGCAAGCGCTACGGTGAGCTGCTCAAGCGTGAACTGCTCGACGACCCCACGACTAAAGCTCAAAGAATGCAGCGGTTCGCCCAAGGGGTACCGATTGACCTGAAGATCAAGGCCCTTGAGCTGGCAACCAAAGGACAGCAAGGGGTTGACACCACCGGGTTCAGGTTTATCACGCAAATCCTGAAGGCTGAACCCGGGACAAAGATCGTCGATGGGCAAGAGATCGTTATCCGCCCGCTGGCATTCGACCGCAAGGCTGATGGCAAGGTCGACGTGGTGGAAAACATGTACCTGATTGAGCCCAAAGACCCCGAAAAGGGCCCCCACGTGCTTTATCGTCCGTTGATTTCCGATGCCCCCTTGATGCAATTTTCTACCCGCGAAGCCTTGCTCGAAGCGATCCAGAAGCCGGGCAAATTGCAGCAAGACGTTTTGGCCTGGCTCCCTGGCGAAGACATCCGCAAGATCTACACAGGTGAAGGTTTTACCCATCCGAACCTGATCATTCTGGGCTTCAATACAGGTACTTTGTTTACCGGTCCGGCACCCGCCACCCCGTTGGCCACCGATGGGTTCGAGGCGGCTCGAACGCTGCAACAAAAGCTTCAGGATGGCCAGTTGATGAGCCACCTGTACGAGGCCCATGTTCGCAGCCTGCTGACGCTGGCCGATGAACAGTCAACGTCCAACGAGGAAAGCCGCTGGGCATCCCTCAAAAAAGGCGGCTACCTGCTGCTGAACGCCGTACTACCGGCCCTGCGCGGGCCGGGCGCGGTGATCGGGGCCGCGCTGCAGTTGGATAACATGTTGAATGACATTGAGAAACTGAGCGGCGATGACCAGCGCAAAAAGGAAGCCGCCGCAGCGGATCTGCTGGTCAACTTCGCCAGTGTGCTGGCTCATTTTCAGCCCCGATCGGCCACTTCCTCCCTGCGTACACCATCGATTGGGCAACGGACCGAAAGCCGGCTGTCCTCACCCGACCCTGTGCCTGCGCCTGACGCCGCCCGTTACCGCATTCGATTGGGCGGTCCGGTCAAAGACGTCACCCCTGTCGATGGCGAAATTCAAACGTTCGTCGACGAGTACAACGGCGCCAGGCGCATCAATATCATTGGCCATGCCGCTGAGCCGGCGCCAGGTCAGCCCGCACGCATTTTGGGCGAAAACGAAATGGGCTACTCCGCTGAACAGGTCAATAACGAACTCCTCGCACGCGGCATCGACATCCGAGACTACCCCAATGCCCGAGCCTTCTTCTGCTACTCAGGCCACGGCGGCGCAAAATCATTTGCCTCGGCGCTGCATTCAATTACCGGGGTGCCCGTCAAAGGGTTCGAAGGGCAGGTTATTACCGAACTCACCGATGGTGAATTCCCCGCGGATGTCTATCAGCGAGCGCTGGCCGCCAACAAGGCCAAATACCCGCAGCTTTGCGCCAGCGATATTGAGTGGCTTGCGAAAATCGAGCTTGATAACACCTACGCTGAAAAACCGATTCTTGCCAACGTCTTCAAGCAACAGGGCACGCCGATCGAGGTCAATGTCGGAACGCTCGAACAACCGGTGTACACGACAATAAACGTCGACTACCGGCCCGTCCGTTTCGGCCCTCCCAAACAACAATCGCCTGCTCAGGCGCCCGTGCGCCATACCGGCAAGGAACTGCGCAGCCTGGTCGAATACCAGGGATTCAAACGGCTTTCCGAGTCCGAAAAAATCGCTGAAAGCGTTGCCTTCAGCGTCTCTGACGACGCTCAATTCGAGTACTTTCTCGATGGACCAAAAGGCGGCAAAGACACCCGACTGAACATCGTTGGGCATGGCGATAAGGGCGGCGTCACCTTTAAAAGTGACTTGGCGGGTGCGCACACCCACACCCCTGAGTCGCTCGCCAGACTCATCGCCCCTCTTCTACAGAAAACCGGCGCCACCCGCATTCGGCTGCTGAGCTGCAAGTCTGCGGCAACAGGCTTCGCCCAGGCCCTGTCAGAGCAGTTGAACGTGCCGGTCAAAGCGCCCGTCGGCACTGTTTCACAGTTTCAAGTCGCCCCGGACAGGTACTGGTTTTTGGAAAAACACCCGAACCCACGCCGCCCCCATGACCACGAATGGAAAACCTTCGAGGGCGCGTCCGATGAGACACAGGCGCCCACGTCCAAGGACGACACAAGCGAGGCCGCGCCCCCTGCGGCGCCGCAAAAAGTCGATGTTTCAATGGGGTACTCTCACACCGTAGAAGATGGCACGACGGTGTTGACCACGCGCAGCCTGACCGACTGCTCGGCCGTGGCCGTTCTGACCGACTTGAAAGACGGGATTTATCAGAAACGCACACTGATGCATTTAACCGGCAGCAATCTGGAGCATGGTTTGTTGGACCAGGACGCCCAGCAGCTTGTGCAGGCATTGAATCGCTCGTTGGACAAGGGTGGGAAAGTGATCTTTGTCGGCGGTGTGAGTTCTGACTCCGCCGTTGGCATGGGGGTTATTGTCGGCCAGGAATATGAAGGCCGAAAGCCGCTGCTGGAGCTGCTGAAAAAGCCGGGCGTGCAGACGACAATCGCCAGCTCCGTCGGGGTCACGATCAATCCTGACGGGACATTCAACTTGGTCGAGGGCACCGGCAAAGGGGTGTTCAACCCCAACATGGTCAGGGATGTGATGGACTTTGCGGTCGATTGACCTCAAGGGCTGACCAGACGCCTGCCGTTTTCGCCACCGCCGACCAACACCAGGGTCGGCTGTGGTTTAATTGCGGCGTTTTGCCATGCCCTTACCCCCGCCGCCAAGGAACTTTTTTGATGAATCAGCCCGCCACCAAAGTCCTGGTCATTGGCTATGTCTGGCCGGAGCCGCGCTCCTCGGCCGCAGGCGGGCATATGATGCAAATCCTCGAGAGTTTTCTTACGCAAGGCTGGGACATCACCTTCAGCAGCCCTGCCGCACTCGGCGAGCACAAGGCCGACCTGCTCAGCCTGGGTATCGCCGAATGCGCCATCGAGCTCAATAACAGCAGTTTCGACGATTTTATCCGCGAACTGGCCCCGGACATCGTGCTGTTCGACCGTTTCATGATGGAAGAACAATTTGGCTGGCGCGTGGAAAAGTGTTGTCCGGATGCCCTGCGGGTCCTCGAAACTTCCGACCTGCAAAGCCTGCGCGACGCCCGTCACCAGCGTCTCAAGGACCACCTCAAGGCACACCCTGACAGCAACGACTTCAGCGCCCTGTTCGCGCCCGCCCTGCCGGAGGAATTCCAGCTGATGGCCGACACCGACCTGGCCAAGCGCGAGATCGCCGCGATTTACCGCTGTGACATCAGCCTGATGATTTCCGACGTGGAAATTCGCCTGCTCACCGAACAGTTCAAGGTGCCGGCCGCCCTGCTCCACTGGTGTCCACTGATGATGGCGCCGCCGAGCGGTGCTTTCGCGCCCTTCGAAGACCGTGCGCATTTTCTGAGCATCGGCAATTTCCGCCACGCGCCGAACTGGGACGCGGTGTTATGGATGAAAAACAGCCTGTGGCCGCTGATTCGCCAGCAGCTGCCGGGGGCGCAGTTGCATATCTACGGCGCCTACACACCGCCCAAAGCCACCGCGCTGCAAAACCCCGCCCAAGGTTTTCATGTCATGAACTGGGCCGAAGACGCCCTGCAAGTGATGACCGCCGCGCGTATCTGCCTGGCGCCGCTGCGCTTCGGTGCCGGTATCAAGGGCAAACTGGCCGATGCGATGTTGTGCGGCACGCCGAACGTCACCACACCGATTGGCGCCGAAGCCATGGGCGATGAACAACCATGGCCCGGCCTGATCGAACAGAGCGCACCAGCCCTGGCGGCCGCGGCCGTCGCCCTTTACCAGGACCGCGAGCGTTGGCACCAGGCCCAGGCACATGGCCGTCAGCTGCTTGCCCGTCGTTATGACCAAGCGATCCACGGCCCTGCACTGGTGGCCTGCCTGGAACGCTGCCGACACCAACTCGCCGCCCATCGCCGCACAAACTTCACCGGCAGCATGCTGCGCCATCACGCGCATAAAAGTACCCAATACATGTCCCAATGGATCGAGGCCAAAAACCGCCTCGTGTAAACGCCGACGCTGGCGAGGTGGCGCGCGAGGGGGCATTATCCTACGCAGCAACCACAATAAAGCGACGGCAGCATGACCCGAGCAACGCGAATCACAGACCCTTCCTACGAGCTGATGGACGATCACAACGGTCTGTCCATCATCTATCGCCAGCACGGCTTCCCCTGCCCGCTGGTGCGCTGGCATTTCCACAAGGAATACGAGCTGCACCTGATCGTCGCCAGCTCCGGCAAGGTGTTTATCGGCGACTACATCGGTAACTTCTACCCGGAAAGTCTGTTCCTCACCGGCCCCAACCTGCCCCACAACTGGATCAGCCAGGTCGAAGAAGACGAGGTGGTGCCCAAGCGCGACATGCTGGTCAATTTCACCGAGGACTTGCTTGACGGCGGCAGTCAGATCTTTACCGAGCTCAAGACCCTGACGCCGCTGCTGGAACGCGCGCAGTACGGGATTGAATTCCGCTGCAAAAAAACCATCGCCCAGGCCATGACCCTGATGCAGCGCATCGAAGACGCCCAGGGCATGGCGCGCCTGGGGCATTTTTTCATCCTCCTTGACGTGCTGAGCGCCTGTGAGGACTACCAACTGCTGTCCGGCGCGACCACGCCACAACTGGCTGACGAACACAGCATCGACCGCACCAACCGCGCCGTCGATTACATCTTTGCCCATTACGCACGCGAGTTGCCGCTGGAGGAAGTGGCGGACTACCTGGGCATGAAACCGACGTACTTTTCACGGGTATTCAAACAGGCCACCGGGCGCACGTTTATCGAATTCGTCAATCGACTGCGCATCAGCAAGTCCTGCGAATTGCTGGCCGATGGCGATAAAGCGGTCACGGATGTGTGTTTTGAGTCGGGGTTCAACAATATTTCCAACTTCAATCGGCGCTTTCAGCAGCTTAAGGGCATGACGCCGTCCCACTATCGGCGGTTGGCGGTGCAGCGGTTGACTGAGCAGAATCTGGCTTGAAATAAATTAAACTCACTGGCTTATTCTCCGTCAGACAACAACGCTGAACTGATTCATCGGGAAAACGAACGGGGGCGGCAAACTGCCTTTGTAAACGGAATCTCTCGCGCCGCTTTTAATAAGCGCTAATAAAACCTTCTCAAATATCTTATTTTCTTTGGCAAATCAGAATTCCACGCCCTCAGCCGGAAACTGAACCCACTCTTCGTTTTCAGGGGTATCCAACAACGGCGTCAATGAGTCACTGGAAGCTAAGCTCTCATTGATCAAGTAGGAACAGCACAGGCAAGCGATACGCCAGTGTTACCACTGGCGATCATGCTGGCCGTTCGACTGCTCTATGGCTGGGGCAAGCCCCTCTTAATTGATCAACGAGAAACTGATATTGTTCACAGCAAAACTTTCAAGATAGCTAATTATAATTTTTGCACTCGGATGCAATTCGCTGGGCAGCCTATATGCGTCCCATCCCCCTCTTATTCCCAGCCCACCCGGAAGCCTGGCGCGACCTCTCGACTCCATAGGTTCTCCCAGAGCGCTACGCACACCTTGCTGATTCATCATCAGTGAAAATGGAGTGGGTAACCCTCCGGTGTAAACCGGTTGGCCGACCGTCGGGATGAATGTGATCAGGATCTGTTTCAGGGACTTGGTCGTGTCACTGAAGAGCAACTCCACGCCATCTACTGGATGCATGGTTGGCCAATCGCTGTCCTCAAACGACTTCACCAGCGGTTGGTCGGGTATCTTTCCATCGGCTACAAGTTCGGTGAAACCAAGCCCTAAACTCTCCACCCACAATTTAATCGTTGGCGCGTCCATCAATACCACCCCATTTCTTTATTGATTTTATGCATTTTGGTCCGCGCATCTTCAAGGTCCGCTTCTTTAAACCCTTCTTCAAGCATGTAGGGCTTTATTGCATAAAAATTCCGATCTACCGCACCTCGTAAATCAGCAGCATCCACCTGTTGTTTGAATTTTGTGTTTCTGCCTCCGAAGGTCTCACTGTATTTTTGGTGAACCCGAGACGGTATCGCGATGCTTGCGGCGTTTTTCATTGCATGTTTTCGTTCAGCCTCTCCAAGATGTAGGAAATTTTTCACCAAGTAACGCTCTAACGCTGCTTGGGAAGGCATGTGATCCAAGTGCATTCCTTCTCTAGGCCGTCCACTGAACGCACCATAAATATCAACCTCCAACGGCCTGACCGCCGACTTGGCAAACACCAAATACAACGGCGGCAAACCCGAATCAGCCGGAAACGAAATGATCGTATCCTGCCAGGTAACATCCTCAGCTTCGCGCCCAGGGTAGTGACTGATTGCCGAATCCTGCCCCACGGCAACCGGATGCACGAACAAATTATCCAGGCGCTCCGATGTACCTGGGTACGGACTCGGCGCATTGACCACCGGCCCTTTATTTGGCGTCCAGGTAATGCTGATGCCATCCAGCACGGCCACCATCGCGCTTTTGTCCGTATTCCATCTAGCTTGCGCAACGGGTACACGATCAGCGCCACTGTCAGCCTTGGTATGTATGCCGTAAACACGCAGCTCACCTGACTCATCCTGGCGAAACTGAAACCGCACCCGTGTACTGGCCGAGCGCATTCCTGCCAGTTGTTCCGGGGTATATAACGTTGAATCACCGATATCCCGTGGCCAGAAAGCCAGCAGCATGACATTGAGTGCTGCACTGGCGCCTGCCAGCCCGCCGCGTACGGCCCAGGCACCCAGGTCGCTGCCGAGCGTTCCTGCGATCCTCCCGACAACGCCCGCCGTACCGGTCGAAGCCATGACGGCCGTGGTGCCAAAATTTCTGGCGTGTTCAGGGCTCGTTCCCGCAGCCGTGGAACCGACCGGCACCGAAACGCACGACTTGGCGAACACGCACGCGTCAGCGGCACGACTCATCGCGCCGGGCGCAGAGAAGCTCGAAACAGGAGGGGTGCGTGGGCTCGGCCCTGTCCAAATGGAGGTGTCGCGCTGGGGTTGTGTGCCGAATTCCTGACACTTAAAGCGCTGATTGGCGATCAGCTCCGGCGGTGGAACGCATTTACACCTGCAGAGATCACCCTCCAGCGCCGCTTGTTTGCCGCCCCATGATTCGCACAGGCGAGGGCCGGCAAGCTCAATGACGCCTTCAGTGCCGCATGCCGGACACGCAACCCGGTCGCCCTCCCTGGCGATCATTTGGCCGTTGAAACTGGTTCGCTCCATGCCGCTGATCACTTCGCCGCCTGCGGTGGTCTTCGCGCCCGTCATGATGTTGTAGCGCCTCACCTGTGGCGCTCCAGGCAGAAGTCGAGGGTGGCGTTGATTGGGCGAGTTGATTGTTGGATTTGGGTATCAGCGTCCTTCATGTCGCTTCCTTTTTTAGGCGCGCAGGG
>NZ_JAHXNQ010000027.1:0-49452 GCF_023148575.1 Pseudomonas sp. EYE_354
CCAGCTTCATTGGTCATACCTCAACCTGGCTTGGAGTGAGCGCAATGGTGATGGAAAAGCACCTGACGAACCTGCGCGACACACTCCAGGCCATCGAGCGTTTGCATCAGGAAAGCTATCGTCAGCATGGCCACCTTAAATCGCCGCAGTTCTTCGCCGAACGCCAGCGCCTGCTCGCGCAGTTGGATGCTCATCTGCTGAACTCCACGCGTCTGCGCGGCCAGACTACTCTGGGCGATCATCCCAAGCTGAAAACGGCGCTTGGGATCTCCAGCCGAAGCTTGGTGTATCACTGGGACAAGGCCGGTGCGCCGGGGCAGATTCCGGGGTATTCAGCTCATGTGGAGGCGATCAGTCGTGCGACCAAGTACATGAAGACAGGCGGTTATATTGGCATTGGTATTGGTGGTGTGTCGTCGTTGCTGGCTATACAACAGGTGTGTAACGGTGACTCTGAGGCGGCTTGCGAGAAGATCAAATTTACTGAAGGTGGGAAATTCGCCGGTTCCACTTTTGGTGGCGCACTAGGTGGTGCGATATCGGGTTATGCCAGTAGCTCAATCTGCTTGGCGATTGGCGTAGCTACAGGAGGTATAGGAGGCGTTGTCTGTGTCGCGGCCGTAGTGGGAGCGGGCACATGGGTGGGTACGACGGGCGGAGGGATGGGAGGCGAATACATGGGTGAAATGATTTACAAGACTAGGCAACCATGACGAGTATCTACACGTGGTCTCCCTGGATCGCGATAATTGTTAGCGGCGGCCCGATTCTGCTTGCCGCGTTGAGCCTTGCATACAGCCTCTACCTGAGTCACCGTCATATGGATGCTATAAAGGAGGCCTTGAAGAACAGCCGTTATATTTATCTTTGGGGACCGAGCCTGGGTAAACGTGGCTTGATTTGGTCCCTGTGGGAGATATCAAAAATCGCCGGAATGGTGGTGTGGCCGAGGGCGTCTATTATTATCGGTGAACTGGACCCAGTCGATCTCAAAAACTTTCCACCTCACCTGAAACGACGTCTGATCGTCAATATGTCTATGGCGCTCACTGCCTTCAGCTGGATGATAGCTGTAGCCATTGTATTGAAGTTTAGATAGAACCGTAAAAATGGAACACATTCAACAAAGACCAATGCCGTGATGGGCGCGGACACGACAAATCTAAGGCCTCACCACTACGGAATGTCACGCCCACTCACGGCAACAACCGACACCCCTGCCGCTCCCCCAACCACCGCGCCGTGTGCGTGCGCCCCAGCCCGCTCGCCGTCACTTCACTCCGCTCCGGGCTATCCCTGAACGCACTGGTGGGCACGTACTGCTTCACATACCCGCGGCAATAGTCAGCTGGATTGTTCGCTACATAGCGGCACGAGCAGTACTCCTTGGCGGTGTAGGCCGCAATGATGTCGGGGAAGGCTTGCAGGTTGACGCGCTCGTGCCACACCCAGCCGAGCAAGGCGAGCAACAGGAGCAGAAACAGGCTGGTAAACGGCCGACGACGGATCATGGCTGCACCGCCGCGAGCACGCGTTTGAGCAGTTCGTTGTGGCGATAAGTACCGTCGCGGTCATCGCCGTAGCGCACGATCACCAAGTGTTCGGCGGGCATCACGTACAGCGCCTGGCCCCAGTGGCCAAGGGCGGCGAAGGTGTCGGCGGGGGCGTCGGGCCAGGGCCTTGGGGTGCCTTGGTTAAGCCACCACTGGCCGCCGGGGACGGCTTCGTCCTGGCCGGTTTTGTATTTATCGAACGGCTGGCGGTTGAACGCGACCCAGGCCTTGGGCAGCAATTGCTCATCGCCCCAGCGCCCATCCCGCGCCATCAGCAGGCCGACGCGCGCCAGGTCGCGGGCGGTGAGATAGGCATAGGACGAAGCGACGAAGGTCTCGTCGGCGTCGGTTTCCCAGGTGGCGCTGCGAATCCCCAACGGTTTGAACAGCGCGTCCCATGGATAACTCATGTACGCCTTGTGGCCGAGCATCCCTTTGAGCGCGGCGGAGAGCAGATTGCTGTCGCCGCTGGAATAGCGGAACACCTGGCCGGGACCGCTGAAGGCGTCCATATCCGCCGTAAACGCGGCCATATCGCCGCGACCACGGGTGTAGAGCATCGCCACCACCGAGGATTTGAGCGGCGCGTATTCGTAGTCTTCCTGCCAGTCGAGGCCCGACGCCCAGTGCAGCAGGTCGGCCATGGTCACCGCCGGGTGTTGCTTCATCGGTGGGTAAAAGCGCGCCACCGGGTCGGTGAGTTTGAAGCGATTATCGCCATAGGCCACGCCGAGCACAGTGGCCATCAGGCTCTTGCTGATGGACCAGGTGAGGTGCGGCGTGCTCGCCGTGGTAGGCGCGGCATAGCGTTCATAAATGATCTGCCCGTCGCGGATCACCAGCAGTGCATCGGTGCGGATGCCTTGGCGGCTGGCATCGTCACGCGGGGGGAAGGCGTAGGTCTCGAGGGCGTCGACGGCAGGGCCGACAAGTGGCGTGCCCTTGGTCCAGTCCTTGTCGGGCCAGTTTTCGGCGCGGGCGATAACGGTGACGAACAACAGGGCAACGCACAGCAAGCCTCTGACCATGGACACAAACTCAAGGGGGGCATTCAAGCCCGGGAGCCTAGCCCAGGCCGATGACAGATTGGCGACAGTCGGCGCTGTCATCCAAGCGTCACCATAACTTCATGGAGATGACACCGGGGCTACATAGCCTGAGTTTGGACAAACAAGTCGACCGGCCGGTAAGTGGCCGGCACTCGGAGATTCGCCATGACTCAGATCGCCCGCATCAGCGACACCGGCAATGAACGCCGTCTGCAAGCCGAACGCCTGGTTGGCGCGAAAGCTTTGCAGGAAGCCCAGGCCCTGCGTTTCAACGTGTTCAGCGGCGAGTTCAACGCCAAGCTGAAAGGTGCGGAACAGGGTCTGGACATGGATGACTATGATGTTCACTGCAGCCATATCGGCGTGCGGGACTTGAACAGCGGTCGATTGGTCGCCACCACCCGTTTGCTCGACCATCAGGCCGCCAGCACCCTGGGGCGGTTCTACAGCGAAGAAGAATTCAGCCTGCACGGCTTGCTGCACCTGCAAGGCCCGATCCTGGAGATCGGCCGCACCTGCGTCGACCCGGCCTACCGCAACGGCGGCACCATCGCTGTGTTGTGGGGCGAGTTGGCCGAAGTGCTCAACGAGGGCGGCTACAGCTATCTGATGGGCTGCGCGAGCATCCCGATGCATGACGGTGGCATCCAGGCCCATGCGATCATGCAGCGCCTGCGCGAACGCTACCTGTGCAACGAACACTTGCGCGCCGAACCGAAAAAACCCCTGCCGGCACTGGACCTGCCATCCAACGTCATCGCCGAAATGCCGCCGCTGCTCAAGGCGTATATGCGCCTGGGTGCGAAGATCTGTGGCGAGCCGTGCTGGGATGAAGACTTCCAGGTCGCCGACGTGTTCATCCTGCTCAAGCGAGATGAGCTGTGCCCGCGTTATGCACGTCACTTCAAGGCGGCCATGTGATGGGCCGCCTGCGCGTCTACGGGCGCATTGCCCGCGTATTAGTGGTGGTGGCGCTGGGCCTGAGCATGGCCAGTGTGTTTGGGCTGTTCGAGCGCCTGGGCGTGGCCAACTCGATGGTGCGGCGCCAGCGCTGGTCGCGGTTCTTTATGGCGCGACTGACCAACGCCCTGCCCTTTCGCGTGACGGTGCACGGTGCGCTGCCGACGCAGCCGATGCTGTGGGTGAGCAATCACGTGTCCTGGACCGACATTCCGTTGCTGGGCGCTGTGGCGCCGATGTCGTTTCTGTCCAAGGCCGAAGTGCGCACCTGGCCGGTGGCCGGTTGGTTGGCGGCCAAAGCCGGCAGCCTGTTTATCCGCCGGGGTTCGGGCGACAGCCAGTTGATCCGCA
Organism: Pseudomonas sp. EYE_354; assembly: GCF_023148575.1. Classification (NCBI taxonomy): domain Bacteria; kingdom Pseudomonadati; phylum Pseudomonadota; class Gammaproteobacteria; order Pseudomonadales; family Pseudomonadaceae; genus Pseudomonas; species Pseudomonas sp. EYE_354. The sequence continues at coordinate 3,914 of NZ_JAHXNQ010000027.1, forward strand.
AACAGATGACCCGTCATCTGGAGCAACAGCACCCCTTGTTGATGTTTCCGGAAGGCACCACCACCGACGGGCGCAGCCTGCGCACCTTTCACGGGCGCTTGCTGGCCAGTGCGATCGACGCGGATGTGTGCTTGCAACCGGTGGCGATTCGTTATGTGCGCGACGGCCAGGTGGACCCGCTGGCACCGTTCATTGGCGATGATGATTTGCTCTCGCACCTGATGCGCTTGTTTGCCAATGATCAGGGCGACGTGGAAATCCACATACTCAAGCCGATCGCCTGCGCCGGCCAGGAACGTGCGGCGCTGGCGTATCAGGCGCAGCAAGCGGTGCAGAAGGCGTTGTTCGGGCCGTTGCCGGAGGCAGAGCACGTGGCGGCGCGACCAGCCTTCGCCGCTTGACGCGGGCATGGTCAGAAAGGTGGGAGGGGCAACCCGCCTCCCACCTTTAGTTTTGTGTGATCAGTTGAGACTGTGCGAATTCCTGCAATTGAGGGTAGAAGCGCCGGAAGTCTTCACTCAGCGGTTCATATAAAAGCCGCAACTCCTGCATCGCATGTCCCAACGCTTCCGGCTGCGTCAGCCGCCGCGAAATCCCCCGCAACACCTGCTCCATCACCGCGAACTCACGGTACGAGCCCAACCAATCCTGGGCCGCCATATAAGGCGCAATCTGCGCCAAGCGCCCCGGCAACTCCGGTTCGGCCTGCAGCACGCGGTACACCTGCGACGTGAAGTGCGCCAGCGGCTGGTCGGCATACAACGCCCAATCCCGCGCCAGGCAATGATCGAAAAACACGTCGACGACGATCCCGGCATAGCGCCTGCGGGTGAGGCTGAAGCGCGACAACGCCTGCCCCACCAGTGGATGAGTGTCGGTGAAGCGGTCGATGGCGCGATGCAACTGGATCGCCGCCTCGATCGGCGGGCTGAACTGCCCTTGCAGGCGGCCTTTGACGAAGTCGCCATAGAGGCTGCCCAGCAGTTGCGCAGGAAGTTGGCCGCCCAAGTGCAGATGTGCGAGATAATTCATGGCGCGCAGTCTAGCACTGCCATCAACGTATCGTTATAACCCGATATACCGATTTAGCCTGACCTCAGATCGAAATCATATTGGTATATCGGGATATTACGATTTAAAGTTCGCTTCATCGCGATATAACGCTTTACGACACCGAGCGACTGCCATGTCCATTGACCTCGACGAAATAATAAAAGCCCTGGCGCACCCAGTACGACGAGACATCCTCACCTGGCTGAAAGACCCGAAGGTGCAGTTCCCCGAGCAACTGCATAACCACGAATACGGCATCTGTGCCGGGCAGATCGACCAGCGCTGCGGCTTGTCCCAGTCGACCGTGTCGGCCCACCTCGCCACGTTGCAACGGGCGGGACTGATCAGCAGCCAGAAGGCCGGGCAATGGCACTTTTTCAAACGCAATGAGGAAGTGATCCAAGCCTTCCTCACGGCGTTTATCACTGAACTCAGCGCTGACATCCGCGCGCCGCTGTAAAGGACACGACAATGCCCCTCTCGCTACTCATCCTGGCCCTGAGCGCCTTCGCCATCGGCACGACCGAGTTCGTCATCATGGGCTTGTTGCCCGATGTGGCGAAGGACCTCGGCGTGTCGATCCCCGGCGCCGGCTGGTTGGTTACCGGTTATGCCCTGGGCGTGGCGATTGGTGCGCCGTTCATGGCATTGGCCACCGCCAGGCTGCCACGCAAAGCCGCCTTGGTAGCGTTGATGGGTATCTTCATCGTCGGCAACCTGCTCTGCGCCCTGGCCAGTGATTACAACGTGCTGATGTTTGCCCGTGTGGTCACCGCGCTGTGTCACGGCGCTTTCTTTGGGATTGGTTCGGTGGTTGCCGCCAACCTGGTCCCGGCCAACAAACGTGCGTCGGCGGTGGCCTTGATGTTCACCGGTCTGACCCTGGCCAATGTGCTTGGCGTCCCGCTGGGCACCGCGCTGGGCCAGGAAGCCGGCTGGCGTTCGACCTTCTGGGCGGTCACGGTGATTGGTGTCGTTGCACTGATCGGCCTGATCCGCTTCCTGCCGGCCAAGCGTGACGAAGAAAAACTCGACATGCGCGCCGAACTGGCCGCACTCAAAGGCGCCGGCATCTGGCTGTCGCTGAGCATGACGGCGCTGTTCGCCGCGTCCATGTTCACCCTCTTCACCTACGTTGCGCCGCTGCTGGGCGATGTCACTGGCGTGTCGCCCAAGGGCGTGACCTGGACCCTGCTGCTGATCGGCCTGGGCCTGACCGTGGGCAACATCATCGGCGGCAAGCTGGCCGACAAACGCCTGGCCGCTACGTTGGTCGGTGTGTTTATCAGCATGGCGGTGGTGTCCACGGCGCTGAGCTGGACCAGCGTCGCGCTGATCCCGACTGAAATCACCTTGTTCCTGTGGGCCACCGCGTCGTTTGCCGCCGTCCCGGCGTTGCAGATAAACGTGGTGACCTTCGGCAAGGCCGCACCGAATCTGGTGTCCACCTTGAATATCGGCGCCTTCAACATCGGCAACGCCATCGGCGCCTGGGTCGGCGGCAGCGTGATCGCCCACGGTTTCGGCCTGACCAGCGTGCCGCTGGCAGCAGCGGCCCTGGCGGTCCTGGCACTGGTGGTGACCCTGATTACTTTCCGTCAGAGCGGCGACGCCGATCTGGCTCCTGCGACCAACTGATCAACTCAATTGAAGGGTGTTATCCCATGACGACTATTTTCGATCCGATCACACTGGGCGACGTGCAGCTGTCCAACCGCATCATCATGGCGCCGCTGACCCGCTGCCGCGCCGATGAAGGTCGCGTGCCCAACGCGCTGATGGCCGAGTACTACGTGCAACGCGCCTCCGCCGGGCTGATCCTCAGCGAAGCCACCTCGGTAGCGCCGCTGGGCGTGGGCTACCCGGACACGCCGGGTATCTGGTCCAACGACCAGGTGCGCGGCTGGGCCAACGTGACCAAGGCCGTGCACGGTGCGGGCGGCAAGATCTTCCTGCAACTGTGGCACGTGGGGCGTATTTCCCATCCGTCGTACCTGAACGGCGAAGCCCCGGTGGCGCCGAGCGCGATCCAACCCAAAGGGCATGTGAGCCTGGTGCGCCCACTGGCCGACTACCCGACCCCACGTGCGCTGGAGACCGCTGAAATCGCCGACATCGTCGACGCTTACCGCACCGGTGCCGAAAACGCCAAGGCCGCAGGCTTTGACGGCGTGGAGATCCACGGCGCCAACGGTTACCTGCTCGATCAGTTCCTGCAAAGCAGCACCAATAAACGTACCGACAACTATGGTGGCTCCCTGGAAAACCGCGCACGCCTGTTGCTCGAAGTGACCGACGCGGCCATCGAAGTCTGGGGCGCTGGCCGTGTGGGTGTGCACCTGGCACCGCGTGCCGATGCCCACGACATGGGGGACGATAACCTCGCGGAAACCTTCACCTACGTCGCCAGCGAACTGGGCAAGCGCGGCATCGCCTTTATCTGCTCCCGTGAAAAGGAAGGGGCGGACAGCCTCGGCCCGCAACTGAAAAAAGCCTTCGGCGGCGCGTACATCGCCAACGAAAGCTTCACCAAGGACAGCGCCAATGCGTGGCTTGCCGCCGGCAAGGCCGATGCGGTGGCCTTCGGCGTGCCGTTCATTGCCAACCCGGACCTGCCGGCGCGTCTGAAGGCCGATGCCCCCTTGAATGAAGCTAATCCGCAGACCTTCTATGGCAAAGGCCCGGTGGGCTACATCGACTACCCGACCCTGGCGCTGTGACGTAACGCGTAAAAATGAAAAAGCCCCGGCTCTCGCGAACCGGGGCTTTTTCACTGGGGCAGGAAACACTGCTTCACAGAACCGCAACAAATTCCCTACAAAATACTTAGGCGGCTACCTATCAACCGCCCGCCAGCCCGTATATAAAGTCACCCCACCGATCAGGCATAAGGACGATTGACTGTCCTTAGGCTTTACTGTTGACACAGCCCGCGGCAATTACGCATTTTGTCTCAATTGCGCAGGCTGGGGCTAAAACGCAGCATGTCCAGCCCTGCATCCACCCAGCGTTCGGCTTCCTGGTGTAATTGGAAGCTGTCGGGGACCAGCAGCCACTGGCCAATCAGCCCATTGATGTAAGCATGCAGGCACACCGCGCCGCGGGTGGTGTCGAGGTTTTCCGGAAGTTGCCCACGGTGCACCGCGTTACGCAGCGTCAATCCGATGCGCAGGTTGCATTCCAGGCTGTGGGTTTGGCGCTGGCGGCGCATGTCGCACATTTCATCGGTGAATTCGCACTTATGAAACAAGATCTCGTTGATGCGCCGGGTTTTCGGGTCCAGGGCCACTTGATGAAACAGATGAATCAGCAGTTTGCGCATACAGCCCAGCGGGTCGATTTCGTCTTCGCTTTCGCTGGCCCTGGCCAACTCGTCCAACGGCTCGTGCAAGGTGTCGAGCAGTGCCTGCAACAGATCGGACTTATTGCTGAAATGCCAGTAAATCGCGCCTCGCGTCACGCCCGCCAACGCGGCAATGTCCGCCAGCGTCGTGCGTGCAACGCCGCGTTCATAAAAGGCTTGCTCGGCGGCATCGAGAATCTGGCTGCGCGTTTCTTGAGCTTCCTCTTTGGTGCGACGAACCATGGCAGTACAACCTCAATCAGGACACTTGAGACTATCGTTAACGCAACGTTAATAGATGCAAACGATGATCTGAATATTTGTGGGACGACACCATCATGGGCGCCGAACGTAATGGAATCGAGGCTGCAGGCGTTGCTTTGTCAACAACACGCGAAGCCTGTCAAGAGTTTACAAACAACCATGAACGTAAGTATATTGCGTAGCAAGCTACTTATCCACTCACGGCTCGTTTTTTACCCTTTCACCTTTCTTGTGCGCAGCCTGCGCGCCTGACCCGAGGATCTTCATGCAACTTAAGCCAGCTGTTACCGCTCTGGTCACTGCCGTCACCCTGGCATCGCTGCTCAGCGGATGTAAAAAGGAAGAAGCGGCTCCGCCCGCTCAAATCCCTCAGGTCGGCGTGGTCACTATTCAACCGCAAGCCTATACCCTCACCTCCGAACTGCCAGGCCGCACCACCGCCTACCGCATCGCGGAAGTTCGTCCACAGGTCAACGGCATCATCCTCAAGCGTCTGTTCAAGGAAGGCGCCGATGTGAAGGAAGGCCAGCAGCTTTATCAGATCGACCCGTCGGTCTACGAAGCGACCCTGAAAAGCGCACAAGCCACCCTGACCCAGACCAAGTCGATCACCGACCGCTACAAACAGTTGGTCGATGAGCAGGCCGTCAGCCGTCAGGAATACGACACCGCTGTCGCCAACCGCATGACCGCCGAAGCAAACGTGCAAACCGCCCAGATCAACGTGCGTTACACCAAGGTGTACGCGCCGATTTCCGGGCGTATCGGTCGCTCCGCCGTCACCGAAGGCGCACTGGTCAGTAACGGCCAGGCGGATGCCATGGCGGTGATCCAGCAACTGGACCCGATCTACGTCGATGTCACGCAGTCTTCTGCCGAGATGCTCAAACTGCGCCGCGACCTGGAAAGCGGTCAGTTGGAAAAAGCCGGTGCCAACGCCGCCAAGGTCAAGCTGACCCTGGAAGACGGCAGTGATTACGGCCAGGACGGCAAGCTGGAGTTCTCCGAAGTGTCGGTCGACCAGACCACCGGTTCCGTGACCCTGCGCGCAGTGTTCCCCAACCCTGACCACGTCTTGCTGCCTGGCATGTTTGTCCACGCCCAACTGCAGGCCGGTGTGAACAGCAAGGCGATCCTGGCACCGCAGCAAGGCGTGACCCGCGACCTCAAGGGCACACCAACGGCGCTGGTAGTCAATGCCGATAACAAAGTCGAGCAACGCGAGCTGGTGGCCAACCGTACCGCCGGCGCTTACTGGCTGGTGGAAAAAGGCTTGAACGCCGGTGACCGCGTGATCACCGAAGGCCTGCAGTACGTCAAGCCGGGCGCGGAGGTCAAGGTCAAGGAAGCTGACAACGCCAAACCCGCCGGTTCCGCTGCTCCTGCCGCCGCTGCCGGCAAAGGGGAGTAATCCATGTCGAAATTTTTTATCGACCGTCCCATTTTCGCCTGGGTAATTGCCCTGGTGATCATGCTGGTCGGGGCACTGTCGATCCTGAAGTTGCCCATCAACCAATACCCGGCCATTGCGCCCACCGCCATCGACATCCAGGTGACCTACCCAGGCGCGTCCGCACAAACCGTGCAGGACACCGTGGTGCAGGTCATCGAACAACAGCTCAACGGTATCGACAACCTGCGTTATGTCTCCTCGGACAGTAACTCCGACGGCAGCATGACCATCACCGTGACGTTCAACCAGGGCACCAACCCGGACATCGCCCAGGTTCAGGTGCAGAACAAGCTGAACCTGGCCACCCCACTGCTGCCGCAAGAAGTACAGCAGCAGGGTATCCGCGTGACCAAGTCGGTGAAGAACTTCCTGATGGTGATCGGTCTGGTGTCGGAAGACGGCAGCATGACCAAGGACGACCTGTCCAACTACATCGTATCCAACATTCAGGACCCGATTTCCCGGACGCCGGGTGTGGGTGACTTCCAGGTCTTCGGTTCGCAGTACGCCATGCGGATTTGGCTCGACCCGGCCAAGCTGAACAACTATCAGCTGACCCCGGTGGACGTCAGCACCGCGATCGCCGCTCAAAACGTGCAGGTGGCCACCGGCCAATTGGGCGGTTTGCCCGCCCTGCCCGGCACCCAGCTGAACGCGACCATCATCGGCAAGACTCGCCTGCAAACCGCAGAGCAGTTCGGCAACATCTTGATGAAGGTCAACACCGACGGTTCCCAGGTCCGCCTGAAAGACGTCGCGCGTATCGAACTGGGTGGCCAGACCTACAGCATCAGCGCGCAGTTCAACGGCAACCCGGCGTCGGGTATGGCGATCAAGCTCGCCTCCGGTGCCAACGCCCTGGACACGGCCAAGGCCATTCGCGCAACCGTGAAGTCCCTCGAGCCGTTCTTCCCGCCAGGCATGAAGGCGGTGGTGCCGTATGACACCACCCCTGTGGTCACCGAATCGATCTCCGGCGTGGTGCACACCCTGGTCGAAGCCATCGTGCTGGTGTTCCTGGTGATGTTCCTGTTCCTGCAGAACTTCCGCGCCACCATCATCACCACCATGACGGTACCGGTGGTACTGCTGGGGACCTTCGGGATCCTGGCGGCATTCGGTTTCACCATCAACACCCTGACCATGTTCGGCATGATCCTGGCCATCGGCCTGCTGGTGGACGATGCCATCGTCGTGGTGGAAAACGTCGAGCGGGTAATGGCCGAGGAACACCTGTCGCCGAAAGAGGCGACGGTCAAGTCCATGACCCAGATCCAGGGCGCCCTGGTGGGTATTGCCCTGGTGCTGTCGGCGGTACTGCTGCCGATGGCGTTCTTCGGTGGTTCCACTGGGGTGATCTACAAACAGTTCTCCATCACCATCGTTTCGGCCATGGCGTTGTCGGTACTGGTTGCCCTGATCTTCACCCCGGCCTTGTGCGCCACCATGCTCAAGCCGATCGACCCGGAAAAACACGGCCAACCCAAGCGCGGTTTCTTCGGCTGGTTCAACCGCACCTTCGACCGTGGCGTACTGAGCTACGAGCGCGGTGTGGGCAACATGATCAAGCACAAGATCCCGGCGTTCCTGGTCTACCTGCTGATCTTCGCCGGCATGATCTGGCTGTTCATGCGCATCCCTGCCGCGTTCCTGCCCGACGAAGACCAAGGCGTGATCTTCGCCCAGGTGCAGACCCCCGTCGGCTCCACCGCTGAGCGTACGCAAAAAGTCATCGACGACATGCGGATATTCCTGCTCAACGACAAGGAAGGCGAGCCGGGCGAAGGCAAGGGCGTGAAATCGGTATTTACCGTCAACGGCTTCAACTTCGCCGGCCGTGGCCAAAGCTCCGGTCTGGCCTTCGTGATGCTCAAGCCCTGGGATGAACGCGACGCGTCGACGTCGGTGTTCGAAATCGCCAAGCGTGCCCAAGGCTACTTCATGCAGACCTTCCAGGACGCCATGGTGTTTGCGATCGTGCCGCCTTCGGTACTGGAGCTGGGTAACGCCACCGGCTTCGACGTGTTCCTGCAAGATCAGGGCGGCGTCGGCCATGACAAATTGATGGCCGCGCGTAACCAGTTCCTGGGCATGGCCGCACAAAGCAAGATTCTTGCAGGCGTGCGTCCTAACGGGGTGAACGATGAGCCGCAGTACGAACTGACCGTCGATGACGAAAAAGCCAGTGCCCTGGGCATCACGCTGTCGAACATCAACCAGACCCTGGCGATTGCCCTGGGTGGCAGCTACGTCAACGACTTTATCGACCGTGGTCGCGTGAAGAAGGTGTACGTACAAGGCGAAGCCGCCAGCCGCATGTCGCCCGAAGACCTGAACAAATGGTACGTGCGCAGCGACTCCGGGAAGATGGTGCCGTTGTCGGCCATCGCCTCGGGCAAATGGATCTTCGGCTCGCCGAAACTCTCGCGCTATAACGGTGTGGCGGCGATGGAAATCCTCGGCACCCCGGCACCGGGTTACAGCACCGGTGACGCGATGACTGAAGTCGAACGCATCGCCAAGCAATTGCCGGCGGGTATCGGCTACGCGTGGACGGGCCTGTCGTACGAAGAACGTCTGTCCGGCTCCCAGGCACCGGCCTTGTACGCCCTGTCGCTGCTGGTGGTGTTCCTGTGCCTCGCGGCGTTGTACGAGAGCTGGTCGATCCCGATCGCGGTCGTGTTGGTGGTGCCGCTGGGTGTGGTGGGGGCGTTGATCGCCACCAGCATGCGCGGCTTGTCCAACGACGTGTTCTTCCAGGTGGGCCTGTTGGTAACGGTGGGCCTGGCGGCGAAAAACGCCATCCTGATCGTAGAGTTCGCCAAAGAGCTTCACGAACAAGGCAAGGGCATCGTCGAAGCGGCCATCGAGGCATCCCGCATGCGTCTGCGTCCGATCATCATGACCTCCATGGCGTTCATCCTCGGCGTACTGCCGCTGGCGATCTCCTCGGGTGCCGGCTCAGGCAGCCAGCATGCGATCGGTACCGGCGTGATTGGCGGTATGATCACGGCGACTGTCCTGGCGATCTTCTGGGTCCCGCTGTTCTTCGCCACTGTGTCCGCCGCCGGCGAGCGTAAAAAGACTGAACCCAAGCACACTTCTAAAGAGGCTGGCCAATGAGCAAGTCGCTACTTTCCCTAGCCGTCACCGCCTTCGTGCTCAGTGGCTGCTCGTTGATACCTGACTACCAGCGCCCCGAAGCGCCGGTGGCGGCGCAGTTCCCGCAGGGTCCGGCGTACTCGCCGGCCCAGGCGCCGAACCAGGCCGCTGCCGAGCAGGGCTGGAAGCAGTTTTTCCATGACCCTGCCCTGCAACAACTGATCAAGACCGCACTGGAAAACAACCGTGACCTGCGTGTCGCGGCGCTGAACATCGATGCCTATGCCGCGCAGTACCAGATCCAGCGCGCCGACCTGTTCCCGGCCGTCTCGGCCACGGGCAGCGGCAGCCGTTCGCGTACGCCGGCCAAACTGTCGCAGACCGGTGAAGCGACCATCGCCAGCCAGTACTCGGCAGGCCTGGGCATCAGTTCCTACGAGCTGGACCTGTTCGGCCGCGTACGCAGCCTGAGTGAAGAAGCACTGCAAAAGTACTTCGCCACCGAAGAGGCACGGCGCAGCACCCAGATCAGCCTGGTGGCCAACGTGGCCACCGCGTACCTGACCTGGCAGGCCGACAAGGAACTGCTCAAGCTCACCCAGGACACCCTGGGCGCGTACGAGCAGAGCTTCAAGTTGACCTCGCGCAGCAACGAAGTCGGCGTGGCCTCGGCCCTCGACCTCAGCCAGGCACGCACCTCGGTGGAAAATGCCCGCGTCGCCCTGGCGCGCTATACCCGCCAGGTGGCCCAGGATGAGAACAATCTGACCCTGCTGCTGGGCACCGGTCTGCCGGCGAATATCGCCAGCAAGCCGCTGTCCGATGACCTGCTCAGCGAAGTGCCGGCCGGGTTGCCATCGGACCTGCTGCAACGTCGTCCCGACATCGTGCAGGCCGAGTACAACCTCAAGGCAGCCAACGCCAATATCGGTGCAGCCCGTGCAGCGTTCTTCCCGAGCATCACCCTGACGGCCAGCGCCGGCACCGCCAGCCCGACCCTGGGCGGCCTGTTCAAGGGCGGCTCGGGCACCTGGTCGTTCGCCCCGCAGATCAACATCCCGATCTTCAACGCCGGTAGCCTGCGCGCCAGCCTGGACTACTCGAAGATCCAGAAAGAGATCAACGTGGCCAACTACGAGAAAGCCATCCAGACTGGCTTCCAGGAAGTCTCCGACGGCCTGGCCGCCCGTGAGACCTACAAGCAACAGCTGGATGCCCAGCGCGGCTTCGTGGCAGCCAACCAGGATTACTACCGCCTGGCCGAGCGTCGCTACCGCATCGGTGTCGACAGCAACCTGACCTTCCTCGACGCCCAGCGCCAACTGTTCAGTGCCCAGCAATCGCTGATCACCGACCGCCTGGCGCAGCTGACCAGCGAAGTCACCCTGTACAAGGCCCTCGGCGGCGGTTGGAACGAGCAGACCGCAAAGAATGAGCCATTGAAAGAAGAAGCCCCGGCGTTGAAGTTGTTCTGATTAGCGCTGCTGTAAACAAAAAACCGCCTCCCTTACTGGAGGCGGTTTTTTTATGCCGACTGATCGATGCCCACCAGGACTGGCTCGCCACCTGAACTCCGCTCGCCCCCAGGGGCTGCGCAGTCTTGCTTTCGCTTCAACCTTTCAGGTTAAAATTGGTTACAGATTCTTACCGACCACAGAGGGAGCTTGTCGTAATGATCGTAGGAATCGACCTGGGGACCACCCACAGTCTCGCCGCCGTCTGGCGCGGTGACGCCACCGAATTGGTGCCCAATGCCCTTGGCCAGTTGCTGACCCCAAGCGTGGTCGGGCTGGATGATCAAGGCCGTGTCCTGGTGGGCCAGGCTGCCAAAGAGCGCCTGCACACTCACCCGCACCTGACCACCTCGCTGTTCAAGCGTTTCATGGGCAGCGCCACCGAAGTGCGCCTGGGTGATCGTTCGTTTCGCCCCGAAGAGCTCTCGGCGCTGGTGCTCAAGAGCCTCAAGGAAGACATCGAACGCACCTACGGCCATACCGTCACCGAAGCTGTGATCAGCGTGCCCGCCTACTTCAGCGACGGCCAGCGCAAAGCCACGCGGATTGCCGGCGAACTGGCCGGGCTCAACGTTGAAAAACTGATCAACGAACCCACAGCCGCCGCCCTCGCCTACGGCCTGCATCAGCGTGACAAGGAAACCTCGTTCTTGGTGTTCGACCTCGGCGGCGGCACCTTTGACGTGTCGATCATTGAGCTGTTCGACGGCGTGATGGAAGTACGCGCCAGTGCCGGCGACAACTTCCTGGGCGGCGAAGACTTCGACACCCTGCTGCTGGAGCACTTCGTCGACAGCCAGCGCAATGCCGCCGGCTTCCCGCCCACCAGCAGCGTGCTGCACGCGCTGCGCCGCGAAGCCGAGCGCGTGCGCAAAGCCCTGGGCCAGGACGACAGCGCTGAGTTCGCGCTGCGCATCGACGGCCAGCAATGGGTACAGACCATCACCCAGCAGGAATTGGCCAAGCTTTACACGCCGCTGCTCGAACGCCTGCGCGCGCCCATCGAACGTGCCCTGCGCGATGCGCGGATTCGCGTCGGCGACCTGGATGAAATCCTGCTGGTCGGCGGAACCACGCGTATGCCGTTGGTGCGCAAGCTCGCCGCCGGCCTGTTCGGGCGTTTTCCATCCATCAGCCTCGACCCGGACCAGGTGGTTGCTCACGGCGCCGCGATCCAGGCCGCACTCAAAGCCCGTTCGGCGGCGCTGGAAGAAGTGGTGCTGACTGACGTGTGCCCCTACACCCTGGGTATCGAGACCTCGAACCAATACGGCGGCCATATCGAAAGCGGCCACTACCTGCCGCTGATCGAACGCAACAGCAGTGTGCCGGTGAGCCGGGTCAAAAGCGTGGTGACGCTGCACGACAACCAGAGCCAGGTGCTGTTGAAGATCTACCAGGGTGAAAGCCGCCTGGTCAAAGACAACATCGAACTGGGCCAGTTGGAGATCGACGTGCCCAAGCGCAAAGCCGGTGAAGTCTCGCTGGACGTGCGCTTCACCTACGACAACAACGGCCTGCTGGAAGCCCAGGTGAACATTCCGCTCACCGGCGAGCAACATTCGCTGGTGATCGAGAACAACCCCGGCGTGCTCAGCCCGCAGGAGATCCAGCAACGCCTGCAAGCCCTGGCGCAGTTGAAGGTTCACCCGCGCGACCAGCAAGTCAACACGGTGCTCACCGCACGCCTGGAACGGCTCTATCAGGAAAACCTCGGTGAGTTGCGTGAGCAACTGGGCCACTGGGCCGCGCAGTTCCAGCAGGTGCTCGACACCCAGGACGAACGGCGCATCCGTGAAGCGCGCAGTGAACTGACCCGGCAACTGGAGCAATTGGACACCGGGTTCTGGCGCTGAGGGGAGCACGACATGGACTGCTGGACCGTACTGCAACTGCCGCAAGACGCCGACGAGCGCACCATCAAGCGTACCTACGCGCGGCTGCTGAAAAGCTGCCGCCCGGATGACGACCCGGCCGGTTTCCAGCGCCTGCGTGAAGCCTATGAATACGCGTTGAGCGAGGCGCGCTGGCGTGCTGACAGCGAGGACGAAGCAAACGTCGAGGCGCCAGCGGTCGAACAGGCCTACGGCAACCTCAACGACCTGGCCGAGCTGATGGACATCCGCCCCCTCAGCCCTGCCCCGTTCGAAACACCGAACCTCGCCGACGCCCTGCTCAGCGGCCTCAAAATCCACAACCTTGACGAGCGCTGGGCACAGGCCCGGCAACAGGCCTGCACCGACGCGTTCCAGGCCGGTCTGCTGCGCCATTGCTTCGACGCCCCCGGCGAGCGCAGCGCCATCGCCCAATGGGCCGTGCAACACCTGGACTGGCTGACGCCGTGGCAACACGTGGCCATGACCCCCTGGCAGCACGAAGCGCTGACAGGCGAGCTGCTGCAGGACTACCGCCGTGTCTTGCAGGAACGGCTGGAACACAAGGCCGAACGCGAGTTCATCAGCCAACTGACGGCCTACAACAACCAACCGTGGCTGCGGGTGTTCGACCTGCAACAGCAGTGGCAACGCATCATTCTGCACCTGCTGCATGACACGCAGTGGAGCGTGCCGCTGTTCGAACGGGTGTGCCAGGCATTTGGCTGGGACGATCAGAAAGGCGTGTACCCGGAACCGGCCTGGATGTGGCGCGAACTGGTGTCGCGTTGCGAGCAGGAAAGCTTCTACGCCCACCTGCAAGACAAGGCCCACGATCCGCGACGCACCTCTGCCGACGCCTTTGCCGCGCGCCTGTTGCTGACGCCCATGACGGCCACCCAACAGAAAAACATGATCGACGGGTTTGGCGATAACGAGTGGAATGCCTGCCAGCACCTGGCCCAAACCCTGACCTGGCGCTACCCGCAATTGATTGAACGCTTGCCTCAGGCCGATGTGTTTTTCTGGCGCAAATTCGTACCGAGGCCGATCTACACCCAGGTGTTTATCCGACTGTGGGCGATCTTCGCCCTCGCCATCGGCTTGAACATCGCCCACGACACACCAGGCAAACTGGACATGATGTCGGTGTTCCTTTTCATGCTGATGTCATTCGTGCCGGCCCTTGTCGCCTTTCGTGTCACCCAGTTCTGGGCGGTCATGAGTTCGGTATACCGGGTGCCGGATATCTGGCTGAGCCAGTACCTGATCCCTAAACGACTCAATCCCAACGACTATTGGCTGGTGATTCGCCACGGCGTGCCCCAGGCAATCATGCTGATCGCCTGCGGCCTGATGCTCGGCATACTCGGCGCAGTGACCTATGCCGGCGCGCTGCTGATCAACCTGCTGCACACAAAACGCATCGGCCGGATGAGCCAGAAATTCAGTGAAGGTTATCCCTGGCTGAACGGCCTGCATTGGGCATTCTGGAGTCCCCTGCAAGCGGTGTTCGTGGTGGTGATGGTGGCGCTGATCGTCGCCGCCCAGCATTACTTGCCGGCGATCCCCTGGACCCACTTCACCCCGCCCAAATCCTGACTGCCGCAACCGGGCCTCAGCGCCCGGCAACTTGCGTTCGATCATCGCCCACAACCCGCCCAGCCCCGATTGAACCACTCCCGCACCGCCACGCACCATGGCCCGCACCTGCAAAACCCCAATAACAACAGGTCCAACGCCATGAGCATGTTCCGCCCTCGCCAGCTGTTGCTGGCCACCGCTGTTGCCAGTTTTGCCCTTCCTGCAATCGCCGAAGAACACGGTTTCCTGGAAGACGCCAGTGCCAACCTCAACCTGCGCAATTTCTTCTTCAACCGCAATTTCACCAACCCGACCAAAACCCAGGGCGGCGCGCAGGAGTGGACGCAGAGTTTCATTCTCGACGCCAAGTCCGGCTTCACCCAGGGCACGGTAGGCTTCGGGGTGGATGTGCTGGGCCTGTATTCGTTGAAGCTCGACGGCGGGCATGGCACCGGTGGCACCCAGTTGTTGCCGCTGGACCACGATGGCCGCCCGGCGGATGAATTCGGCCGCCTCGGTGTGGCATTCAAGGCACGTATTTCGAAGACCGAAGTGAAGGTCGGCGAATGGATGCCGGTGCTGCCGATCCTGCGTGCCGACGATGGCCGCTCGCTGCCGCAAACCCTGCGCGGCGGGCAGATCACCTCCAGAGAAATTGACGGCCTGACCCTCTATGGCGGCCAGTTCCGCGCCAACAGCCCGCGCGACGACAGCAGCATGAACGACCTGTCGATGACCGGTAAAACCGCGTTCACCTCCGACCGTTTCAACTTCCAGGGCGGCGAATACGCGTTCAACGACAAACGCACCCAGATTGGTCTGTGGAACGCCCAGCTCAAGGACATCTATCGCCAGCAGTACGTCAACCTGATCCACAGCCAGCCCCTCGGCGCCTGGACCCTGGGCGCCAACCTGGGGTTCTTCTACGGCAAGGACGACGGCAGCGCCCGCGCCGGCGCACTGGACAACAAGACCTGGTCCGGCCTGTTCTCGGCCAAGTACGGCGGCAACACCTTTTACGTCGGCCTGCAGAAACTCACCGGGAACACTGCCTGGATGCGCGTCAACGGCACCAGCGGCGGCACCCTGGCCAACGACAGCTACAACTCCAGCTACGACAACGCCCAGGAAAAATCCTGGCAAGTGCGCCACGACTACAACTTCGCCGCCCTCGGCGTGCCCGGCCTGACGTTGATGAACCGCTACATCAGCGGCAGCAACGTGCACACCGGCACGATTACCGACGGCAAGGAATGGGGCCGTGAAAGCGAATTGGGCTACACCGTGCAGAGCGGCAACCTGAAAAACCTGACAGTGCGCTTGCGTAATTCCAGCATGCGCCGCGACTACAGCAACAACGAGTTCGATGAAAACCGGTTGATCGTCAGTTACCCGCTAAGTCTGCTGTAAACCGGCGCGGCACTTACTGTATCGTGCGCGCCTGCCGCTGCTGATCCGCCCAGCAGCGGCCTCTTAATCGAGCCCGCGCCCACCATGAAATCCTTTGCCATCGCATCCGCCGTGCTTGCCCTGGCCATCAGCCTCAGTGGCTGCATCGGCGCGCCCATTGCGCTGACGCCACAGACCGAACAACGCCTGCAACGCCAGGCGCCGATCCGTTTTTTGCTGACCTTCGACGATGGCCCCAGTGCCTCGGGCTACAACAACCCGAGCCGCTCGGTGGTGGCCGACCTGGCCGACAACCCGGTGTTGCCGGGGATCAAGGCGGTGTTCTTCCTGCAGACCGAAGCGGCCCGTTCCGGTGGCAGTTCGCGCGGGCGCAAGACCATGGAGCGGGAGTACGCCGCAGGTCATGTCCTGGCGTTCCACACCGCCACCGCGTTTCATACCAACCACCGCTGGCTGAACAACGCCGAACTGGACAGCACCCTCACCCAGGGGGCCGCCGACATTGCCGCAATCACCGGCGCGCCGCCGGTGTTGGTACGCCCGCCATTCTGGAACTACGACCGCCGTACCTTTGCCGCCTACCAACGCCATGGCATGCACGTATTGCTGACCGACTTGAGCGCCAACGACGGCAAAATCTGGGGCTTCAACGCCAGCCCGCGCCGTCGCGCCAACCTGTATCGACAGCTGTCAGTGGTGCGCGAGCGCATTGCGTTGGGTGATTTGCCGACGGTGGACGGCGTGATACCGGTGGTGGTGACCTTTCACGACATCAACCGCTACACCGCGCGGCACCTGCAGGAATACCTGCAGATCCTGCTCGACAGTGCACAGGTCAACAGCCTGAAAACCGCTGCCCAGCCGTTCTACACCGACCACGCCGCGCTGCAGCGCGCGGCGCTGGCGCGCACGGTCAAGGATGTGAATGAAGAGGTGCATCTGCCCGGCGTGTGGAACTGGGTGTGGGGCGCTGACGCGCGCTGACCGCTCGAACGCCCGTCAGGCTTGACGGGACTCGACCCCCAGCTCATCCCACACCGACTCAGCCAGGTGGAAAGTGGCATTCGCCGCTGGAATCCCGCAATAGATCGCACTCTGCATCAGCACTTCCTTGATCTCGGCGCGGGTCACGCCATTGCTGGCGGCGGCGCGCAGGTGCAGCTTGAGTTCTTCACTGCGGTTCATGCCGATCAACATGGCGATAGTGATCAGGCTGCGGGTGTGCCGCGGCAGGCCGGGACGGGTCCAGATATCGCCCCAGGCGTGGCGGGTGATCATTTCCTGGAACTCGCCGTTGAACTCGGTCAGGGCGTTAAGGCTGCGGTCGACATGGGCGTCGCCCAGCACTTCGCGCCGTACTTGCAGGCCCTCGGCGTAACGTTGTTTCTCGTCCACAGCAGACATCCTCGATGTAAATAGTTGGCAGGCGAGCGAGCTGCCCGCTCGCCATAAATCCAGGTTAAGGCGCCAGCAAAAATTCAATTACACGGTCGCTGAACGCAGCGCCAGCCTGCACATTCGACAGATGGGCCGCATAGAACTCGGCGTACTCGGCGCCCTTCACATGGCTCTGGATAAAGTGGCCGCCCGCTGGCGGTGTGACCGCGTCTTCAGTGCCGGCGATGACCAGGGTCGGTACCTTGATCGAGGCCAGTTGCTCACGGAAGTCCGCATCCCGTACCGCTGCGCAATTTGCCGCATAACCCTGGGGCGACGTGGCCGCGAGCATGTCGGTAATCTGCTTGGCCTGGTGCGGGTTGGCCTCGGCAAAGTCGGCGGTGAACCAGCGCGCAATGGAGGCGTCACGCAGTGCGACCATCGCGGCTGCACCGTCACGCAGCACCGTTTCGATGCGTGGGTTCCAGATCTCTGGCGTGCCGATCTTGGCCGCGGTGTTGCACACCACCAGGCGCTGCAGACGCTCACCGGCATGAATCCCCAACCATTGGCCGATCAAGCCCCCCATGGACAGCCCGCAAAAATGCGCACGCGAAATCTCCAGCGCATCGAGCAAGGCAATCACGTCGCGGCCCAACTGCTCGATGCTGTAGGGCCCCTCGGTGACCAGAGATTTGCCGTGACCACGGGTGTCAAAACGCAACACGCGAAAATGCTCGGTAAACGCTGGGACCTGGATGTCCCACATATGCAGGTCGGTGCCCAGGGAGTTGGACAGCACCAATACCGGTGCGTCGACAGGCCCATCCAGTTGGTAATGCAGTTCGCCCTCGGCGAGTTGTACAAATGGCACAGCGGACTCCTTAGGCAGTGTATTGAACGTGTTCGGTGACCGCGCGGCTGACCCAGGTGCGCGCCTGGCCCAGGTAGTGGGCCGGGTCGAGCAGGCGGTCCAGTTCGGCGGCGGACAGTTCGGCGGTGACCTGCGGTTCATCCGCCAGTACCGCGCGCAGGTGACGGCCATCGGCGACGGCGCGCTTGCAGCACTGTTCCAGCAGATGGTGTGCGGTTTCGCGGCCCAGGCGCTGGGCGAGCACGGTGCTCACCGCCTCGGCCAACACCAGACCCTGGGTCAGGTCGAGATTGTGCTTCATGCGCTGCGGGTCGACTTCCAGCCCTTCGCTCACCAGCAGCGCCTGTTGCAAGGCGCCGGAAACCAAGCGGCAAATCTGCGGCAAGGTTTCCCACTCGGCATGCCACAGGCCCAGGCTGCGTTCGTGTTCCTGGGGCATGGCGCTGAACATCGTCGACACCAGCCCAGGCACGCGGGTCGCGGCGCTGATCAGCACGGCGGCGCCCACCGGGTTGCGCTTGTGGGGCATGGTCGAGGAGCCACCCTTGCCCGGCGCGGAGGGTTCGAACACTTCAGCCGCTTCGGTTTGCATCAGCAGGCTGACATCGCGCCCCAGCTTGCCGAGACTGCCGGCGATCAAGCCCAGCACGCCGGCGAACTCCACCAAGCGATCGCGCTGGGTGTGCCAGGGTTGGTCGGGCAAGGTCAACTGCAACTGGGCCGCCAGTGCCTCGGCCACGGGCATGGCCTGTTCGCCCAGCGCCGCCAGCGTGCCGGAGGCGCCGCCAAACTGCAGCACCAGCAGGCGCGGTTTGAGTTCGGCGAGCCGTTGCCGGTTACGGGTGACCGCCCCCAGCCAACCGGCGATTTTCATGCCCAGGGTCACCGGCGTCGCATGCTGCAACCAGGTGCGCCCGGCCAACGGCACGTCGGCATAACGCTGCGCCTGGGCGGCCAGCACATCGCCTAAACGCGCCAGGTCGGTTTCGATCAGATCCACGGCCTGGCGCAGTTGCAGGACCAGGCCGGTGTCCATCACGTCCTGGCTGGTGGCCCCCAGGTGCACATAGCGCTCGGCACCGGCATCTTCGCTGGCAATCAACTTGCCCAGGGCCTTGACCAAGGGAATCGCCGAATTGCCCGCCGCCGCGATCGCTACGCCCAAGGCATCCACGTCGTACAGCGAGGCCAGGCACGCCTGGGCGATCGGCGCGACGGCAGCCTGGGGGATCAACCCGACCTGCGCCTGTGCCCGGGCCAAGCCGGCTTCGAAATCCAGCATGCCCTGCAAGCGGCCGCTGTCGCAGAACACGTCGGCCATGCTGTCAGCGGTGAAGTAGGCGTCGAACAGTTGGTTACTGGTGCGCAACGTCATCACTCATCCCTTACAAATCGTGGTGCAAGTACGCCGCCTGCTTGGGCAGACGCAAGCTGAACAGGAACGCCACCGCCATCATCGCGGTGACGTACCAATAAAAGGTGTTTTCCATGCCCATGGATTTGAGCCCCAGGGCAACGAACTCCGCCGAACCGCCGAAGATCGCATTGGCCACCGCATACGCCAGGCCGACGCCAAGCGCACGCACCTGGGGTGGAAACATTTCGGCCTTCACCAAGCCGCTGATCGAGGTGTAGAAACTCACGATCGCCAGCGCCAGGGTGATCAGCACAAACGCCAGGAACGGGCTGCTCACAGTTTTGAGGGTCAGCAGGATAGGCATCGTGAACAACGTGCCCAAGCCTGCGAACCACAGCATTGAGTTACGGCGGCCGATTTTGTCCGCCAGCATGCCAAACACCGGCTGCATGCACATATAAAGAAACAGGGCGCCGGTCATGATGTAGCTGGAGGTCTTGGCATGCATCCCGACGGTGTTCACCAGGTACTTCTGCATGTACGTGGTGAAGGTGTAGAAAATCAGCGAGCCGCCGGCGGTGTAGCCCAGCACCGTGATAAAGGCCGCCTTGTGGTCGCGAAACAACGCCGCGATGCTGCCGGCGTCCTTGTCTTCACGCATTTCCTTGCTGGTGGTTTCTTTGAGGGTGCGACGCAGCAACAGCGAGATCACCGCGGCAATGGCGCCGATCACAAACGGGATGCGCCAGCCCCAGGCACGCAGTTCTTCCTCGGTGAGGATCTGCTGCAGGATCACCACCACCAGCACCGCCAGCAACTGGCCGCCGATCAGGGTCACGTATTGGAAGGACGCAAAGAACCCACGCTGGCCCTTGAGTGCGACTTCACTCATATAGGTGGCCGTGGTGCCGTACTCACCGCCCACGGACAGGCCCTGGAACAGGCGCGCCACCAGCAGCAGGATCGGTGCCCACACGCCAATGTCGTTGTAGGTCGGCAAAAAGGCGATGACCAGCGAGCCCGCGCACATCATCAGCACCGAGATCATCATGGAGTTTTTGCGACCGTGTTTATCGGCCACACGCCCAAACAGCCAGCCACCGATGGGACGCATCAGGAAGCCGGCGGCGAACACCCCGGCGGTGTTGACCAACTGCACAGTGGGGTTGTCGGACGGAAAAAACGCCGGGGCGAAGTAAATCGCGCAGAAGGCATACACGTAGAAGTCGAACCACTCGACCAGGTTGCCGGAGGAGGCACCGACGATCGCAAAGATCCGTTTGCTGCGTTCTTCTCCGGTGTAGTGACTGGTGGTTGTTGTCATGATGTTTTCACTCAGTGGGAACGGTTATAGCCTAGACACACTTTGCAACAACCGTGTTCCGCATTTACTGCAGTTACAAGCTGCAAGCCACAAGCCGCAAGAGCAGCGCTGGCGCAATCGCCGTTTTTTCCTGGAGCTTGCAGCTTGAAGCTTGCAACCGATGCTGATCAATAATCGAAGAACACGGTTTCCTTATCGGTGCCCTGCAAGATCACATTCCACTGGTACACGCCGTCGCCATCCGGCTGGGCGATCAGGGTGCTGCGTCGCTCTGCCGGCACACACGCCAGCAACGGGTCGTCACCGTTCAGTGCCTCACCGTCAAAGTAAATCCGCGTGAGCAGGTGCTTGACCAAGCCACGGGCAAACACCAACACCACCAGGTGCGGCGCTTGGGTGGTGCCCTTCAGGCCCGGCACGCTGCCGGGTTTGATGGTGGTAAAGCGGAAGCGCCCTTCGGCGTCCACCGGCACACGGCCAAAGCCTTCGAAACTCGGGTCGACGGCCTTGTCCTGCTCGTCCTCCGGATGGTCGTACTTACCCGCGGCGTTGGCCTGCCAGACTTCCAGCATGGCGTCGTTGACCACATCACCGTTGCCATCCACCACTTGCCCGCTGATCGCCACGCGTTCGCCAAGGGTGGCAGCGGTGGTCATGTCTTCGCGGTTAAGCCAGGTGAGGCCGATGTGGTAGTAAGGCCCCACCGTGTGGGACGTGGTTGCGTAAAGGCTCATCTCATTTCTCCATCGGCGTGGCGTCGCGGCCGCGCAGGACGATGTCCCAGCGGTAGCCGAGGGCATAGGAAGGAATGGTTTTTTCCAGGTCGAAGCGGGCGATCAAACGCTCCTTGGCGCTGGTGTCCGGCACACAGTTGTAGATCGGGTCGTATTCGAGCAGCGGGTCGCCGGGGAAATACATCTGCGTCACCAAGCGCGTCAGCACACTCGGGCCGAACAGCGAAAAGTGGATATGCGCCGGGCGCCATGCGTTGTGATGGTTGCCCCATGGGTAGGCGCCGGGCTTGATGGTCTGGAACTGGTACCAGCCATCGGCGTCGGTCACGGTGCGCCCGGTGCCGGTGAAGTTCGGGTCCAGCGGCGCATCGTGCAGGTCGCGTTTGTGGTTGTATCGGCCAGCGGCGTTGGCTTGCCAGATCTCCACCAGAATGCCCGGCACCGGCAGGCCGTTTTCATCCAGCACACGGCCGTGAATGATGATGCGCTCGCCCTGGGGCTCGCCGTCATGCTGGGCGGTCAGGTCGTTGTCCTTCTCGTTGACCCGCTCGGCGCCGATGGTCGGACCGGTGATTTCCGACAAGGAATGGGGCAGGAACACCAACGGCTGGGACGGCGAACGCAGGTTCGTCGACTGGTAGGCCGGGTGCAGGTAATCAGGTTGAGTGCCCGCTTGCGGGCGCCGGTAACCGGGCTTGTCACTCATGGAGCAGTCCTCTCTTATTAGATGCGTTCAATCGCCAGGGCCAAGCCTTGGCCGACGCCCACACACATGGTCGCCAGCCCCTTGCCGCCGCCGGTCTTTTCCAACTGATGCAGGGCGGTCATGACCAGCCGCGCACCGCTCATCCCCAGGGGGTGGCCGAGGGCGATGGCGCCGCCGTTCGGGTTGACCTGCGGCGCGTCGTCGGCAATGCCCAGTTCGCGCAGCACCGCCAGGCCTTGGCTGGCGAAGGCTTCGTTGAGTTCGATCACGTCAAAATCGGTGACCGCCAGGCCCAGGCGTTCCACCAGTTTGCGCACCGCCGGCACCGGACCAATGCCCATCACACGCGGGGCGACACCGGCACTGGCCATGCCCAATACCCGGGCGCGGGCGGTAAGCCCATGTTTCTTGACCGCTTCGGCCGAGGCGAGAATCAGCGCGGCGGCGCCATCATTGACACCTGACGCGTTGCCGGCGGTGACCGTCTTGTCGGGGCCATTGACCGGTTTGAGCCTGGCCAGCGCTTCGAGAGTGGTGTCGCGGGGATGCTCGTCATGCTCCACCACGGTTTCGCCTTTTTTATGGGCAACCCGCACCGGCACGATTTCTTCAGCGAAGTACCCGGCCGCTTGCGCGGCCGCGGTGCGTTGCTGGCTGCGCAGGGCGAAGGCATCCTGGTCGGCACGGGACACCTTGTAATCGTCGGCCACGTTATCGGCGGTCTGCGGCATCGCATCCACGCCGTATTGGGCCTTCATCAACGGGTTGATAAAGCGCCAACCGATGGTGGTGTCTTCCAGCTTCATGTTGCGCGAAAACGCAGCGTCGGCCTTGCCCATCACGAACGGCGCGCGGGACATCGACTCGACACCGCCGGCAATCGCCAGCTCCATTTCGCCGCTGGCGATGGCACGGAATGCAGTACCGATCGCGTCCATGCCCGAGGCGCACAAGCGGTTAAGAGTCACGCCGGGAATACTCTCCGGCAGCCCCGCGAGCAACAGCGCCATGCGGGCGACGTTACGGTTGTCTTCGCCGGCCTGGTTGGCGCAGCCGAGAAACACCTCATCCACCGCGCTCCACTGCACCGACGGGTTGCGCTCCATCAGCGCCTTGATCGGCACCGCCGCCAGGTCATCGGCGCGCACGGTGGCCAGGCCACCGCCGAAACGGCCGATGGGCGTGCGAACGGCATCACAGATAAATACCTCACGCATCATGCTTCTCCTGGTGCCTGGCCATGGGCGGCGGCCGTGCGGGCTTCGAGGTCCCGCAGGGCGGTCAGCTCAACCTCAGTGG
Organism: Pseudomonas sp. EYE_354; assembly: GCF_023148575.1. Taxonomy (NCBI): domain Bacteria; kingdom Pseudomonadati; phylum Pseudomonadota; class Gammaproteobacteria; order Pseudomonadales; family Pseudomonadaceae; genus Pseudomonas; species Pseudomonas sp. EYE_354. Next base: position 27,182 of record NZ_JAHXNQ010000027.1, read on the forward strand.
GTTCGGCGGTGGTGTCTACGTGGTCGGCAAAGCGGATGGCCCAGCCGGTGGCCGCCACAACTTGTTCGCGCGTCACGCCGGGGTGCAGGGCGGTGACCACAAATTCGTGGGTGCCCTCTTCCGGCTCCATGATGCACAAGTCGGTGATGATGCCCACCGGACCTGCGCCCGGCAGGCCCAGGCGCTTGCGTGAATCGCCGCCTTCGCCGTGGCCCACGGAAGTGATGAAGTCCAGCTTGTCGACAAACGAACGGGACGACTGTTTAAGTATGATCAGCACGCTCTTGGCGGAACCGGCGATCTCCGGCGCGCCACCGGCACCCGGCAGGCGCACCTTGGGCTGGTGATAGTCACCGACCACGGTGGTGTTGATATTGCCGAAACGGTCGACCTGGGCCGCGCCGAGAAACCCGACGTCGATACGCCCGCCCTGCAGCCAGTAGCGAAAGATCTCACCGGTCGGCACCACGGTGTCGGCGGTTTCCGCCAGCTCGCCGTCACCGATGGACAGCGGCAGTACCGAAGGCTTGGCGCCAATCGGGCCGGACTCGTAGATCAGCACCACATCGGGCGACGACGTCAGGCGCGCCAGGTTGGCCGCTTTCGACGGCAAGCCGATGCCCACGAAGCACACCGAACCGTTCTTCAGGCGGCGCGCGGCGGCGACGGTCATCATTTCATTGGTCGAGTAAGCCATTACTTGGCCTCCTGCGCGGTGGCCAGTTTGGCCTGGAATTCACTGAAGTCGGCAGTGCCGTGGATGTATTCGTCAATCCAGGCGGTAAAGGTCCCACGGTCGCGGGCAATCGGGTCCCACGCCTGGTAGAAGCGGTTATCGCGTTCGTTGTAACCGTGAGCGTAGGACGGGTGTGCGCCACCGGGTACATGGCATACCGCGGTCAGGGCCCAGGTGGGCAGGACGCAGCTGTTCATCGGGGCATTCAGGTCGTCGACGATTTCTTCCACGGTGACGATGCAACGCTTGGCCGCCAGGGCCGCTTCTTTCTGCACGCCGAGGATGCCCCAGAGCAGCACGTTGCCCTTGCGGTCGGCTTTCTGCGCATGGATCACGGTGATGTCCGGGCGTACCGACGGCACCGCCGCCAGCACTTCGCCGGTAAACGGGCAGGTCACGCTTTTGATCAGCGGGTTGACCTTGGGCAGGTCGGAGCCAGCGTAGGCACGCAGCACCGCGAACGGCAGGCCCGAAGCGCCGGCGACGTAAGCATTGGCCAGGTCGGCGTGGCTGTGTTCTTCGATCTCCAGCGGCTGCGGCCATTGTTTTTCAACCGCGTCACGCAGGCGATGCAGGGAGCCCACACCAGGGTTGCCGCCCCAGGAGAAAATCAACTTGCGGGCGCAGCCGGCGCCGATCAACTGGTCGTAAACCAGGTCAGGCGTCATACGCACCAGCGTCAGGTCTTTCTTGCGCTGACGAATGATTTCGTGGCCTGCGGCAGTAGGGATCAGATGGGTAAAACCTTCGAGGGCGACGGTATCGCCGTCGTTCACGAAGCGCTTGACCGCATCACGCAGGGTGAGAATTTCAGCCATGGGGTTGGGCTCCCGGTGTTGATCGAAAAAGGCGCTGAGGTGGCGCCGAACAGCTTGAAGATTAAGCCGGGCCCTTAGGCCAAACAATCCGATAATCGACTAACCGTTCGATTATCGAACCGATTGTTGGCAAGCTATCAATCAACCTCAGGTCGCATCCGCGTGGCTGACCATGCCCTTGATGACCACTGCGGCAGTCGCCAAGGCAGCCGGGATCACCAAGGCCGTGAGCACCTGCTCGAAGTTCCAGCCCAGACCCAGCAGGGTCGCCCCCATCCAGGCACCGAGAATCGCGCCGAAACGTCCGATACCGAGCATCCACGACACGCCGGTGGCGCGGCCTTGGGTCGGGTAGAAGCGTGCGGCCAGGGACGGCATCGCCGATTGCGCACCGTTGACACACATCCCGGCAATCAGCACCAGGGTGGCCAGCAGCGTGATGTTGCCCAGGCTCTGCCCGACCGCGTAGGCAAACACCCCGGCCAGCAGGTAGAAGGTGCCGATGACCTTGTGGGGATTGAAGCGGTCCATCGCCCAACCCACGCCGACCGCGCTCAACACCCCGCCGAACTGGAACAACGCGCCGATAAACGCGGCCTGTTCCATGCTCGCGCCGCTGTCACGCATCAGGGTCGGCAGCCAGCTGGTGAGCAGGTACACAATCACCAGGCCCATAAAGTAGGTGAGCCACAGCAGCAAGGTGCCGGCGCTGTAGGTGCCGGAGAAAATCACCGCAAACACGTTGCGGGCCTTCACGGTTTTTTGCTCGGGCACGCTGAAACTGCTGGCCTGCGCAACAATGCTCGGCGCGATCGGTGACAGGGTTTTACGCACCTTGTCGGTACCCCGGTTGCGCACCACCAAGTAACGCGCGGACTCTGGCAGCCATACCAGCAGCACCACCGTCAGGATCAACGGCAGGATGCCGCCGATCAGCAACAGGCTGTGCCAGCCGAACGCAGGGATGAGCTTGGCCGAGATAAATCCGCCGCCGGCCATGCCCAGGTTGAAGCCGCAGAACATGCTGGTGACCAGCAGCGACTTGTGGCGCTCAGGGGTGTATTCGGACAGCAGCGTAGTCGCGTTGGGCATCCCTGCCCCCAGCCCCAGCCCGGTGAGGAAGCGCAGCACCAGCAGTTGATCGACGTTGCTGCTGTAGGCCGACGCCAGACTGAAGGCGCCGAACACCAGTACCGCGCCCACCAGCACGACTTTGCGGCCAAAACGGTCGGCCAACGGGCCGGAGCCCAGTGCGCCGAACACCATGCCGATCAACGCCGCGCTCATCACCGGGCCGAGGCTGGCGCGGTCGATACCCCAGTCCTGGGACAGCGCAGGCGCGATAAAGCCCATGGCAGCGGTGTCGAGGCCATCAAGGAACACAATCAGAAAACACAGGATCACCACACGCCATTGGTAGCGCGACAGTGGCTGGGCGTTGATAAAGGACTGTACGTCCAGGGAGGTACCGACAGAGGGCTGATTCATTATTCTTATTCCACACCGATGGCGGGCCGACGGCCTGAGGCCGTCATTCTTATTGGAGGCGCGTGCAAGCGCGCTGCCGCACAGTAATAAGCCTTGGGAAACAGCGTCAATTGATCACGCCGGGATCTGTGCGGTCACCGAACAGCTTAAGCAAACAGCTGTGCACTCAGCTCACGGCTGGCGCTGAGCATGCTCGGCAGGAAGCGCTGTTCCAACTCGCTGCGACTCACCCGTCCGGCGTGGGTGCTGACGTTCAGCGCCGCCAGGACCTGGCCCGACGCGTCATACACCGGCACGGCAATAGAACGCAGGCCTTGCTCCAGTTCCTGGTCGACGATGCACCAGCCCTGCTGACGCACTTGTTGCAGGCATTCGAACAAGGCTTCGGGGGTGGTGAGGGTGCGGCTGGTCTTGGTTTGCAGGTCAGCGTGGTCGAGGTAGTCCTGCAGCGACGCGTCGTCCAGCGCGGCAAGCAGAATGCGCCCCATGGAAGTGCAATAGGCCGGCAACCGCCCGCCCACCGACAGGTCCACGGAAATCAGGCGCTGGGTGGTGGCCGAACGAGCGATGTAGAGGATGTCGTCACCTTCAAGAGTGGCCATGTTGCAGGCCTCATGAAGTTGCTCGCTCATACGATCGAGGTAGGGCTGAGCCGACACGGCCAGCGGTGTCGACGACAGGTAGGCGTGGCCCAGGGTCAGCACCTTGGGCAGCAGTGAATAGGTACGCCCATCGGTGGTGGCGTAACCGAGTTTGATCAAGGTATGCAGGCAACGGCGCACGGCGGCGCGCGGGATTTCGGTGCGGTGGCTGATCTGGGCGATGGTCAGGTGACGCTTGCGCTCCTGGAACGCCTGCACCACGGCCAGGCCACGGGCCAGGGAGGTCATGAAATCCGGATCACCGGTAAACGCCTGGATGCGCTTGGCCGGAGAGGCAACGATCGGCGGCGCTACTGACGCGAAAGAGTTGCGCAATTGATCGTTCATGAGGGTTTCCTATTCTCTTATTTTCAACCACTGGGGGATTGGGCTGCTATTACAAGCCGCGTCGGACGTGGTGCACAAGGCAGCAGCCGCGACATTGGGCGATTATCGGACGCGCCGTCGATTATCGCAATTGGCGAACGAGCGCGGGCAACGCGTGGAAAAATCGCTGCCGCCGCTGCAAAGTTAATGCGACGTTTTAACGGCTCACGTTCCGCGAAATTTATGACGCCAGTTTTTCTGCACTTACCGACGCGTCTGCGTAACAAAACTCACACACAAAGTTGACGCTTTTTAACTTTATGCCGATAGTGTTATTCAAACGCGCCGCTATAATGCACCCTGTGCACGCGCAGCCGTTTCGTTATCAGGAACAACGCTCGCCACGCCATGCACCTTCACGGCATCGGCGGTCGCAACTAACGGCCTTCAATGGCTCCCCTGATACGCAGTTCTCACTTTTAAATGTTGAACAGCCCAATGGTTCAACTTTGCACACTGTGAGCGCGAGATTCAGGCATAACGCTGTGCTGTCATTACACACTCAACTCAATTAGGTAACACTGTGACGAAAGATGAACTGCGCGCGGAACTTGAGCGCCAGGAGCAACGTTACAAGGACGTTTACGGCGGGGAAGTCACCACCTACGCCGCCCAGCCGGAACCTGAACGCAAACCATGGCGTAAACGAGCCAGTCTGCTCGACCAGGCATTTGCCCAGGAAATCCAAAAGATTGAACAGGAACTCAAAGCCGAAGAGCCATAAGCGTTTGGATTTGAGTCCAGGGTCATGCTTCGACCAATGGCGCATAGCCATTGGTCGACCGCCCTGCCCCCCTCGGTCGCCGGTAAAATTTCATACAAATGTTTCAGGCATGACGTTTTGATGACAAAACCCTGCCTTTTTACCCCCCTGCTTTATAAATCAAAGACTTGCCCAAGCCCCGAAAACCCAGGGATGGCCCGCTTTTGGCCGGCTTTTTTCAGTGAAGATTGTTACCGATGAGCAGCTAGTGCATCGATTACTGAGGTTTTCTGGCATAATCGCGCCCCCTTACGACCGGGTCAGAAAACCTTCATGATCGATTTATTCAGCGGACTGGATGCTTGGGTTCTCGTGAGCCTGTTGCTCGCCCTGGCCTTTGTCCTCGCCTTCGAGTTCATCAATGGCTTTCATGACACCGCTAATGCGGTGGCCACAGTCATCTATACCAAAGCCATGCCGCCGCATCTGGCCGTGTTCTTCTCCGGGGTGTTCAACTTCCTCGGCGTGTTGCTCGGTGGTGTCGGTGTCGCCTACGCCATCGTGCACCTGCTGCCGGTGGAGTTGCTGATCAATGTGAACACCGGCCACGGTCTGGCCATGGTCTTCTCTTTATTGGCGGCGGCGATTACCTGGAACCTGGGCACGTGGTACTTCGGCATCCCCGCCTCCAGTTCGCACACGCTGATCGGCTCGATCCTTGGTGTCGGCCTGGCCAACGCCCTGATCAACGATATCCCGCTGGCTGACGGCGTGAACTGGCAGAAGGCGATTGATATCGGGGCTTCCCTGGTGTTCTCGCCGATGGCCGGTTTCCTGGTCGCAGCCCTGGTGCTGATCGGCCTGAAGTGGTGGCGCCCGCTGTCGAAGATGCACAAGACCCCGGACCAGCGCCGCAAGCTCGACGACAAGAAGCACCCACCGTTCTGGAACCGCCTGGTCCTGGTGATTTCCGCCATGGCCGTGAGTTTCGTGCACGGCTCCAACGACGGTCAGAAAGGTATCGGCCTGATCATGCTGGTGCTGATCGGCATCGTGCCGGCGCAGTTCGTACTCGACCTGGGCAGCACCACTTACCAGATCGAGCGCACCCGCGACGCTACCGTGCATTTGAGCCAGTTCTACCAGCGCAATAACGCCACGCTCGGCGAGTTCCTGGCACTGGGCAAAAGCGTGAAGGACGATCTGCCAGGCAAGTTCCAGTGCAATCCACAGCAGACCGAACCCACCATCAACGCGCTCGTCAGCACATTGAAAGGCGTCTCCGACTACCATTCACTGACCTCGGACCAGCGGATCGAAGTGCGTCGCTACCTGCTTTGCCTGGACGACACCGCGAAGAAAGTCGGCAAGCTGCCAGGCCTGGATGCGCGCGAGAAGGCGGACCTGGACAAGCTGCGCAAAGACCTGACCGCCACTACCGAGTACGCACCGTTCTGGGTGATCCTCGCTGTCGCACTGGCCTTGGGCCTGGGCACCATGGTGGGCTGGAAGCGTGTGGTGCTGACCATCGGTGAGAAGATCGGCAAGCAGGGCATGACCTACGCCCAAGGCATGTCGGCGCAAATCACCACCGCCACCATGATTGGCTTTGCCAACATCTTCGCCCTGCCGGTATCCACCACCCATGTGCTGTCTTCCGGTGTGGCCGGCACCATGGTCGCCAACAAGAGCGGCCTGCAAGGCGGCACCGTCAAGACCATCCTGATGGCCTGGGTGCTGACCCTGCCCGCGACCGTCGGCCTGTCGGCCGGGTTGTTCTGGTTGGCCTCGAAGGCACTCGGCAACTGATAGCCAGTCGCTGAAGAACAAGGTGCGGCCTCACTGAGGACCGCACCTTTTTTTATGCACCGGTTTTATCAAAAGGGATTAAATCGCAAGCAAAAAAAAGGGCGACCGAAGTCGCCCAAAATGCCTTGCGTGCTCATGTAACCCGGAAAAACCTATGGTTTTTTACGCTTGTTCGCGTCTTTCCAGATAAAAAATCCAAACCCTACAAAAAACAGCACCATGAGGCTTACGGTCAGCACTCCGGCGAACACCACATTATCGATAAACATGACCGGCCTCCTGTGCTTGCCCTGTTGCGATAGGGCTAAGTTAATGGAGAAGGCGGATTGGAAAATTGACGGGGATCAATGTCGCCCGCAACGGGGCGTAAAGAAGGGAAATAACTGACCTGCGTCAATGGATGCAGGTCAGTTCAACGCTTTTTAGGTTTGTTTTTCGATTTCTTCTTGGCTTTTCCCAACGGCATCGCTTGTTCGAACGCTTGGCGCACTTCATTCAGGCGTTTGTCATTGAGGTCATGCACGCGCTTGGCGCGTTCGGCATTCAGGTCGATCAGTTTGTCGTCATCACTCATGGCTTGGCTTACGTCGTGGCGAGAATGCGCCAATAATGCGGCCTCCTCTGCCCGACGGCAAATCAGCGCGCGACAAAAGGCAGGCCGTCGCCCAAAATCGGCGCTCTCGAGCTTGCCCAGGAGGCGCATTCAGGTGGCACTGCATAAGGATCTTCCGCCATTGCTGGCCCTGCGCGCCTTTGAGGCCGTGGCGCGCCACTTGAGTTTTATCAAGGCAGCCCATGAGCTGTCGGTCACCCAGAGCGCCCTTAGCCATCAGGTGCATAAACTCGAAGCCTTTCTCGGAAAACCGCTGTTTATCCGACGCACCCGCGCCATTGATCTGACGGCCGACGGCCAGCAGTACTACGCCCACATCCGCCCGGCGCTCGACGCCATCGCCGCCGCCACCCGTGAGCAACGGGTGGCCCCCAGCGCCACGGTGCTGCGCATCGGCCTGCTGGCGTCTTTCGCCGCGTTGTGGCTGGCTCCGCGCCTGGCCGGGTTTCTCGAGCGCCACCCGCATATCCAGGTGGAATTGCTACCCGCCATTCCACTGGCCAACGTCGCCGCCGCCGAAGTCGACCTGGCCATTCGTTACGGCAAGGGGGATTGGCCTGACGTGCAGGCCACCCGGCTGATGGCGGAAGTGATTTCACCGGTGTGCAGCCCAGCGTTCAAGGCCGGCCAACGGCACAACGCGCCGCTGTTGATGGCCACCTCACACCGGCCGTTCGAGTGGACGGACTGGTCCAGGCACTATCACGTCAACCTCGAACACCACCCGCGCGTGATGCTGCACGATTACAACATCGTCGTCGAAGCCGCCGTGGCCGGCCAGGGCATCGCCATGGGCCGCCGACGCTTGATCGAGCGCCGCCTGCAAGATGGCAGCCTGGTCGAAGCCTTCGACTGGCCGCCCTATCACAGTGACATCGGCTATTGGCTGATCACCCCCAACGGCCCTGCCAGTGAAGCGGCCGAGTGCTTTGGCCAGTGGTTGAAACACGCCTGCCGCGACGCGTGAGTTATTTCGATAGGTCCCGTGAGTTCTATCCGTTTGTCACCTCCCCTCCAGGCCAACATGCTCAACCCTCATCACCCATGAGAATTGACCATGAGCGACTCCCTGCGCCAACGCATACAGGCCCTTGGCCTGACGCTGCCCGTCCCCAGCCAGCCGATTGCCAACTACGTCAACCATGTACTCAGCCAGAATCAGCTGTTTATCTCCGGGCAAATCCCGCTGCTGGACGGCCGGCCGGCCTATGTGGGCCGTTTGGGCGAATCGCTCAGTGAAGAAGAAGGCACACAGGCGGCGGAACTGGCCGCATTGGGTTTGCTCGCGCAATTGAGCGATGCCCTGGGCGATGACCTGTCGCGTCTGGTGCGCACCCTGCGCCTGGGGGTTTTTATCGCCAGCGGCGCCGACTTCCAGCGCCAGGGTGCGGTGGCCAACGGCGCATCGAATCTGATGGTCAACGCCCTCGGTGAAAAGGGCCGGCATGCCCGCACGGCGGTGGGTGTGTCCAGCCTGCCGGGCGGCGTGGCGGTGGAGGTTGACGCGATTTTCGAGCTGCGCCCATGAGCCCGATCGACGTCCAACGACTCAGACAGGCCACGCCCGGCTGCCAATCCGGCCTCGTGCATTTCAACCATGCCGGTGCCTCCCTGCCGAGCCAGGCGACCCTCGATGCCATCCTCGATCAGTTGCACCGCGAAGCCCGCGACGGCCCGATGGAGGCCGGCGAGCACGGCGCTGTGCTGATGGAAAACGCCCGCCGTGCCGCCGCGTACCTGCTTAACGCGCCTGCCGCCTCAGTGGCGTTCGCCAGCAGTGGCTCGACCGCCTGGAACCTCGCGTTCCAGGCCTTGGGCCCTTGGCACCCCGGTGATCGCATCCTGGTCGGGCGCCATGAATGGGGCGGCAACCTGGCGAGCATGCAGTTGGCCGTGCAGGCCGGTGCGCGTGTGGAGGTCATCCCCTGCGATGCCACCGGCGCGGTCTGCCCGCAGGCGTTGGAGGCGATGATCGATACCCGCGTGAAGCTGATCGACCTGACCTGGCTGCCGGCTAATGGCGGCCTGATCAACCCCGCCCAGGCCATCGGCGAAGTGGCCAAGCGCCACGGCATTGCCTATTTCATCGACGCCGGCCAGGCACTCGGCCAACTGCCGGTGGACGTGCAGGCATTGCACTGCGATGTGCTCAAGTCGGCCGGGCGCAAACACCTGCGCGGCCCAAGGGGCACGGCGCTGCTGTATGTGCGACCGGCGTTTCTCGAGCAGTTGCAGCCTGCCGGGCGCGATGTTTTTTCAGCGCCATTGAGCGCCCACGGCTTCGACCTGCGCGACGACGCCCGGCGTTTTGAGACCAGCGAGGTGTCGTTCGCTTTGTTGGCGGGGCTGGGCAATGCCCTGCAGGAACTCAATCAGTTGGGGATTGAGCGGGTGTGGGAACGCGTCTCGCAGACAGGCGCGCGCATACGCACAGCCTTGCGTGAGATTCCAGGTATTGCGCTGTATGACTTGGGCACGCACCAATCGGGCCTGATCGCCTTCAACCTCGCCGGTTGGGATGCGTTCGAACTGAAACGACGCTTGGGATTGCAGCGGATCAATATCGGCGCCAACGGCGTGGCCTATACCCCGCTGGATATGCAGGCACGCGGGTTGACCAGCGTGGCGCGCATCTCGGTGAGCCCCTTGAACCACGATCACGACATCGACTCACTGATGGCGGCCTTGCGGGAGTTACGCGGTTAAACCTCGACGTCCACCCACAAGCCTTGGCGCGGTGCGTCTTCGATCAACGGCACGACGGGCACGGTGTTGTCGGCATTGAGCAGATCACCGGGGATCGCCAGATGCTGGTCAGGATCTTCATCGGCTTCGCGCCGGCGTTTCTGTTGCTCCTGCTGGCGACGCTGTTCTTCACGCAGCAAAAACGTCGACTGCTCGGCATCGCCCTTCTTCAGGTCGATCGTGCTTTCGCTGGAACTCGCCTGCGCAGGTACAACGGGCGGGATATCCGGCTTCTGGCGTACCGGGTCCAGTTGTGACGTAACCGGCACAACGCTGACGGGCAGCATAGGTGGCAACATAATCTTAATTCTCCTGATCAACAGGCTGTCGGCGGGACGCAGGGCGACTTGAACACAAGCTCGCCAACCTGTGACCCAGTCGACACTCGCAAGTGCCCGCCACCTGTCGATTCACGGCTCACCGTTCCCCTCAAACGGAGTAGTTTTTCTCAGAGTCCTTTGGCTGGGGACCTTGTTCCGTTAAGATAGTCGGCTTTTTCACGGCGGGAGTCAGGCAGCATGGCGCAGCAGTATCAACCGGGGCAACGCTGGATTAGTGACAGCGAAGCAGAGCTGGGGTTAGGCACCGTTCTGGCACAGGACGGCCGCTTGTTGACCGTGCTCTATCCGGCCACTGGCGACACTCGCCAGTATGCGCTACGGAATGCGCCCCTCACCCGCGTGAGGTTCTCGCCGGGTGACACCATCACCCATTTCGAAGGCTGGAAAATGACCGTGCAGGAAGTCGACGATGTCGACGGCCTGCTGGTCTACCACGGCCTCAATGGGCAAAACGAGCAGGTCACCCTGCCGGAAACCCAACTCTCCAATTTCATCCAGTTCCGCCTGGCCAGCGACCGTCTGTTCGCCGGCCAGATCGACCCGCTGGCCTGGTTCTCGTTGCGCTACCACACCCTGGAACACACCAGCCGCCAGTTGCAGTCCTCGCTGTGGGGCCTGGGTGGCGTGCGTGCGCAACCTATTGCGCACCAACTGCATATCGCCCGCGAAGTCGCCGACCGTATCGCGCCGCGCGTATTGCTGGCCGACGAAGTGGGTCTGGGCAAGACCATCGAAGCGGGTCTGGTGATCCATCGCCAGTTGCTGTCGGGTCGCGCCAATCGCGTGCTGATCCTGGTCCCGGAAAACCTGCAGCACCAATGGCTGGTGGAAATGCGCCGCCGCTTCAACCTGCAAGTCGCGCTGTTCGACGAAGAGCGCTTTATCGAAAGCGATGCCACCAACCCCTTCGAAGACACCCAGCTCGCACTGGTGGCACTGGAGTGGCTGGTGGACGACGAGAAGGCCCAGGACGCGCTGTTTGCCGCCGGCTGGGATTTGCTGGTGGTCGACGAAGCCCACCACCTGGTCTGGCATGAAGAAAAAGCCAGCCCGGAATACGCGCTGGTCGAGCAGCTGGCCGAAGTGATTCCTGGCGTGCTGCTGCTCACCGCGACCCCGGAACAACTGGGCCAGGACAGCCACTTCGCGCGCCTGCGCCTGCTGGACCCGAACCGCTTCCACGACCTGCAGGCCTTCCGCGCCGAAAGCGAAAACTATCGCCCGGTGGCCGAGGCCGTTCAGGAGCTGCTGGACAAGGGCCGCCTGTCACCGGCGGCGCACAAGACCATCCAGGGTTTCCTCGGCAACGAAGGCGAAGCGCTGCTGACCGCGGTCAACGATGGCGACGCTGAAGCCAGCGCCCGCCTGGTGCGTGAACTGCTCGACCGCCACGGCACCGGCCGTGTGCTGTTCCGCAACACCCGCGCCGCCGTGCAGGGTTTCCCGGAGCGCAAGCTGCACGCCTACCCGCTGCCAAACCCGGACGAATACATGGAGTTGCCGCTGGGGGAGCACGCCGAGCTGTACCCGGAAGTCAGCTTCCAGTCGCAGCCGGACATCGAAGAAGAAAACCGCTGGTGGCGCTTCGACCCACGGGTCGAGTGGCTGATCGACCAGCTGAAAATGCTCAAGCGCACCAAGGTGTTGGTGATCTGCGCCCACGCCGAGACCGCGATGGACCTGGAAGACGCCCTGCGCGTGCGCTCCGGCATCCCGGCCACGGTGTTCCACGAGGGCATGAACATCCTCGAACGTGACCGCGCCGCCGCCTACTTTGCCGATGAAGAGTTCGGCGCCCAAGTGCTGATCTGTTCGGAAATCGGCTCCGAAGGCCGTAACTTCCAGTTCTCCCATCACCTGGTGCTGTTCGACCTGCCGTCCCACCCCGACCTGCTGGAACAGCGGATCGGCCGTCTGGACCGGATCGGCCAGAAACATGTGATCGAACTGCACGTGCCGTACCTGGAAACCAGCCCCCAAGAGCGTCTGTTCCAGTGGTACCACGAAGCGCTGAACGCGTTCCTCAATACCTGCCCGACCGGCAACGCCTTGCAGCATCAGTTCGGCCCGCGCCTGCTGCCGCTGCTGGAAAACGCCGACGACGGCGAGTGGCAAGCCCTGATCGACGAAGCCCGCGCCGAGCGTGAGCGCCTGGAGCAGGAACTGCACACTGGTCGCGACCGCCTGCTGGAGCTTAATTCCGGCGGCGCGGGTGAAGGCGATGCGCTGGTCGAAGACATCCTTGAGCAGGACGATCAGTTCGCCCTGCCGATCTACATGGAAACCCTGTTCGACGCCTTCGGCATCGACAGCGAAGACCATTCGGAAAACGCGCTGATCCTCAAGCCAAGCGAAAAAATGCTCGACGCCAGCTTCCCCCTGGGCGACGACGAAGGCGTGACCATCACCTACGACCGTAACCAGGCGCTGTCGCGCGAAGACATGCAGTTCATCACCTGGGAACACCCGATGGTGCAGGGCGGCATGGACCTGGTGCTGTCCGGCTCCATGGGCAACACCGCCGTGGCGCTGATCAAGAACAAAGCGCTCAAGCCAGGCACCGTGTTGCTGGAGCTGCTTTACGTCAGTGAAGTGGTGGCACCGCGTGCGCTGCAACTGGGTCGCTACCTGCCGCCGGCTGCGCTGCGCTGCCTGCTGGACGCCAATGGCAATGACCTGTCGGGCCGCGTGTCGTTCGAAACCTTGAACGATCAGCTCGAAAGCGTGCCACGGGCCAGCGCCAACAAGTTCGTGCAGGCCCAGCGCGATCAACTCACGCCGCGCATCAACGCCGGTGAAGAGAAGATCACCCCGCGTCACGCCGAGCGCGTGGCCGAGGCCAAGCGTCGCCTGGCAGCGGACACCGACGAAGAACTCGCACGCCTGAGCGCCTTGCAAGCGGTCAACCCGACCGTGCGTGACAGCGAACTGGTCGCCCTGCGCAACCAACGCGAGCAAGGCCTGGCCATGCTCGACAAAGCGGCGCTGCGACTGGAAGCGATCCGGGTGTTAGTGGCGGGTTGATGACCGCCCCGCCCCGTTAATAAGGAAGGCCCGCGTATGCGGGCCTTCTTCGTTTGTCTCAAGGGCTTGCTCGCGAAAGAGTCAGCTCGGTCTCATGCCGTCGCGGCAGCAGCCGGTGCCTCAACTGCCACCAACCCCTCCTTCATGCGCTTGGCATCGCGCACAAAACTGCGTGACGCCTGGAACAGAAACAGCATGGTCAAAAACAGCGCCACGGGAATCAGGTACATCGCGTCGTGCAAGCCCACCGCCTTGTAGGCCTCGGTCATCTGCTCGGCCCCCGCCGCATACATGGCCGAATGGGCAAAATGATCGGACAACCCGCCCACCACGATCGGCCCCATACCCCCGCCCAACAGGTACAGACCGGCAAAAAACAACGCCATCGCCGTGGCCCGCAGGCGTGGCTCGACCACGTCCTGGATCGCCGTGTACACGCAGGTATAGAAGTTATAAGCGAACAGCCAGCCCACGCTGAACAATGCGACAAACACGCCGATCTCGACGCGCCCGGCATGCAACGCCCACGCGGTGGTGACCGTGGAGATGATCAGGCTGAATGCCGCAAACAGCAGACGGCCATTGGCGACACGCTGATGGATCTTGTCGGCAACCCATCCGCCTAAGGTCAGGCCCACCAGCCCGGTCAACCCGACGATGACACCGGTGGCCACCGCCGCGTCCTGCAAAGGCATCAAAAAATAGCGTTGCAGCATCGGCACCAGGAACGAATTGCACGCGTAGGTGGCGAAGTTAAAACACAGTCCGGCCAGCACCAGCCAGAGGAAGGTTGGCACGGCCAGCACGCGCCGGATCGGGCGGTCGACGCGCTCCTGGGAGACCTGCACGGTCTCTGCCGCACCGCGCTTGGGTTCCTTGATATAGAACATGAACACCGCCAGGATCAGCCCCGGCACCGCCGCAATAAAGAACGGCGCGCGCCAGCTGTCGAACGCCTTGACCATCGCACCAATGGTAAAGAACGCCAACAGCAGGCCAAGCGGCAGGCCCAGCATGAAAATGCCCATGGCGCGGGCGCGACGGTGTGCCGGGAACAAATCGCCAATCAATGAGTTAGCCGCCGGCGCATAGCTGGCTTCACCGATACCGACGCCCATACGCACCAGCAAAAACGTCCAGAAACTGCCCACCAGGCCGTTGACGGCCGTCAGTCCGCTCCAGGCAAACAGACCCCAGCCCATCAGTTTGCTGCGCGAGCCGGTGTCGGCCATACGCCCAAGGGGCAGACCGGCGATGGCGTAAACGATGGTGAAGGCGGTGCCGATGATGCCGAGCTGGAAGTCGCTCAGGTGCCATTCCATGCGGATGGGTTCGATGATGATCGCGGGAATGGTGCGATCGAAAAAATTGAACAGGTTGGCGAGGAACAGCAGGAACAGAATGCGCCAGGCATTCGCCGCTTGGGTCGAGTTCTGCATGGGTCCGTCTCTTTTATTGTTATGAGAGCTGCGATGCCCGATGCATCCTGCTCAGGTACCTGCAACATAGTCAGGCGGCCCCCGGTTGTCTGTAATGATTCGTAAAGCTGATAGGACGTAATTTCGTCCGGCGCTACGGGACTTTCCTGACAAAAATATATGTGCGCGCCCCCCTTCCCAATGGCCATGGCGCGGATAGAATGACGAGCCTTCCCGTAGCACCCCATTCCTACCTTCTTATCGATGACGCCCATGTCCGAAGCCAGTCCGTGTCTGAGTTGCGGTGCCTGCTGTTCATACTTCCGCGTGTCTTTCTTCTGGGGCGAATGCGCCTCGTCGGGGGGCACGGTGCCCGATGAACTGGTGGTGCAGATCAACCCCACCCGTGTGGCGATGATCGGTACCGACCAAAAACCCGCGCGCTGCTGCAGCCTTGAGGGCGAAGTGGGGAAAGCCACGAGCTGCTCGATTTATGAGCAACGCTCAAGCCCCTGCCGGGAGTTCGACGCTTCGTGGAGCCAAGGGGTGCAAAGCGTGGAATGCGATACGGCGCGCGCTGCATTTGGCCTGGCGCCACTGCCGGCACCTTTCGAGCTGGAGCTGCCCATCAGCGCTTAGCATTAAACGCTATGGAGGGCATGCCAACATCATTCAGGGCAAAGTGCCATTGCCCGTGGAAAATTCCGCAAGGCTTCTATACTCGATGTCGTAGGTCATCGCCTCAAGCCATGTCGTCACGATCAAACCTGACGGCGATGCCCTTCAAATAGACCCGCTCTACCCGTTCAGCACGATAGCCCCCAAAGCACCGCTTTTACCGAGAGAGCCTGCCCCCGATCGCGCAATGCCCTCATCGATTGTGCGGCCAATACGCTGGCGCGGATTCTTTGGCATTACGCCATCATTTACCTAAAGATCGCCGACAAACGGCCGATTCATCAGAGTCCGGCCAGGTTTTCTCAGAGAACACAGGGCAGAGCCCGACTGTTCTGGACAAGGACGCACTGCAAAGTCGCGAACACCCATTCCGTGATGGCCCTTTGATTTTTTCAGCCATCCGCCCAGGCACATGGCGCACAATGACTTCTAAAAATAAATCTGCCACCGTGGTATCCGACGTGTTGCCCACTGCTCCTGCGGACATGCCCTCAGGTTCAAAGTCATTGAGCGCCCGCCCGCCGGCCACCCAGCAATACCTGTATTTCACCGAAACCAATACCGACCGCATCCTCGATAACCTCGATGGCCTGCGCGATATGGTGTTCCCGCGCCCGCCCCATCTGGAAGTCGACGACCAGCATCGCAGCGAGCAGGAATTTCCCTCGGTGTGCTTGATCGGGCTGGGCCGTTGCGGTTCGAACATCGCGCTGGACGTGGCGGAACTGGTGTACAACGCGCGCAAGTTCTACCTGAACGAATTCAGTAACGAAGATAAGTCGTTGGACAAGGGCTACAGCCCGGCCCAGTGGATCCGCAACAACCTGCGCCTGGGCGGCGGCAAGGCCAGCAAACCGGTGTTCCTGGTGGAACCTTTGGTGATGCTGGGCGACTTGGACAAGGACATCGCCGGGCGCATCCGCTTCTCGCGCAAGGGCGAAAAAAGCGGGTTCCTGCGCGACTACAGCAAGATGAAAATCATGGACCTGTCGGAAGTCCATGCCGGCGGCGCCGGTAACGCGCCGATCCTCGGCCAGTACCTGGCCAAGATCATCCTCAACAAAGATACCCAACGTTTTTCCAGCCCCGACTGGAAGATGATCCACTCGTACCTGATCGACTCGTGCGGGATCAAGGCCAACCAATCGCGCCTGTACTTCTCGATCTTCAGTGCCGGCGGCGGTACCGGTTCGGGCATGGCTTCGGAGTTTGGCCTGGCCCAGCAGCATTCGTACATGAACAAAACGTTCGACACCAAACCCGCCGACGAGCACGACAGCAAGAGCGGCCATGCGTTTGTGTTCGAACCAATCTTCACCAGCGGCATTTGCGTGTTGCCCAATATTTCCGATCATCGCAGTGAAATGTCCGAGGCGCTGCACATCAACGCCGGGCGACTGCTGTGCAAGTACCTGTCGGAAGAATGGGATTTCTCGTACAACTTCGCCAACGAAGACAGCAGCGAAGCCAGCGTGAAAGGCCGCATCCGTCCGTGGAACGCGATGATGCTGATCTCCAACGACATCATGCGCTACGCCGAAGAAAGCGATGACGGCAACATCCAGAACATTGATGTCAACGCCATGGAAAAACACGCCAACCAGTATATTTCCCAGCAGATTTTCAACATCCTCACCGCCCAGGCCGTGACCACCGACTACGACCAGAACTATTTCCGCCGCGCCGGTATCGACATTGGCGAAACCATCCGCCTGGACGCCAACGACCTGTTTATGAGCCTGGCCGGCCCGGTGGCGATTGCCTACGCTGAGTCCGTGGTCCCGGAAACCCCGGCGCCGTCGAACGACAAGTTCAAGGTGTTCGAAAAAGAACCGCAGCGCCTGAACATCGACGACCTGTTCTTCCGCTCCATCGACCTGCCGCACTTCAACAAAGTCACCCAGGCCATCGAAGGCATCAGCCTGTTGCCGATCGAATCCAAGCGCTACAAGGCCTCTTTGGAGCAGTACAAGAATTCGGGATACGATGCGGCGGCGCTGCATGACCTGCACTTCTTCAAGAACTGCTCGTCGGTGGTGTCCATCGTCTCGCTGCCCAAGGACTACAAACTGTCCTACATGGACCTGAACCGGCTCAAGACCCACCTCAACAGCCTGTTCCCCAACACCACCCTCAAGCGTTACGCCCTGGTAATCGGCGCGTCGGCCAACCTGTCGTTGACCACCCTGATCGCCAAAAGCCCATGCCTGTCGGATGACTTCCTGACGCTCATCGTGGCGTTTATCAAGCGCTGCTTCGCCCGCAACCCGTACCGCTTCGACGACACCCTGGACAACTCGATCCTGGACTTCATCATCCACGAAGACTTCGACGAAGAGCGCATCGACGAACTGCTCAATGAGTACGAGAACCCGGCGAAGATCCTCGATACCAACTGGTACGCGATCAAGCCGATGTATGAGAAGAAGTACCGCGAGCTGATCAACGACAAAGACAAGTTTGTCTCGATCAATGACATTCGTCTGTCACGGGATTGCGTGAAGAAGGCGATCAAGTACTTGCGCGAGATTTACCGTCACCGCATCGGTAAGACGAAGGTTATTTCGTTGAATAACCACACCGGCAAGACGGCCTAGTCGATGGCGACGGCGCTGCATGGCGCCGTCGCGTCTGTCACTGCACCCGGCGCTGGCGCAGAAACGCAATAATGGTTTCTTCGTCAGCGCGCTTTGCAGGCCGCGGCAGATGCTTCGGCCAACCGGCGTCGGTCACACCAAAAAACGCACGCTGCTCAGCCTCATCCCAGCCGCCGATCTCCTTCGAGGCCGATTCCCACCAGCCGTGCCGGCAGACTTGGTAGTACGGGTGCTCAGGCGCCGAGCTACCGTAGAGCAGGTCGCGACCGACCTTTTTCAAATGCTTGCGTTGATTGCGCAGTTTCCATTTGATCAGCAAGCGTTGCCAAGGGGATGGCACAGGCTTGATACGCGGCACTTCCCGGCAACGCTCGACCAGTTCAGCAGTGAACGCTTCGCCGTACTGCGTGAAAAAATGAGCCTGCATAGCGTGGAAAAACCGCTTGTCCGCATAGTAGTGATGCACGAACTTCCTGGCTTCGCGCACTTTCTGGTCACGCATCGCGAAGGAAATCGCGATCTGTTCGATGGTGTGGATATCGAACGAGCCTTGAGTCCACTCGTCAATCAAGCGGATCGAGGTGTCGAGCAGCGCCGCGTCAGTCGCGCGCACACCGCACAGACCGCTGTTGTAGAGCTTGAAGCTGGCGTCGGCCGTGATGCCATGTGCACGCAGGTGTTTGCCCAGTTGAAGGTAGTCCGCACGCTTGCAGACGTAGCTCCAGTCGTACTCGAATTCATCCATCACATACTGGCCAGGCTCGATCAGTTCGAAGACGCGATGGGGGGATTTGAGGAACAGCGTATCGGTATCAACGAACAGCGTTTTTTCGGCAAGCGTCAAGCCCTGGGCAATCGCGCATGCCTTGCGGCGATGGGGGTAGCCATTGTCGCCCTGCCATTGAGAAAGGGTCTGCGGGCTCAGTTCAAGGGTCTCGACAGGCCAGCCGACGTAGTCCTGCGGGCGGTCGGTCATGACGCGAATGCACAACGACTCGCCCTGCTTAAGTTGCGAGAGCGCGGTGAGGATGCTGAATTTGGCTTCGCGCCGGTAAACGTCTTGGCTGCCGTAAATAAGGTAGAGCAACTGGTGCGAAGTGTTCGCTAAAGAGGACGGCGCAGGCTGCATGACGAGCTCCAGTTAAACAGGCGGCGAACTTTACCGGAATTCGCTGCTTCCTACGGAACCATCTGACAGCTTGTGGTTTCTATAAACACCTCGAAACAATTCCCCGACGGTTTCGCCACGGCCAAAACTGTTCCCGTGACGTTAACGTCACCCTCACCTGTGACCTTTCTCTACGGCAAGGTGCCATCACGGCGTCGGCGGTTACTCCGCTACACACTTGCAAGGGCGCATGACATGCACCTTTTTCGTGCAGAGAATTCCTACGCCGCCCTTTCCTGGATCAGAATCCACGGCAAAACCACCACCGCCCACAGGCTCGGATCACGCTCAACCAGGTCCAATGCCCGCGTGGCAGACACTTCGGCCAGGCTACCCGAGGCCAGCCAGGCAGCCACTTTCTCGCGGTTATCTTCGGCCATTCCCTCGGCGGCTTCGATCAAATCCAGGCCGGCGTCGACCCACAATAGGGCACCCTTGGCAAAGAACGGTTCAAGCTCCTTCCAGGAAATTTCGGCAGTTTCACCGAGCAGCTTGGCATAGAGGGTGCTAGGTTCTTGTGTCATGGGATTCACCTTGGGAAAAAAATCGGCGCAATCATAACGTCGCAACCCAGGCAGAAAAACCCAGTTGCAATTGAGTCACCGAGAGAAAGTGTCAGGAAAGCCAAGGATTGCCCGAACGTCTGGCATCACCCCGCCGCCATTCTGTCTTTTTCTTTCATTTATGCGACACGTCCGGGTTTTGCCCCCAGCAGCCAGCTTTTCAAGCGATCAACCGGCGCTCTACACTGTACCGGTACAGTTGCCAGGGCACTGCCGGGGGGATATCCGAAATATCTGATCCGGTTCTGCAGCTCACAAGGCCGCTAGAACTATAAAAAATACAACAGTAAGAGTGGAGCACTATGAATAAGGCTACTAAGCAGATTTCCAAACTGTTTGCCGCTATGGTCCTGGCTGGGGTTGCCGGCCATTCGTTCGCAGCCGACACCATCAAGATCGGCATCGCCGGTCCTAAGACCGGTCCTGTAACGCAGTACGGCGACATGCAATTCATGGGTGCCAAGCAGGCCATCGCCGACATCAACGCCAAGGGCGGCGTCGACGGCAAGATGCTCGAGGCCGAGGAATACGACGACGCTTGCGATCCTAAACAAGCGGTTGCCGTGGCCAACAAAGTGGTCAACGACGGCGTCAAGTTCGTGGTCGGTCACCTCTGCTCCAGCTCCACTCAGCCAGCGTCCGACATTTATGAAGACGAAGGCGTGATCATGATTACCCCGGCTGCCACCAGCCCGGAAATCACCGCCCGAGGCTACAAACTGGTTTTCCGCACCATCGGTCTGGACAGCGCTCAGGGCCCGGCGGCCGGCAACTACATCGCCGACCACGTCAAGCCGAAAATCGTTGCGGTGCTGCACGACAAGCAACAATACGGTGAAGGTATCGCCACTGCGGTCAAGCAGACTCTTGAGAAGAAAGGCGTGAAAGTTGCCGTCTTCGAAGGCCTGAACGCCGGTGACAAGGACTTCTCCTCGGTCATCCAGAAGCTCAAGCAAGCCAACGTCGACTTCGTCTACTACGGCGGCTACCACCCTGAGCTGGGCCTGATCCTGCGCCAGTCCAAGGAAAAAGGCCTGAATGCCAAGTTCATGGGTCCGGAAGGCGTCGGCAACGATTCCATCTCGCAAATCGCCCAAGGCGCTTCCGAAGGCCTGCTGGTCACCCTGCCTAAATCCTTCGACACCGACCCGGCCAACAAAGCCATCGTTGACGAGTTCACCAAGAAGAAGCAGGACCCGACCGGTCCATTCGTGTTCCCGGCCTACTCGGCTGTTGAAGTCATCGCCGGCGGTATCAAAGCCGCCAAGAGCGAAGACACCGCCAAAGTGGCCGAAGCCATCCGCGCGGGCACCTTCAAGACCCCTACCGGCGATCTGAGCTTCGACGCCAAGGGCGACCTGAAGGACTTCAAGTTCGTGGTCTACGAATGGCACTTCGGCAAACCTAAAACCGAAGTTTCCCCTCAGTAAGCCAGGCGTTACTGGTCCTACAAGCCCACTGTGAAAGCAGTGGGCTTTGTTTTACGAGGTTTATGGGCCTGTCACCCGCGATCCGGGCGCTGGCTCACCTGAAAATCTTAAAACCGTCACCAGCGGTTCGCTGGCAAACGCTTTGTGCAAATGTGCTCACAGAACACAGCCCAGGGCCGGAACATGACTCCACCAGTGAAATGCGTATCGGGTTTTTAGGAGCGCTGTAATGCCTGAGATCTATCATTTTTTCCAACAGCTGGTTAATGGCCTGACCATTGGCAGCACCTATGCCTTGATAGCCATTGGCTACACAATGGTTTACGGCATCATTGGAATGATCAACTTCGCCCATGGCGAGGTGTACATGATTGGTTCCTACGTGGCCTTCATCGCCCTTGCCGGGCTGGCCATGATGGGTATCCACTCCCTGCCGCTGTTGATGACCGCCGCGTTCCTTGCGTCGATCGTCGTAACCAGTGCCTATGGCTACAGTATCGAGCGCGTTGCCTACCGCCCCCTGCGTGGCAGCAACCGTTTGATCCCGCTGATTTCCGCCATCGGCATGTCGATTTTCCTGCAGAACACCGTATTGCTGTCCCAGGACTCCAAGGATAAATCCATCCCCAACCTGATTCCGGGGAGCTTCTCCTTCGGTCCGGGTGGCGCGGAAGAAGTCCTGATTTCCTACATGCAAATCCTGGTCTTCGTCGTCACCCTGGTGGCCATGCTGGGCCTGACCCTGTTCATCTCCCGCTCCCGTCTGGGCCGCGCCTGCCGGGCGTGCGCTGAAGACATCAAGATGGCCAACCTGCTGGGCATCAACACCAACAACATCATTGCGCTGACCTTCGTGATCGGTGCCGCGCTGGCAGCCGTCGCGGCGGTACTGCTGAGCATGCAGTACGGCGTGATCAACCCCAACGCCGGTTTCCTGGTGGGCCTCAAAGCCTTTACCGCGGCGGTATTGGGCGGCATCGGCAGCATTCCGGGCGCGATGCTCGGCGGGCTGGTGCTGGGTGTGGCCGAGGCCTTTGGTGCCGATATCTTCGGCGACCAGTACAAGGACGTCGTGGCGTTCGGCCTCTTGGTTCTGGTGCTGTTGTTCCGTC